>CAJPJR010000048.1 GCA_905369775.1 Prevotellaceae bacterium UBA1746
AGGCTACACCATGTGGAATTCTAACCTCAATTTGGGCAACACCGCCACCTACGGCGCACGCGTAGGCTTCGGTTTCGGTCCCATTCTTGAGCTCCGCGGAAACTACGAGCGCAGCTTCAATCTCAAATCCACCCTCGACAACGTCGGTTGGACGGCCGCGCACAATCTGGCCGCCCATGTGGAAGACGCCAAAGTGAGCTACGAGCGCTGGGGCGGCGACGTGAAGATCAATTTGTGGAACAACGCGCGCATCACTCCCTACATTCTCGGCGGTATGGGCGTGTTGAAATTCAACTATGACGATGCCGCAGCCACCGGCACGCGTGTTCGCGAAGAAAAGCTCTACGGAAATCTCGGCGCCGGTCTGAAAGTCAACCTCGCCCGCCGAGTAGCCCTCTCTTTCGAGCTGCGCGACATGTTGTTCAACGTATCTCCTTCCAGCCAATACGCCACGCTCACCGAGAGCAAGACGCTTTCCAACTGGAATGCCCTCGCCTCGCTCGACATTTACCTCGGGGGCACACAATATTCAAAGGACGAAGTGACGCAAGCCTACCGTCGCACGTTCAACAACGGCTTCCGCGGTTTGCGTTTCGCCGTTGAACCCAGTGCCGCCTACCTCAATTTCCGCGACAACGCCCTCTATCGCGACACTTGGATGCTCGGTCTCTCGGCCGGCGTAGACTTTACGTCGCTGATCGGGGTGCGCGGTTTCTACTACCGCAACACCAAGGACGCCGACAAGTTCTCTTTCAACACGAACAACGATCTTTCGATCTACGGTGCCAACTTGATCACGCGTCTCAACGTAGGTCGTGGCGTGACCCCCTACCTCTCGCTCGGTGCGGGCTACATCAACGCCAAAGACTCCTATCTTGATCGCAACGGCAACACCGGCACCACCGAAAACGGCTGGTTTGCGCTCGGCGGTGCAGGTTTGGAAATTCCCCTCCACCGTTATGTGAGCCTCTTCGGCAGCGCCGAAGCCATGTTACTCAACAAAGACAATCCGCAGCTCAACGCTATCTCCGATCCCGCGAAGGTCAATGTCAATTGGATGTACCGTGCCGGTGTTCGCCTCAACCTCGGACTCAGCGGCCGCTCGGGCGTAGAAGCTTATCGCCAATACACCGATTCGCGCGTGGCAGCCGAACGTGCACTCAACCAGGAAGAATTGCGCAAGCAGCGTAGCGCTTACGACGAACGCCTCTCGCAACTCGATGCTCAGCTCAAAGACGCCGCCGCCCGCCTCGACACGGCCCAAGTCCGCCTCGTTGCCACCGAGCGCGCCCGCGTGGAAGCCGAACGCACCCGCAGCAATGTTGAGCAGACCACGGTTCACGTAGACAACACGCCCAACGCATCGCGCAATGCCGCCGCTCCCGCCGCTTCGCGTGTGGTTTATATGACGCCCGCCCAGCTCGACGAACTCATTCGTCGCGTCATTGCCGCAGCCGACGCCCGCGACACCAACACCGGCGCCGCTACCACCGGCCGCAGCTCCCTCACCTCGCCCGCACTCAGCGACTTCGACAAGATTTTGCTCATCAGCGCCCTGCGCAATGGCCAAATCACGCCCGCCGCAGTGCAACAAGCCGTTCCCGGCTACGGCACGGTGCAGACCGCTCCCGCAGTCAATCAGTCGACCACCGGAGTCGTGAGCGAAGCACAGGTGCAAGCGTTGCTCAAACGCATCGACGAGTTGCAGAAACAAGTCAATGCCGCACAGAAAACGCAGACCGCTGCGCCAGCAGCTACCGTAGTGCCCGTGCGTACGCGCGCCGCTGCTGCGCAAAGCGAGAACAATGACAACCAGACCGCCCCTGCCGCGCAAACGAACACGCAGCAGTCGCAGCAAACCGCAACGCAGTCGCAAGGCAAGAAGCAGCAGTCCACGAAAGGATCGAACCAAGTGCGCAACAACACGAACGGAACGACCACTAAAGCGAAGACTGACAGCAAGAACTCCTAATCTCTCCGCACAATGAACAGAATTTTCACCCTTCTGTTGGCGTTATTGGCCTGCACGGTGCACGTATCTGCGCAAAACTCCGCAGATACGCTCCGTGGCAGCGCGACCGTGCCGGGCGACAGCCTCATTGCGGTCGACGAACAGGCCCTCATCGAGCGATTGGCACAACTCTATCGCGACCGTCGGGCGCAGAATCGGCACAATCTCGAAACGGCCGACTACCTGCGCACGCAGTTGCTCTATAATCTCCTCGATGGGCGCACAGCAGTGACGCAGCCGCTCGTGTCAGCACCCGCGTACACGTCCACGGCCCCCCAGTCGACTGCGCAAAACGCGAACGACGCGTTCAATCAGTGGCAGTTTGCCCAGATTAACGCCCGTTTGTCGGCCATCGAGCAGCGTTTGTCGGCCGGAGCCCCCGCGACGCGTGCCAACTACGACGCCGGCGAGCAAGCCACACTCGAAACCCTCTTGCGCAATCAGCAAGAGTTGGAGCGCCGCCTTAACAATGTGAACCGCACCACCGTTGTGCCCACTCCTGTCCCCCTGCCCGTTGGCAGCAGCGAGAAGGAAAGCAAGCAAGTGCGCCAACTCGAGGCCCGCATCGCCCAACTCGAGCAGCAACGCGACGCACTCATCGCCGAGCGCGACACGTTGGTGCACCGTCTGCTGGCGCGCCAGATGAAATTGCAGCCCGCTCCCACCACCGGTGTCACGGTCACCACCGTGCCCTCCGCCGTGGTGCAAAGCCCGCAGCCTATGCGTGAAGAGCAAACGGTGGAAGTCCCCGGCGATTTCCGTCGCACGCTCTATTTCCGCGCATCGAGTGCCACGATCAACGCCGCCGGACAGAAAAAATTGCGCGAGACCGCTCAATTCCTGCAGCGTTTCCCCACCGCCCACGTCGAAATCTCCGGCTATGCCTCGCCCGACGGCGCCCGTGCCTACAACGAGCGCCTGGCCGCCCGCCGTTTGCAAGCCGTGGTGAGCCGTTTGCAGCAACTCGGTGTCCCCGCGTCGCGCATTGTCTCCACACAGAGCGGCATCTCCACCGTCGGCATCGCGCGTGAGCTCGGCCGCTGTGTCAAAATCACCCTCGCTCCCTGACGAGCACGAGGGCAACCCATTCACTCCCTCGTCGCTTTTGCGCGACGGGGGAGATTTTTTGCCCGAGCCGCAGCACTCGAGTCCAAAAACGCCCTTGCCCGCTCGCCGACGCCCCGCTCGGAGCACATCGGCCCTCCATTTGCATCAATCCAACCCCCTAATATCCAAATCATGAACCGTCAGCAGCTCATTGCCAACATTCGTCGCAAGCGTAGCTTCCTTTGTGTTGGCCTCGACACCGATCTGAAGAAAATCCCCGCCCACCTTCTCGACGCCGAAGACCCCATTTTCGACTTCAACAAAGCCATCATCGACGCCACCGCCCCCTATTGTGTGGCCTACAAACCCAATTTGGCCTTCTACGAGTGCTTTGGTGTGAAAGGATGGCAGGCCTATGAGAAAACCGTCGACTATCTTCGCACGCACCATCCCGATCAGTTCATCATCGCCGACGCCAAGCGTGGCGACATCGGCAACACTTCGGCCATGTATGCCCGCACCTTCTTCGGCGAATCGAGCGTCGACGCCCTCACCGTCGCCCCCTACATGGGCGAAGACTCCGTTACCCCCTTCCTCGACTATCCCGATCGTTGGGTCATCCTCCTGGCCCTCACCTCCAACAAGGGCAGTCACGATTTCCAACTCATCGCCGACGGCGAAGGTCGCCCCCTCTATGAACACGTCTTGCGCACCAGCAGCCGTTGGGCCGGAGCCGATCGCATGATGTATGTGGTCGGAGCCACTCAAGGCCGTCTCTTTGCCGACATTCGTCGCATCGTCCCCGATCATTTTCTCCTCGTGCCCGGCGTAGGCGCCCAAGGCGGCTCGCTCGAAGAGGTGTGTCGCTACGGACTCAACGCCGATTGCGGCCTTTTGGTCAACTCTAGTCGCGTCATCATCTACGCCGATTCCGGCAAAGACTTCGCCCGCGTCGCAGAACAAAAGGCGCAAGAGCTGCAACAACAGATGCAGACCATTTTAGACGCCGCCGGTCTATAAAATAGTTTGATTTGTCAACGAAATGTCCCAAAGTTTGGGCATTTTCTTGGTTTTATCGCGCTTCGCCGTTACCTTTGTCCTCGTGTAACTTCGGCAAGCGCGATTTTTTTTCGTCTGCCGATCAAAATTCACTATCATGAAAAAGATGTTTTTCCCGGTCGCTTTGGCCGGTTTGCTCCTGACGCTCGGTAGCTGCGTGAGCAAAAAGGAATTCACCAAGCTGCAAGGCGACTACACCTACCTGCAAAGTCTCTACAACCAGTCGCAAGTGGATCTGGCCACTTCGCGCACCCGCACCAAGAGCCTCGAAGAGCGCCTCGCCGACGCCCAGCGTCAGAACGCCGAACTCAAGCGCCAATACGCCGCCCTCCAAGGATCGCTCGACAAGAGCCTCGTTCAGAACAATCAAGGTAGCATCAACATCTCGAAGCTCGTCGACGAGATCAATGCCTCCAACCGCTATATCAAGCAACTCGTAGAAGCCAAAACCAAGAGCGACTCCCTCAACCTGGTGCTCACCAATAATCTCACGCGCTCCCTCACGCGCGACGAATTGCAGGAAGTCGACGTCAAAGTGCTCAAGGGCGTGGTCTATGTGTCGCTGGCCGACAACATGCTCTACCGCTCCGGCTCGTACGAAGTGAACGACCGTGCGAAAACCACGCTCTCGAAAATTGCCAAAATCCTCTCCGACTATCGCGATTTCGAGGTCTTGGTGGAAGGCAACACCGACAATGTGCCCATCTCTCGCCCCAACATTCGCAACAACTGGGACCTCTCGGCCCTGCGTGCGTCGAGTGTGGTGCAAGTGCTGCAGCGTGATTTCGGCATCTCCCCCAAACGCCTGAGCGCAGCCGGACGTGGCGAGTACAACCCCGTGGCCACCAACGACACCGAGCTCGGACGTCAGCGCAACCGCCGCACCGAAATCATCATCACGCCCAAGCTCGATCAGTTCCTCGATCTCATCGACAAGGCACCGACCACCGACGAAAACAAATAAGCGTAGACCCGAAGCGCCTGCCGTTTGTTTCGGCGGCAAGCCCCCACATTTCGTCCCGAAGACCGCGACATCCCGCAGTCTTCGGGACTTTTTTGTGTCGTTCTGTCCCGTGTTCCGCGGCTTTCTCTCCTCTCTTTCCCCCTTTGCCGCAAGGCCGCCATCATTCCCCCCGAGGTGCAGCAAGCACTCGCCGCCCACCGGCGAAAAACGCCCCACTTTGCCACGAAAATCCCCACAATTTTCGCGAAAAGTCCCCCGTTTTTCCCCGATGCCCCGCCGGTTCCCGTCGCGCACTCCCGCCTTCTGCTTGCTGCGTGTCCGCCGCCGAATCGAAGTCCCGCACGGGTGCATCCATAGCCCCTGGATGGAGAGCACAAAGCAGGCTGCGAAATGCCGCCGGAGCGTGTGCAATGCAGAAAAAGCATGCGCTGACTTACATTTTGTGCGCGCAACCTGTTGTTATTCATAGAAAAGATGTAACTTTGCAGTCGATTATGTCCAACAGAGACGAATTCATAGTACCACTTCGCGAAGCCGCCCAATCAGATTGGGTTCGCGATCTCAGCGTCGACGATGCTTTTTTCGCCGACAGCGAGCAGTCGGAAGTGCTCGGCGGCCACTTGTGTGTGCAAGTTCGTGTGCATCGCAATGCCGGCGACACTTATTCCATTCGCTTTCGCGGCGAAGGGCAGGTGAGCGTACCGTGCGATCGGTGCCTCCGTCCCGTGCAACTCCCCGTTGCCTTCGACGAAACGGTGCAAGTGGGCTATGACGACAACGACAGTGCCGATGCCGATCTCATCGTCATTCCCTTCTCGCAGGTCAACTTCGATGTGTCGTGGGAATTGATGGAGAGTCTTCTCCTGAACCTCCCGACCCAGCGCGTACATCGCCGCTCGGAATGCGACGCCGACATGCTCGACCGCTTCTCCGCCGAGGAGGATTCCGCAGACGACGAGGCGTGACGCATCGTCCTCCATAACACATCGCGCCCGCACCCTCAGTTCACCATGCCTAGCGGTGAACGTGGTTGGCAACTTCGGAGGCGTGCCGCGCGAGCCCCACAGATTCCAACGAAACAAACAAATAAACATATCACACCATGGCACATCCTAAAAGAAGACAGTCCAAGACCCGCACCCTCAAGCGTCGCACCCATGACAAGGCCGTAGCTCCCACGCTCGCCAAGTGCGCCAACTGCGGTGCTTTCCACATCTACCACACGGTTTGCCCCACTTGCGGCTACTATCGCGGCAAGCTCGCAATCGTCAAGGACGAAGTGGCCGAGTAAATTTAGGACGAACATTTTGCGGTTTTCGGTCACTCTCCGGAGCGAGCGGAAACCGCATCTTTGTTTTCTCGCATCTCGCACCCCGTGCGGCATGCCCCGACGGCAGACGTCCCGCCTGCCCGTCGAGCCTGTGGTCAGGTTCGTCACCCGCACGTGCAAACAGAGAGATTGAGCGAAGTCGCTACGCCGCTTGCTCCCGAAGGCGACCAGTTTCATTAGCTCTCTCTTGGCACACCGACAAAGCACGAACATCACCCCCTATTCTTTTTCTCCTCTCATGGAAAAAATCAATGCCGTTATCACCGGCGTGGGCGGATTCGTACCCGAATACGTCCTCAACAACGAAGAACTTTCGCGCATGGTCGACACCAACGACGAATGGATCATGTCGCGCATCGGAATCAAGGAGCGCCGCATCCTCAACGAGGAAGGTCTCGGCACGTCCTACATGGCACGCAAGGCCGTTAAGCAGTTGCTCGAAAAGACCGGCACCGATCCTCAGGAAGTCGAATGCCTGATTCTCGCCACCACCACGCCCGACTATCCTTTCCCCACCACGTCGAGCGTAGTTGTGGGCCGCTTGGGCATGAAAAATGCCTTCTGTGTCGATCTCCAAGCCGCTTGCTGCGGATTCCTCTTCGCCATGGACATCGCCTCGTCCATGATCCAGAGCGGACGCTACAAGAAGATCGTCGTAGTCGGCGCCGACAAGATGTCGAGCATCGTCGATTACACCGACCGCGCCACTTGTCCTATCTTTGGTGACGGTGCAGGTGCTGTGCTCGTCGAACCCACCACCGAAGATCTTGGATGGAAAGACAGTCACCTCCGCGCCGACGGCAAGGGCATGCCCTTCCTCTGCATGAAGGCCGGCGGTTCGGCCTGCCCGCCCTCTTATTTCACCATCGATCACAAGATGCACAAGCTCCACCAGGAGGGTCGCACGGTCTATCGCTTTGCCGTGACCAACATGAGCGACGCTTGCGCGCTCGTGGCCGAGCGCAACGGACTGAACGGCGACAACATCACCTGGGTTTTGCCCCACCAAGCCAACGTGCGCATCATCGAAGCCGTGGCTTCGCGCCTCAATCTCTCGATGGACAAGGTGATGCTCAACATTCAGCGCTACGGCAACACCTCGGCCGGCACACTTCCGCTCGCCCTCTGGGACTACGAGAAGCAACTCAAGAAGGGTGACAACATCATCCTCACGGCTTTCGGCGCCGGCTTCACTTGGGGTGCGGCTTACATGAAGTGGGGCTACGACGGCCAGTAACGTTTTTCTCACGCAACGCTCATTTCTCATCTCGGCGCGACCCTTCGGCTTCCCGGTCCGAAAGGCCGCGCCCTTCTTTTCCCAACTATGCACAAAGCCGGTTTCGTCAATATCGTCGGCAACCCCAATGTCGGCAAATCAACGCTCATGAATCTCCTCATGGGCGAGCGCATTTCGATCGCTACCTTCAAGGCGCAAACCACGCGCCACCGCATCATGGGCATTATCAACACAGACGACTCGCAAATCGTGTTTTCGGACACCCCGGGCGTGTTGAAACCCAACTACAAACTCCAAGAATCGATGCTCGCCTTCTCCGAAAGCGCGTTGCAGGACGCCGATGTCTTGCTCTACGTGACCGATGTGGTGGAGAAACCCGACAAGAATGCCGATTTCATCACAAAGGTGCAGCGCATGCAGGTGCCTATCTTGGTGTTGATCAACAAAATCGATCTTTCCAACCAGGCCGGCGTTGTGAAACTCATCGAAGCCTGGAAAGAAGTCTTGCCGCAGGCCGAAATCTTCCCCATTTCTGCGCAAGCCAAGTTCGGGGTCGACAGCGTGCTGGCGCGCATCAAGGAATTGCTCCCCGATTCGCCGCCTTACTTCGAAAAAGACCAATGGACCGACAAGCCTGCGCGCTTTTTCGTTACGGAGATCATCCGCGAGAAGATACTTTTGTACTACGACAAGGAGATTCCCTACGCTTGTGAGGTGGTGGTCGAAGAATTTAAGGAGGCCGAGAAAAATATTCGCATACGCGCTTTGATTTATGTGGAGCGCGACAGCCAAAAGGGCATCATTATCGGTCACAAAGGCGTGGCGATCAAGAAAGTGATGACCGAGGCACGCAAGACGCTGGAGAAGTTTTTCCAAAAGAGCATCTTCCTTGAAGTTTTTGTCAAGGTCGACAAAGATTGGCGCCAGAACGATCGCCGACTTGAAGCCTACGGCTATCGACAAGATTGAGTGATTGGCGGCAACCTGCCCATTGGGCGCCGTGCGCCCCGCGAGGGTCGGGCTTTTCTAGCCCCTGAATGCAAACCGGGTGGTGAACTTTTGTGAGTTCACCACCCGGTTTCTTCGTGGATTGCCGTGGCGCCGTGCCGAAGGAGGCGGCGACGGTTTACGCGTGCGGCGCATTCCAGAAATCCCAGGCTTCCAACGCTTGCAAATGCAGCATCTCCAGACCGTTTTTCACCGTGCAACCGCGCAATTTCCCCTCATGGAGGAAGCGAGTTTCAGCGGGATTGTAGATGAGATCATATAAGAGATGAGTGGAAGTGAGGGCACCGTAGGGCAGATCAGGGGCGTTTTCCACGGCCGGTGCCATGCCCACCGGCGAAGCATTGACGATCACGGTGTGCGCAGCGAGCACCGGTGCCGAAAGTTCGGCGTAAGTGATCACCGGCACGGGGACGCCGTCGACCGGTAGGGGAGAGGCGGCACGCCGACTCACGTAAGTGGAGGCTACCCCCAAGCGGCGCAGCCCGACCACGACGGCTTTCGACGCCCCGCCTGTGCCGAGCACGAGCGCACGGCGATGGTGCGGACAGAGTAGGGGGGCGATGCTGCGTGTGAAGCCGAGGAGGTCCGAATTGTGCCCGTCCAGTCGCAACCCACCGCCGTCGGTCCGCCGCACACGCACCACATTCACCGCACCGACGGCTTCCGCTTCGAGCGAAAGGGAGTCGAGTTGCGGCACGACGGCTTGTTTGTGAGGAATCGTCACGTTGAAGCCGACTAACTCGGGGTGCGCACTCACCCAGTCGCGGAGGTCATTCACTTCGGCGAGGTCGAAATTCTCATAGCGCGCATCGATGTGCTCGCGGGCGAACTTTTCTGCGAAAAAGGCGGCGGAAAAACTGTGTCCGAGGGGGTGTCCGATGAGTCCGTACTGTTGCATGAGCCGAAAACGGGATTATTTTTCTGCTGTGTAGAGGGTGGAGAGTCCAAACGTGAAGCGCCGGAATTCAACCTTGCGGAATCCTGCTTTTTCTATCACTGCTTTCATCACTTCGCCCTGCGGGAAGGCCTCCATCGTGGCGGGTAGGTACTGATAGGCCCGTGCATCGCGCGAAATGAGTCGGCCCACGGTGGGCATCCAGGCGTGGGCGTAGAGCCAGAAGAGTTGTTTCATGGGAAAGCTCACGGGACTTGTGAGTTCAATGATGACCAATCGACCGCCGGGCCGGAGCACGCGGCGCATTTCGCGCAGCCCGCGATCGAGGTCCTCGAAGTTGCGCACACCATACGCGACAGTTAGCGCGTCGAACGTGTCATCGGCGAACGAAAGCGCCATGCAATCTTCTTTGCACAGCGTGATGCGATCGGCATACCCCGCCTTTTCCACCTTTTCTCGCCCGACGGCCAGCATGCCCTCCGAGAGATCGGCGCCTGTAATGTGTTGCGGTTGCAAACGCTCCATGGTGAGGAGCGCAAAGTCTCCCGTTCCTGTGGCGATGTCGAGGATTTGCTGCGGCGCGTAGGGCTTTAAGCTGTCGACGGCGGCTCTTCTCCACGAACGGTCCAGGCCGAGCGAGAGCGTGTGGTTGAGTAAATCGTAGGAATGGGCGATACTGTCGAACATGCGTTCCACTTGTTGGCCCTTTGCCCCCTCTTCCGAGTAGGGTTTTATCTGTTCTTGGCGGTAAGTCATGGGGTAATGGGTTTGAAGCGTTAGTCTTCGGAGAAATCCTTCATGATTTCCCGATAGTCGCTGTAGAGTTTTGCGCGGCTCACGTAGCCTACGAAATGATTTTCGGGGTCGACGACGGGCAAAGTTCCCGCGTCGTCGATTTGAAACTTGTCCATAATGGCCAACATCCCGTCGTCGGTGCGCAAAACAGCCGAAGGCGTCGACATCAAAGCGCGCACGGTGAATTGCTGATACAGCTCCGATCGGAAGATGATGTGGCGGATATTGTTGAGATTGATTTGACCCAGCAGCGTGCCGTCGGGGGCGCAGACCGCAAAGTGCAGGCGTTTGCTGTTGGCCACCACCTGCAACATGTGTCCGAGCGTCATTTCGGGACTGAGAACGGGGCGAGTTTTGTCGATCACATTGTTGAGATTCATCAAAGCAATCACACTTTGATCCTTATGATGCGAGAGCAGATGCCCTTGCCGCGCCAGACGCATGGCATAAATGCTGTGTGGTTCGATGCTTCTCACCGTGATGTAGCTCACTGCCGAGACAATCATGAGCGGAACCAGGAGTTGGTAGCTTCCGGTCAGCTCAGCAATGAGGAAAACTCCCGTGAGGGGCGCATGAAACACGGCGCTCATCACAGCGGCCATGCCGTAGAGACACGCATTGGTGGAGGGCATCATCAGACCGAAGGGCTGTATCCGGTTCCACACCCCGGCAAAAACATAGCCGGTGAGACATCCCAAGAAAATAGAGGGAGCAAACGTACCACCGCACCCGCCTCCGCCTGTAGTAGCGGTAGAAGCGAAAACTTTGACCAGGGCAATGAGGGCAATGAACAGCAACAAGTAGTTGTCATGTCCGTAGAAGAACGAATTGTTCAGCACCGATGTCGGTTCCGGCGAGCCGGCATTGCCGATCAAGATCCCCACCACGTTGTATCCCTCTCCGTAGAGCGGCGGAAAAAGGAAGATGAGCAGCGCCAACACGGAGGCTCCCAAGGCATAACGCACCATGAAGTGCTTGCACGACGCGAAGACACCCTCGAAAGCAATCATGGTTCGGGTGAAATAGAGCGACGAAATGCCACACACTAACCCGAGGAGAATGGTACCCGGCACGCGCGACACGACGAAAGGATCGTTGAGCGTGACCTGAAACATGGTGGTTCCGCCCGAAAGAAAGTAGGTGACGCACGCCGCCGTCGCGCAAGAGATGAGCAACGGGACGAGTGACGACATCGTCAGGTCGATCATCAGCACTTCGATGGTGAAAACCAGTCCGGCGATCGGGGCTTTGTAAATTCCGGCGATAGCTCCCGACGCGCCGCAGCCCACTAAAATCATCAGCGTGCGGTGATCTTGGTGAAACCACCGCCCGATGCTACTGCCGATGGCCGATCCGGTGAGCACCACCGGCGATTCTGCACCGACCGATCCGCCGAATCCGATCGTTATGCCCGAGGCCACGATCGACGACCACGTGTTGTGGGTTTTGATAAAGCCTTGATTGCGCGAAAGCGCGTAGAGAATTTTGGTAATGCCGTGTCCGATGTTGTCGCGCACCACATAGCGGATGAAAAGCGCAGAGAGGAGAATGCCCACCGCGGGGTAAACCAAGTAAAGCGCGTTGGAACTGTCGACAGTAAAGTTGTGTGTCAGCCAATGTTCGACGAAATGGATGAACCATTTCAGGAGGTTGGCCGCAATGCCCGAAGCGAGTCCCACGCAGAAGCTCAGAATGAGCACAAAATGCCGCTGTGTGAGACGACCTTGCGTGAGTCGAAACAGCCATTTCGGCAATCCCAAGGGCGAAGGCAGGCTGAGATTAGACAGAAAGTCACGGGAAATAGCAGACATGAACGTCGATCTTAAAAGCAAGTAGGGGGAGAACTCATTCGCGGATCACGGTCACTTCCGAAGAAGCCGTGAGTTTGATGATCGACGAAGCCAATCCATTGTCTTTTTCGTCGCGTCGCGAGGTGCAAACATAGTCGACCGCGTCGCGCAGTTCGGCGGGAATGTCGGCAAAGCGCCGCGGAGCCGGTTGTCCGCTGAGGTTGGCCGAGGTGCTCACCACCGCTCTTTTCATGCGGCAGCAGAGTTCTCGGCTAAACTCCTCGCGGGTGATGCGCAAAGCGGCGCTTCCGTCTTCGGCCTTGAGGTTGGGCGCGAGATTTCTCACGTTGTCATAGATAATGGTCAGCGGGCGTTCGGCCACCTCGAGGAGCTGCCACGCCACGTCGGGCACATCGGGCACGTAGAAGTCGATTTTTGCTTCGCTGTCCACCAAACTGATGAGCGCTTTGGCGTCTTCGCGCCGTTTGATGGCATAGATTTTCGCCACCGCCTCGGCGTTTGTGGCGTCGCAGCCCAAGCCCCAGATGGTGTCGGTGGGATAGAGAATCACCCCTCCGCGGCGCATCGTTTCGACGGCGCGGGAAATGTCTTCGCGTTGTTCGTGTGTAAGCATAGAACAGTATATTTTTTAAGGTCGCGATCCGCTTTTTCGTTTCAGGCTCCGCTGCACCGTCCGGTAGAGGAGGGCCACAGCGAGTGTGAGCACGAGATAGAGGCAAATCACGCCATAGAGTTGAACGTATTGATGTTGTTTCAGCGCATCGCTCGCGGGAATGATCAGATAGTGGCGCACGATGGGGTGGAAAGCAAAGACCGCCGCCGAAATACCACCCAATGCCGCCGCATAAGTGTAGAGCACGTTGCTGCGGCGCAGGAGTTGAATCCAAGGCACGGTGCCCAGCACCGCAAAAATGGGCGAGAAAAACCAGAGCCACACGTTGAAGGCCGAAACCACGGTGAGCACCACGCCGACGGGCGCCATCCACAGTGGAAAAGTCCATTGCCGCCGTGCCGCCTCGAGACCAAAGGCAAAAGCCAGCAGGTGTCCCGGCGCATTGTAGCGGTAATATTCCAGGGCATAGACCGTTTCGCCGTTCCATTCGAAGTGGAAATCAGTGGCATAAAGCCCCATTTGCAGCAATAGTGTGAGGGCCGTCACGCCCCACAGCCACCCTGACGAGCGTCGGCGGGCGAAAACGAACCGATAGAGGAGGTAGCATTGCAAAATGAGCGAGAAAAACCACCACGGTCCCAAGATCATGTTGACTGTCGGGAAGAGATTGGCCGTGAAGGTCACCAATCGCAGCGCCCAGCTCCATTCTTTTTCGAAACTGCCGCGGAAGGTAAATTGCGTAATGACGAACAGCAGCAGGGCCGGCAGCATCAGTTGCCACAATTTCACGATGTGCGTGCGCACAAATTGTGCTCCGCCGGGGAGCGCCGGGGAGCTGCCGCCCGACGCCGGGGAGGGGGCACCCGCCATGAGGCCGCCCGGCGTCGAACGCTCGTACTTGCACACCAGTCCGTAGCCACTCAGGAAGAGAAACACCGGCACACCGTAGTGCCCGAAATGCGAGAACACGTTGAGTAACACGTGGGGGCGAAAATTTTCCACGTAGTGCAGCAGCTTGAAACTGTCTTCAAGGCGAAACACATATTCGTTTTCGTGCACCGCCATCGGCAGCCAGTGGCAGAAATTGTGGATGGCGATGCACAAAATCGCGAGGCCTTTCAGTGCGCCGGTGTCTTGTTTGTTGAGCATGAGTGAGTTTTCGGTCGTAAGCTTTGGTCGTAGTCTATTTTTCTCCCGCGGAGCCACCGTTTGTGGGGCACGAAGTCGTCCGACAGGGGATCGCGTGTGCGGTCATAGTGCGAAGTGGCGATGCCCGCGAGGCCGAGCAAGAGATGCGGGAGGTCGTCGTGCGAGAACGGGCGGTGGCGCGCCGCACGAATGCGCGCTGCTTCGGCAGGGTGGCGCTGTCTGAAAGTGGGCGAGCCCCAAATCATGAACGGCACCTCGTATTCGTGGCGAATCACGGCGGGCGACGGTGTGTCGCTGTGGATTCTGCCGTAGCGGTTCACGCCGTCATCGTAAACCTCCTCACCGTGGTCGGCAAAATAGATGACCACCGCGTCGCGCCGTCGGAAATAACGGAGAATGCGCGCCAGCACGGCGTCGTTGTAGCGGGTCGCGTTGTCATAGTCGGCAACGATTTGCCGCTGCACCCCGTCGAGATCCGGGCGGTCGTAGTCTTCCGGACGGAAGTGGGCCTGTTCCGGCGGAAAGCGGCGGTCGTATTCCATGTGTTGCCCCCAAAGATGCAACAAATAGAGATTTCGACGTCCCGGCGTGTAGTCTTCGAGCAAATGGGTGATGGAGCGATCGTCGCGACTGCGGAAGCGATTGCGGAAATCGAAGCAAAGACTGTCGAGATGCGGATCGTTGAGAAAGAACGAACCGTTGAAGTCGATGGATCCCTGCGACACGCTCTTGTAAAATTGGTTGGTGACAAAAGCCACCTTGAAGCCGGCACGGCGAAACAGCAGGGGGAAGAGCACCCCGTCGGCCCAAGTGCCCGGTTGGTCGGCACTGTGCGTCGACAAAAAGGCTTTGAACGCACTACTGGTGAGGTTCCACGGCGTGACCACGTCGTCAAACACCACCAACTCCCCGTGTCGGCGCAAGCGGTCCAGTTGTGGCGTGGTCGGTTTGCGGTAGCCGTAGAGCCCGGCGTGGTGTTTATTGTAACTCTCTC
>CAJPJR010000049.1 GCA_905369775.1 Prevotellaceae bacterium UBA1746
TCACCACCGGTGTGCCCCAGGTCGTGCGATCTTTCGACACGCTGTAGGTCATGGCCGTGAAACCCGCCACAGCGTTGCGGTAAACCACCGAGAGGCGAGCCGGGGTGTGGCAGTCGCTGTTGGCGGCAATGAGGGTGGCGGTGAAGTCGCCCGTGTCCAACGTCGGGCACCCCTGGGCCGCCACACGCTGTGGGAGGCAGAGGAGCAGCACGAGGAGCGCAACGAGGGCCGTTGCGCTTCGGCGCAGCAGGGTGGGGGTGGCGAGACGGAGGGGAGGGGGAAGGGGTTGTTTCATCTTGACGTTTGTGAGGGAAAGGGGGTGAGGCGGCGACGGCGACCGCACATTTCGGTAAGTTGCTGCCACAAATATCTGAATAAACTGCAAGTTGACCAATTTTTGGAATGGAATTAACGGCCTTCGGAGGGGAAATAACCGGTTTTTGTCGTCAGACTTGCACGAAAAACGGGAAATTGCGCACCCGAAGCGGCCGTCCTTTGCCCATTATGCCCCACGAAGCGAAAGAGCAAATCGTTGATTTTGAGCGTCGACGCGGGCAGTCGTTGGACGAGTGGACAAAGTGAGTGGGTCGAAGCGTGAAAATGCACAATTTGCGCCGCAGCCTTCTGTGCGTTGTCGATTCTTTTTTTGTTTTTCGTTCGGGAAGCCTTGAAATAAAATGAATACTCCGCCCTTTGTTTCCCTCTTAACCGACGAAAGGTGCGAATTTCGGCCTGCATTTCCCCGGAAGTGCACGGCGTGAAAACGTGTTTTTGCTGATGATTCGGCGATGAGAAGTTAATGTTTTCGTCCTTTCGGCGATTGTGCCCGTGGTTTCGCGCTGCTTTTCGGCCTTTTGCCGCCGCGCTCCCGCCGCGACGAAGAAAGCGGGGCGTTATGGCACAAAAGCTGCGGGTTTTCGTCGGCCGGTCGCCGCTTTTTTGCGAGCACCGCGAGCTCCGTCGGTGCGCAAGTCGTGCCCGTCCGCCCGAGTGCCCCCTCGGCGTCGGCGGTCGGTGTCGTCGTTTCGCGCCGTGTGCCGAAGCGGCTTGTGCTTGCCCCGCGGTGGGGCGCCGCCCTCCTCGGGCCCGCCCGAGCGCCTCCACGCAAAACACCCCGCCTGCACCGTGAGTCGGTGCAAGCGGGGTGCGTGTTGTCCTGGGCGCAAGCGTGCCGCAGGTCAGAAGCAAGCGTGCCGCGGGTCAGAAGCGCGGGCCTCGACCGCCGGGGCCGCCGTGTCCGCCACCCGGAGGGGGCATGACGGGGCGGAACTTGCCGCCGGGGCGACCTTCGGGGCCGTGGCCCTCAGGCGGCTCGGGCATTTTGGCACCGCCGAAGATGTTGAGGCGGTAGATGGCGTGGAGCATCACGTATTGGTTGAGCATGTTGGTCCACGAGTCGGTGCGTGCCAGCGCGGTGAGCGAACGGCTGATCTCGCTCTGCCGGCCCAAGAGGTCGAAAGCCTCCAGGCGCAGGGTGAGGGCCTTGTTTTTCAGCAGCGACTGCGAGACCGAGGCGTTCCACACGAGCTCGTTGGTGTTGAAGGCCGAGGTCGAAAAACCGCGGCGCGAGGTCATGCGCAGATCGGTGGAGAAAGTCATGCCCCAAGGCAGGGTGAAGTTGGCCTCCGCCCCGTAGGCGAAGCTCCAGGTGTCGAGCCGGCCGGTGGTGAGCAGCGAGGAGTTGGAGTGCTGGTAGGCCACGCGTCCGTTGAGAGTGGCGTCCCACCACGAGCGGCGGTAGGACAGATCGAGGCGCTCGGAGAGGGCGGTGACGGCGGTGCGGCTCTTGTCGGCCACGACGCCGGCGAAGAGGGCGTTCACCTCACGCAGCGAAGGCGCGTCGGGCAGGGCGGAGGCGGCGCCCGAAGTGGCCACGTAACCCACCGAGCGGGTGAAGTTGGCATCGGTCGAGGTGGCGAGGTTCAACACCTTGGCGCGATCGAGCGGCGTGTTGAAAGTCAGGCCGGCCGCGGCGTTCCAGTTGCCATCGATGTTTTCGGGGCGGGTGAAACGGCGGCCCGTCACGTCGTCGTAGACGGTGAGTTGCGAGATGTTGCCCGTCGAGAGGGTGAAGTCGGCGTGTGCCATGAGGCCCTGCAGGCGTTCGGCGTTGTAGGCATTATAGAAGAGGTGCATCTCGTGGTTCCACACGGGGCGCAACCCGGGGTTGCCCACCGAGATGCGGAGGGGGTTGGCATTGTCGACCACGCCGATGAGCTGCGTCATGGAGGGTTGCGAGGAGCGTCCGCGGTAGTTGAAATCGAGGTTGGCGGTTTTCGAGAACGCATAGCGCAGTCGCACGTTGGGGGCGAAGTTGAGCACATTGCGCACGGTGTCGATGCGGCCGATGCTGGCGCGCTCGTATTGCAGGCGGGTGCGTTCGGGCGAGAACTGCACGCCGGCCGAGAGGCGCACGGCGCCCACGTTGTAGCGCAGGCCGAGGTTCACGCGGTGGTTGTCGTAGCGATAGGTGGCGTGCTGCGAGTTTTGGGCATCGCGCACGGCCGCTTGCACGTCGTCGGCGTTGAGGCGGCTGAGCAGTTGGGCGGGATCGAGCCACGAGAGGGTGCTCGACGAGCCCGGCACGTAGAGTTGCGAGATCGTGCCCAAGCCGGTGTGCGCACTCAGGAAGTCGCTCAGCGTGTTGTAGCCGTCGAGGCTCAGAAGGTTGTAGAGGGTGCGGTCGCCCGTTGTGTATTTGTGTTCGTAACCGTAGCGGGTTTCGAGCAGGAGTTTGCCCACGAGCGGTTGCACGTAGGAGAGGCCCACGCGATAGTTCCACTGCGTCGAGGGGCGGTCGGAGAACTGGTGTGTGCCGCCCGCGGCCAGTCGCGGTCCGGCGGCGTCGGCCTTCACGCGCTTGTAGAGGTCGGCACGCGAATAGGCGTCGGCCGCGGTGGTGGTGTAGCCGCCGCGCGCTTCGAAGGCGATGTTGCGGCCGTTGCGCCCCCCGATGAGGCGCGTGAGGTTGAGTTCGCCTTCCACCTTGTGGGTGGTGGTGCGCGAAAGGTCGTAGCGCGTGTTGACGTTCTTGAGGAAATCGTCGGCCACGTGCACCGTGTCGCCGACAAAGCGGGTTTTGTGAACGCGCGCCAGCACGTCGTCGACGGCACTCACCCCGTAGCGCGCGAAGGGATCGGTGTCGAACGAGGCCGAGCGCGAGTTTTGCGTCGTGCGGCCCGTGCTGAAGTCGTAGTTAGGGCGGAAAGAAAGTTGCGTGAGCGAGTCGGGGTTCCACTTCAGGCGCAGGCGGGCGTGGAAGTCCTGGTTCAGGCCGTGGCTGTCGGCGTGCGCCGCGTCGAAGCTCCCCTTTTGCGTGGCGGTGACGAAGTTTTCGATCGACGAGATGGTCTCCGTGCGGTTGTCGTTGCGGAAGTAGATGGCGTTGCCCCCCAGTTCGAGGCGGCCGGCTTCGAATTTGCCGCGGCCGTTGTCCCACGAGAAGTCGGTGCCCGCCATGGTCGAAGTGGTGCGCCCGGCGTTGTTGCCCCAGAAGCCCCGCGGACCGCCGAAACCACGGTCGGCCACGTTGTTGTGCGAGGCGATGAGGCCCACGCGCGAGCGGTCGGTGAAGCGCATGGCCATGAGTTTGGCCGAGTAGAGGCCGTCGCCCTTGTCGTCGCGTCCGCCCGCCAGGTCGAGGTTGGAGATGAGGCTCTGATTGAGCTCACGTTTGGTGGTGATGTCGAGCACAAAACTCTCTTCGCCGTCGTCCACGCCCGTTTGCTCGGCGTAGTCGCTCTTCTTGTCGTAGGTTTTCAGGCGCGAGACGAGGTGGGTGGGCAGATTCTTCATGGCCACCTTCGTGTCGCCCTTGAAAAAGTCTTTGCCGTTGATGAGAAATTCCTTCACCGTCTTGCCGTTCACCTTCACCGTGCCGTCGTCGCTCACCTCGGCCCCCGGCAGTTGCTTGACGAGCGCCTCGAGCGTGGAGCCTTCGGCCGTGCGGAAGGCCGAAGCGTTGAACACCGTGGTGTCGCCCTGCTGTTCGACGCGAGCGGCGGCCGTGCTCACCACCGCGGCGCGCAGGGCCATGTCGTTGCCCGCCAGGGCCAGCGTGCCCACATCGAGGCTGTCGGCACCGCCCGCGGCGAAGTTCACGTCGCGCCCCGCAGAGCGCAGGCCCACGAAGCCCACGCGCAGCCGCAGGGCGGCCGTGGTGTCGGTGACAATGCGGAAGCGCCCGAGGCTGTCGGTCACGGCACCGGCCAAAAACTTCGTGGTGTCGGCGCGCAGCACCAGGCGAGCGGTGGCCAACTCGAGGGGGCGCCCGTCTTTCTGCGAGACCACAGTGCCCGTGATCACGCGCCGAGGGGCGGCAAACGCCACGCCGGCGCCCAACAGTAGGGCAAGGGGGAGATAATGTACCTTCTTCATGGGGAGAAATCGTTAAGTCTGTGGGGCGGCCGCTTGCACTTTGTCAATCACAAAGCCGAAAAGGCCGTCGTATTTTCGTATTCTGTGCCGCAAAGTTACCCATTGTCACGCACTTACGTCGCGACGGCTGTCATAACAAAGCGAAACGACCCGACGAAAAAGGGGCGAAAATCGACGTTTTCCACCCTTTTGGCGACCGAAGGTGGCGATCGGCTCCGCTTTTATGCTTATATTTGTCGGCACACCGCCCCCCGCGGTCACAAAACTCCCAGGCACATGGATTTTCACTACGCAACTCACATCCGACGCATCGAGATCAGCAGTCTTTGGAACGGGCGAAAGCCCATCGACTGGACGCTGCGGCCCGATGTCAACGTGCTCAGCGGCAAAAACGGCGCCGGCAAGAGCACCATCCTCGCCCGCCTCGTGCAGCGCGCCGCCCACCTCGCGCCCTCCGGCACCCTGCGCGGCGGACAACACGACGATGTGGCCCTCACCCTCGCCCCCGACGATGCCGAACTCGTGCGCTATGATCTCGTTCGCTCCGTCGACAGCCGCATCCTCCCCGCCGAGCGCATCGCCACCCTCGCCGACGGGGCCATCGTCACCGAACTCGACTGGCAACTCTACCGCTTGCAACGCCGCTATCTCGACTACCAAGTGAACGTGGGCAACCGCATGATCGCGCTCCTCACCGAGGGCAGCGACACCGCCCGCGAGGAAGCCGCCGAAGCCGCCGCGGCCAAGACGCAGTTTCGCGACCTGATCGACGACCTCTTCAGCGAAACCGGCAAGCACCTCGACCGTTCGAGCAACGAGCTCCGCTTCCTCCAATACGATGAGCCCCTCTCGCCCTACGTGCTCTCCTCGGGCGAGAAGCAAATGCTCATTCTCCTGCTCACCGCCCTCGTGCAAGACCGCCGGCCCACCGTCTTCTTCATGGACGAACCCGAGGTGAGTCTCCATTTCGATTGGCAGAAGCGACTCATCTCGATGGTGCGTGCGCTCAACCCCCGCGCGCAAATCATTCTCACCACCCACTCGCCCGCCGTGATCCTCGACGGGTGGGAGGACCACGTCACCGAAATCGAGGACATCACCCGCTGAGGCGCTCGCCGCCGGCTGCTTTTGCGGCCGCCCCGCCCGTGTCGCACTGCCGGCCGCGCAAGTTGCCCTCGTGTCCCGCACTTTTTCGTCAACTACTGCCATGTCTCGCCTCTCCGCCCAACTCAATTCTGCCTACATCGCCGCTGCCTCCCGCCTCGAAGGCCGGCGTGCCCGACCGCGCGCCGTGGCCTACGTCGAGAGCTACGACGACATCCTCTTCTGGCGCGACGTGCTCACCCGCGCGGCCCCGCACGTGCAGTTCGAAGTGGTCCTCCCCTCGCGCGTCACCCTGGGCCGGGGCAAGAAAATCGCCTTGGCCAACCGACTCGGCCCGCACATGATCGCCTGTGTCGACGCCGACTACGACGTTTTGATGCAGGGCGCCACCCCCACCAGCGCCGTGGTGTGCCGCTCGCCCCACGTTTTGCACACCGGGGTCTACGCCATCGAAAATTTGCAATGCCATGCCGAGGTGCTGCACCGCGTGTGTGTCATGGCCACGCTCAACGATCGCGAACTCTTCGACTTCCGCGCCTTTCTCCAAGCCTTCTCCCGCACCGTCCACCCCCTCTTGGTGTGGAACGTGTGGGCCTATCGCTACGGCGCCTACACCCAATTTTCGCTCACCGACTTTGCGCGCACCGTCGAGCTGCGAGAGGTGCAACTTCACCACCCCGAACGCATGATCGAAGCCCTCCGCCGCCGCGTGAACCGCCAGATCGCCACGCTACAACGCCGTTTTCCGCAGGCACGCGCCACCTACAAGCCCCTGCGCGACGAGTTGCAGCAACTGGGCGTGACGCCCGACAAGACCTACCTCTATATGCGCGGTCACGACCTGGTGGATGTGGTGCTGGGCCCCCTCCTTGCGGTGGTGTGCGACAACCTGCGCCGCGAACGTGAGCGCGAAATCAACCAATTGGCCTGCCACGCCGTGCAACAGCAGAACGAACTCGCCGCCTACCGCCATGCCGTGGCGCCCTTCGAGGAGATGCTGCGCAAACACACCGCCTACCACAACACGCCCGAGTTCCTCCGCATCGAGGAGGCGGCTCGACAGCGCTTTGCGGGCGACTGGGAAACGCGCGATGCCACTGCCGACGACGCAGTCCTCGATCTGGCCGACGAGCGCCCGATCGGTGCGCTCCCGACGGCCTGCTTCGCCGCCGAAGGGCCCGATGCGGAGGGGAATGCCCCCGCCCGTGTGAGCGAACGTGCGGCCGCGGCACCCGAAGGGCCCAACTCCCCGCGGAATGCCCTCGCCGCCGCTGCCGAGCCCCCGACGGCCACCGAGATGCCGACCGCGGCACGCCCGAAGTCCCCGACCGCGGCTGCCCGACTGCGCAACGGCGTGTGGACCTGGGGCGACGACGACGACGAGGTGGACTGAAACGCCGCCTTCGCGTTGCACCGTGCACGATGAGGCGATGACGGTGTGCAAAAACGCGCAGACTTGAGCCGGAAGTAGCCTACTTTCGGCTCAAGTCTGCGCGTTTTCTGTGTGCTCGGCACGCTGTTTTGGCCTTGCCGCGCGGTGTTGCCGTGCTCGCGATCGGGCTGTTTCCTCGGCAGTGGGAGCGATGCATTGGGGCAGCGTGGCCTCGTCGACCTTGCCGCGCAAAGACGACGAAGCCCGCTCCGACGAGAAGTCCCACAGTGGGGGCTTCCCGCACAGAGCGGGCTGCAATGGAGCGAGCGTGGCGCCTCGAGAGGCGCCGTGCGGCAGCTTTTAGAAGATGCCGGTGCTGTTGAAGTCCATGTCGTCGCTTTCGTCGGCGGATTGGTCGTCGCCCCAGATCGAAAACTGCTTCTCGAAGGTTTGGGCACGTCCGGGAGTGGTCTGACTGCTGCTACCGGTCTCGAGGCTTGTGAGCGTCATCAGGCCTTCTGTGGCCATGTTGTACTGCGTGAGTACGGGAGTTGTGTACTTTTTCATCTTGATGATTGAGTTTAGTTGTTGAATATATTCTCGTTGTTGAATGCGGTTTCGATGAACGCGGAAACAAGTAAATGCGCGAAGGGGTCGGGCATTTACTTGTCTCACGGTTCATAGAGTGGGGTTGGGCGCCGCAGGGCGCAAGGGCCTTAGCGCTGCAAGAACTTCTTGCCGTTTTGCACGTAGATTTGTCCGGCCACGGGCTTCGTCACGCGGCGACCGCTCAAATCATAGATGGGCGCTTCGGCTTCGGAGGCAGTCTTCACGCTTTCGACGGCGGTCACACCCGGGAAGGCCAGGGCGGTGCGCGTGCCGGCCGAGGGAGCGGCGCTCACAAAGGCGCGCATGCCGCGAACGAAGGTAGGATCGACCTTGACGAACTCACCATCCTGGAGCACGCGACCCTCTTGTCCGGCAGGAACTGCCGAGGGAGCGAAGCGGCCTTGGAAGGCATTGACGCTGATCGCGGGGGCGCCGTCCTCTTCATCGGAGTAAGTGAGCTGGATCGTCGTGGAAGCGGCGCCATAGAGCAGCACGGGCGTGTCGGCCGGGATCACATTGCCCTGAACCTGCGAGAGGTTGATGCGCTGGTGGGCGGTGTCGTATTGCGAAGCGACGTAGATTTCCACGCCGTTGGGCACTACCATGTCATAAGCGGGAGTGAAGGTGGCGAGACCGGCCGTGTTGAGGTGGACGGGCACGGATTCCACTTCTTCGAGCTGCAGGTGCGTGAGCACATCGCCCGTGTTCTTACCGCCCAAACCGTCGACACCCGGTTTCGAAGCCTCCTGATAGAGGTACATCGTGGCCGTTTGTCCGCCTTGTTTGACGTAGACCGCATATTTGTTGTCGGGCGTGGTGCCAAATTCCACGGTGCCGAAATTCGTTTCTCTGTAGTCGGCGAGCTTGGCTTGGCTGCCTCCGCTCAAGTACACGGCGCGGCCGGTGGAAAGCGACACGAGGTGCGAGCCGTCGTAGCCGAAGATCGTGCCTTCGTCGGTGCTGTCGGTCGTGGTTTTCAGCTGCCAAGCAGCGCCGTCGGTGGCGCCGTTTGCCGTGACATAGCGCTTGCCGTCGTTCGATTTGATCTTGAGGAACATGCCTTTCTTGGGCATATTCAGTTCATAGAACCGGTTGTCGGCGTGGGCAGAGAGGAGTTGCTGATATTCCTCGAGCGTGAGGGCCTCGTTATCATTGAGTTTATCTACGAGCTCGTTGACTTCGTCAGTAAACGTGCGCTCTCCGAGTTGCTCACCCAGGTCGTTGGGAGTGGGGAGGAGAGCAAAACGACGTTGGGCTGCGGAGAGCAGTGCACTGTCGTCGATGTCGTCGGCATTTTCGATCGTCCAAGTCGAGGCATTGTCGGCGTTTCCGCTGCCGGCTTCCCAACGAACCACATTTACCTTGTCGCTGGCCAGGTGCAGATAGTTCTTATCGGCGTTGTTGCTCACGTTGCGCAGCGAGATCGTGTTGTTCTTGTCGTTCGACTGCAGGTCGTAGCGCGTGGCATCGCTCGTGGTGGAGGGAATGGCTTGGTTCCAATTGGGCACATTGCCCAAGTTGCGGCCCGTCACGGCGTGTTGCAACGAGAAATTGTCGTTGTCGGCGTGATAGTTGAGCACGAACACGTCTTCTGCGCCGGGCGTTGCGGCGGCGTCACCGGCAGCCGCGAAGGTGGGAGACAGTGTGAGGTAGTTTTTCGCGCCGCGACCCGTGTTGGCGAAGCGCACTTTGTGGCCGTCGAGGGCTTGGCGGAAAGCTTTGAGCGCTGCGGCGTAGCCTGTTTCGTCGCTCGCGGCGTCGATGGCGTTGTTGGCGGCGGTGGCAGCCGAAGAATCCACAGCGGCGAGCGCTGCGACGCTCGATTTCACCAAGGCCTTGGGGTCATACAGGCGCCAAGCGGAGTTGCCGTCGTTGGCATCCCAGTAGCCCACGTGCTTGCCCGGGGCATAACCCTGGTAGAAGTTCCACGAAGCGATGGTGCCGTCCGTGATGGCGGCGCTGCCCACCTTGGGCGCGATGTCGAGCAGCGTGGCGTCGCTGCCGTTGTTGTTATTATAGATGTACCATTCGGAGGGGGTGTCCGAAAGGGTCACTTGGTCGTCGGCTTTCGGGGCCGTGGCACCGCCTTTGTTGGCGAACCACTTGCCGCTCTTCACGTCGTAGATCTTGTAAACGTGGTCGGTGGCGTTGACGGTCACGATGCGCACGGGCGAACCTGCGGCCCGGCCGGTGATTTGTCCGCCGTCGGTGTTGATGCGCGCGGCGAGGTTGTTGCCCAAGACGATGTACACGTCTTTGCCCGTGGTGTTTTCAGTGGGTACTGCCACCTGATCGACAGTGCGAACGGGGTTGGTCTGCGCGAAGGCCGTGGAGGCGAAGAGCGCAAGGGCGAATGCGGAGAGATATTGTTTTTTCATACGCCGTTTGTAGGTTTTTTTGCGTGCTCGGTTGGAGGCGTCCCGATCGCGAGGCGTGGGCGAGCCGGAACAGCGCGTGACCGTCGAGCAACTGCACGAAAGTCTGTGTTCGAATGAGGGGAACAGTTGTTAAGTCGGACGCAACCGGAGCAACGCGGATTGAGGTAGTTGTGTGTCCGAAGGGGACACGAGACGTTGATTGCACGGCAAATATAAGCGCCGTCGGCCGATTGTGCACGATTTCCCCCCAATTTTTTCTCGCGTGTTAGACTTTATTGTGTGAATGCGCGGCATTTGCCAATTGTTCTGTGCAAAGCGCGGGGCGTTCGTCGCGCCTTGTCGTGGGGGGTGCGCGGGCGCTCGAAGCGAACGCGCGCAGGGCTGTGCCGCACGGGGCGAAAAGGCAACCCCGCCACGGCCCGAGGCGCCGAAATCGCAGTGCGCACCCATCGAAAACCCCGCCCGCTGCCTACCGACGGAAAGCATCCGACGACAGCAGCGGGCGGGGCACACGCGGCGGCCCACCTCACGCCGACACCGCGCGCGGGCAAACAGACACTGCGCTCATTGCACCCAGCGCCACACGGTGGCGACGAGCACCGTGACCAACACGCCGAGCGAAAGCGGGAGCAACGCCGAGAGCGCCGTCCAGCGCCAGGAGCGCGTCTCCTTATATATAGAGTAGAGCGTCGTGGAACACGGGTGGTGTAGCAGACAAAAGAGCATGAGGTTCACCGCCGTGAGCAGATTCCAACCGCCCGCCAGCAGAATCTGCCGCGTCTGTTCGGCGCTGCCCTCCGTGAGCACGCCCGCACTCGCCGCGTCGGCCTGCCCCAACACCATGAGGGTGAGCATCACGATGGTGGGCATCACGATTTCGTTGGCCGGAATGGCCAGCACATAGGCCAGCAGAATGATGCCGTTGAGGCCCATGTACCACGCCGGCGCGTCGAGCCAACCGATGAGGTGCGCCGCGATCGAAGCGCCGCCCACCTCGATGTTGCAGGTGAGCCAAATCAGCGCACCGGCGGGGGCGGCAAACGTCAACGCGCGCCACAACACGATGATGGTGCGGTCGATGAGTGAGGTGTAGAGCGTTTGCCAAAACTGCGGCGGACGATAGGGCGGCAATTCGAGGTGGAACGTCGACACTTGGCCCCGCAACACGGTGCGAGACAGCGCCCACGACGAGGCGAACATGAGCACAATGCCCAAAACCAGCACGCCGATCACGGCCACCGCCGCCACCGTCGGACCGTATTCGCGGGGAAACGCCGCCGCCACGAAGAGCGTGGCCAAAAGGATCTGCGTGGGCCAACGACCGTTGCAGAGTGAGAAATTATTGGTCAGGATGGCGATGAGCCGCTCCCGGTCGGAGTCGATGATGCGCGTGGCCACCACGCCCGCCGCGTTGCAACCGAAGCCCATGCTCATGGTCAGCGCCTGTTTGCCGTGGGCCCCCGAACGCCGGAAGAGTTCGTCGAGATTGAAAGCCACGCGCGGCAGGTAGCCGAAGTCTTCTAACAGCGTGAACAAGGGGAAGAACACCGCCATCGGGGGTAGCATCACCGCCACCACCCAAGCTGTGGTCAGATACATCCCGTCGACGAGCAGACCGGTGAGCCATTCGGGCGAATGCATGGCCTCGAACGCCGAGCGCAGCGCAGGGTGGCCCCAACCCACCAGCAGCGAGTCGAGCCAGGCCGAGGGGTAGTTCGCGCCGATGATGGTGAACCAGAACACCAGCGAGAGCAACACGAGCATGATGGGGAAGCCCCAGAAGCGATGCGTGAGGATGCGGTCGAGCTTCACGTCGAGCGGCAAGAGCCCCTCGCCGCCGGGACGCCGAACGGCCGCGGCACAGATTTCGCCCGCGCGAGCATAGATCTGCTCCATCCAGCGGTCGTGGAAGTTGTGGCCGATGGCCAGGTGTATCTCGTCGGCCAGGGCGTTGAGCTCGGGGGTGGCGTAGGCGCGCCGCACGCCTTCGTCGCGTTCCAGCAGGCGCGTGGCGATCCACTCGGCGTTGGACAGTTCGGGGTGGGCTTCACGCACCGCTGCGGTGAGGCGATTGACCTCGGCGGCCGTATCGGCCGGCAGATCGAAGCCGCGAGGGGGCCGACAAACGAAGGTGCCCGAGGCCACAGCGCGCACCGCTTCGAGCAGTTCACCGATGCCCCGACCCGAACGCGCCGAGGCGCCCACCACCGGGATGCCCAGACGCCGAGAGAGCGCCCGGAGATCGATGGAGATGTGGTTGCGCTCAGCCTCATCGATGAGGTTGACGCACAGCACCGCCCGATCGGTGATTTGCAGCACCTGCAAAACCATGTTTATGTTGCGCTCCAGGCGCGTGGCGTCGGCCACCATCACTGTCACATCGGGCTGACCGAAGAGAATGAAGTCGCGGGCGATCTCCTCGTCCTCCGAGGTGGAGGCCAACGAGTAGGTGCCCGGCAGGTCGACGATGCGATAGCTCTCGCCGCCGAAGTCGAAGAAGCCTTCGGCCTTGCCCACGGTCTTGCCCGGCCAGTTGCCGGTGTGCTGTTTGAGCCCCGTGAGGCGGTTGAAAACGGTGCTCTTGCCCGTGTTGGGGTTGCCGGCGAGGGCCACGACATAGCGCGTTTCGCCTCCCGTCTCGCCGTGGCGGCGCAGGGAGTGGAGCGAAGCGGTGGGACACGCGGCGCAGGCAGCGTGCGGAAGTGGAGCGGAGGAGGAAGAAGAGGGGGATTTCATAACGGAGTGACGATGATTTGGCGCGCTTGTTCGCGGCGCAACGCGATGGCCGTGCCGCGCACCACATAGGCCACGGGGTTGCCCAGCGGACTGCGCATGCCGACCGACACGCGCGAGCCGCGTACGAAACCGAGATCCATCAGTCGGCGGCGCAAGGCACCGCGGCACGAGGGCGAAAGGCCTGCCACCACGGCGGTTTGCCCCTCGGCGAGCCGACTCATGCGGAAGGCGTCGGTGGGCACCTCGGCGGCTTCGGCCGGCGTGAGGGGGCGGAGGTCGATGGCGGCGAGGTCGGCGGCGGGCAGCGCGAAGTGTTCGCCCTCATAGTCGAAGGCAAAGCTGCCCTCTGCGCTCGCAGCCACGCGCAACACGGCGTCTTTGGCCAAACCCGTGGCGGCAATGCGCGCAAAGCGCCGCGCGTCGTCGTCTTCGATGTGCACCACGCGTAGTAACGTCCCCGCTTCGGGCAGGCCCTCGGCCGCCGTGTCGCGCGCACCGGCGGGCAGGGCGGGCAGGGTGAGCCCGGCGGTGGGAATGGGGTCGCCGTGGGGGTCGAAAAGGGGGTTGCCCAGGAGCGAGGCCATGCGCTCGCGTTCGCGCGCATCGAGGCGGTGCTCCATGTGGTGGGCGCGTTCGTGCCACTCGGCGGGCGCATAGCCCGAGTGTTCGGCCAGATACTGCTCATAGATGCGGTGGGCGCGCATCAGCGCCAGGGCGTCGCGACGACCCGCGGGGGTGAGGGCGACGCCTTCGGCCGTGATGTCGACACGCCCCTCGAGGGCGAGCCGACCCAACGTCTGGGCGGCCGTGTCGGACTCGAGGGCAAGCTGGGCAAACAGCCCGTCCCATGCCGAGCGCGGCAGGGTGCCGCCGGCTTCGAGCAGGGCTTTGAGGAAGTCTTCGGCGCGTTCGTTGCGACGGTCGTCTTGACGACGAACGAAGTAGCGGCGCAACCGGGCTAAGAGGGAGTTCATAGGCGGTGGACTGTGGGAGGGTGGGGCGACGGGGCGACTGCGAGGGGCGAAAGGCGGGGGAGCGAGCCGAAAGGCCCCTGTTATTGAGCGGAGCTTCCCCGTTTCGGCGCAAAAACGCGATGGTTTTCCCGCCTGCGCCGTGCGCGCCTGCGCAAATATACGCAATCTTGCCGAATAGTCGAGTGCGACGCATCGAAAAAAGCCGCGGCCTCGGCGAATGCGAGCACGAGGCCGGCGTTGCGGAGGCGGGAGTGGCACCGAGGTCGCCGTGCGCTGACCCGCCGGCCGCCCTCCCCGTCGATGCGCCTCACCACGTCACCACGCGATCCACCAGTGCGCGTTGTTCGCCGCTCGACTGGCGGAGATAGATGCGCGTGGTCTCGATGCTCTCGTGACCCAAAAGATCGGCCAGCAGACTCAAATCGGTGTGAACGGCCAAGAAGTTTTTGGCAAAGCGGTGGCGGAAGGCGTGGGGATGCACCAGGGCGGGATCGAGGTGCAGCCTTTGCGCCCAAACACGGAGCATGGCGCCGATGCCCCGAGGGGTGATGCAGCGGCCGCGGTAGTTGACAAAGAGCGGCCCAATGATGTCTGCGCCGCGTTGCGCGATCCACGCCAGCGCCTCGTTGCGCAGCGTGAGGGGGATGTAGATGCGCCGCTGTTTGTTGCCTTTGGTATAGAGATCGACGAAGCCGCGGCGCACATGCTCGATGCGAAGTTGCACCAACTCGCTCACCCGCGCACCGGTGGCGGCGAGAAAGCGCACCACGAAGTGCCAACGCAGTTCGCCCAACTCTCGCAGTCGCCGCGAGAGATAGAGATAGTCGGCTTGGCTGATGACGTTTTCGACGAACGAACGCCGCCCGAGGCGCACGCCTTTGAGCCGCCATTGTGGCCGCCGCAGCGCGAGGAGCCAACGATTGATGGCCATCACCCGCTGATTCACGGTCTTGGGCGAATAGCGCTCCATGAGGGCGCTGCGATGCCGGAGCAGATTCTCCTTGTTGAGCGCCGGGAAGCGCGCCAAGAAGTCGCGTACCGCTTTGACATAGGCGCGAACGGTGTTGGGGGCGAGGTTGTCGTCGATGAGGCTTTGCTCAAATGCCGGCAGACTGGCATGGGGATCGATGTTCTTGCGCATAAGTGTAGGGATTTGAGGGGATTTTCGAAACCAAGTTACGGCTTTCCGCCCAAATGCTTCGGTTCCCACGCAATTATCGGTAACCCGCC
>CAJPJR010000050.1 GCA_905369775.1 Prevotellaceae bacterium UBA1746
GGGCTATGTGGGACAACCCGACGCAGAGGCCAATGCATTGCCGGTCTACGCGACAGGGCGCTTTCTGCTGCCGCTGGCCACGGGGCTGAAACCCTATGTCGATGCGCGCTTGGGCTATGCTTTTCCGCTGGGCAGCGAACAAGTGTCTGGCGGTGCGTTCTTCGGGTTGACCACCGGTGTGGAGCTCAACCACTGGATGTTCGGCATGGGCTACCAAGGCGTGTGGCTGCATCGTGACGTCGTGAGCGAGTGGAGTAGGCTGCCGGTGCGCGAAGGACTGGACACGCAAGGTTTCACGCTGCGCCTCGGCTACCGATTTTGAAGACCACGGAAGCGCCGAGTGCACGAATAGATGATGGACAACATTCAACTTATATACTCACAAATGAAAAAGATTTTCTTCCTGTTCGCCCTGCTTTGTGGCTTTGCCTATTCCGCTGCTGCTCAGAGTTTCGATCCCGATGTGATCTATCTGCGCAACGGCAAGGAACTGCGTTGCCGCATCGTCAGCATCAATCACGGTGAATCGGTGACTGTGCGCCGACAAAGCGGTGCGCAAGAGGTGTATCGTTTGACCGATGTGGCGCGCATCGAGTTGCGTCCGCGCGACGAAATGAGCCAAATCGATCGCCGTCCGATGAGCACCTCGTCTATGACGGGCGCGAACGACGACAATGTGGCGTTGCGCGGTTATGCCGAAGTGGGTCGCGTGTTGCGCGAAAACACTTCGCGCACAGAATTCTCCGTTTCCATGGGCGCCGGCTTCAATCGCTTTGCCTATGTGGGCTTGGGAGCCATGGCACAGCGTTTCGACAACCTCGTGACGAGCAACAATGCCTTTGCCGACGCTGCGTTCATTCCCGTTTACGGTGACGTGCGTTTCCTCATCCCCACCGGACTCTCGGTGCGCCCCTTCATCGGACTGCGCGCCGGTATGACGATCCCCACCCTCGGCAATAAATTCGAAGGCGGATTCTACGGCAGTGCCGTGGCCGGTTTGGAATACAAGAATTTCACCCTCGGCGCCGGTTTCACGCACCAAGAATTGCTGTACAAGAACGGCTATGTGGTGGACGCCAACGGTTTGCGCACCGACAACAAGGAGAACCTCCATTTCCTTGACGGCTTCACCCTGCGTGCGGGTTTCACCTTCTGAATCCCCGTTCGCTCCACAAGATAAACATCGTTTTGTTTTCATGTGCCCCGTCGCGCCTACTCGTCCTTTGGGCGAGAGGGGTGACGGGTTTCTTTTTTGCCGTCGACCGTGCTCCGATTTTGTTGCGTCGGCCGTGCGGATCGTGTGACGAAGGCTGTGGGTGAGACGGTGCGTGGCGGGGAATTTGGAAGCGAACGTTGTCCAATTCGGGCAAATATCGTAATTTTGTCCCATCAATCAGCAATAATATGTCTTCCAATAAGATTATCCTCACCGGCGACCGCCCCACCGGTCGTCTCCACATCGGCCACTACGTCGGTTCGCTCCGTCGTCGCGTAGAACTTCAGAACGCCGGCGACTACGACAAAATGTTTGTCTTCATTGCCGATGCCCAGGCCTTGACCGACAACACCGACAACCCGGAGAAAGTGCGCCAAAACGTGATCGAGGTCGCACTCGACTATTTGGCTTGTGGACTCGATCCGGAGAAGGTGACGCTTTTCGTGCAGAGTCAAATCCCCGAATTGTGCGAACTGGCTTTCTATTTCCAGAATCTGGTGACGGTGAGCCGCCTGCAACGCAATCCGACGGTGAAAACCGAAATCGGCATGCGCGGATTTGAAGGAAGCATCCCCGTGGGTTTCTTCACTTACCCGATTTCGCAGGCTGCCGATATCACGGCTTTCCGTGCCACGACGGTGCCGGCCGGCGAAGACCAGAAACCCATGATCGAGCAAGCCACGGAGATCGTGCGCCGCTTCAACCACATTTATGGCGACACGCTGGTGGAACCTTCGATTATGCTGCCCAACAATGCGGCTTGCCTGCGCCTGCCCGGTATCGACGGCAAGGCGAAGATGTCGAAATCACTCGGCAACTGCATCTACCTGAGTGAAACGGCCGAGGAAATGGCCAAGAAGGTCAAGGTGATGTACACCGATCCGGAACACCTCTCGGTGAACGATCCGGGACACGTGGAGGGCAACGTGGTGTTCACGTACCTCGATGCGTTCTGCACGGACGATCATTTTGCACGTTATTGGCCCGACTACGCGAACCTCGACGAATTGAAAGCACACTACATGCGCGGCGGTCTGGGCGACGTGAAGTGCAAGAAGTTCCTCGAGAAAGTGCTCAATGAGGCGCTCGAACCGATTCGTGCGCGCCGTTTGGAATGGCAGAAGGACATCCCCGCCATCTACGAGGTGTTGCGCAAAGGAAGCGAGGCCGCTCGCGAAGTCGCTGCCGACACCTTGGCCGACGTGCGCCGCGCAATGAAAATCAACTACTTCGAAGACGCCGATCTCATCGCTGAACAAGCTGCACGCTTCGCAAAAGGCGAGTGAGAACAGCGCAGTTTTCGCGAATTTCGTACGGAAAATTGCGCTGATCACATAGACAATGACATTTTTCGCCCGTTTTTTTGGCAGGATGAGGAATAGTCATTAACTTTGCGCTTCGGAAAGTAGGGTGCGCGAGCATCTACCGACTCGAAATACAATAATATCGATATATACAACAATGAAAAGAACGTTCCAACCCCACAATCGCAAGCGAAACAACAAGCATGGTTTCCGTCAGCGCATGGCGACTGCCAACGGTCGTCGCGTTTTGGCTTCTCGTCGTGCCAAAGGCCGTAAGAAGCTCACCGTTTCTGACGAAGTACACGGCAAGAAATAATTGCCGGCTTTCGAAGCGACACACATCGCGAGAGCAACTCCCGGGGTTGTTCTCGCTTTTTCTTGTCCGATGGCATGCCTTTGAAATACTGCACATTGGCGCGCGAAGTGTGCGGGGAAGAACTTACTTTTTTTGTGAGTAAATTTTGTGCTTTGCACAGTTTGCTGTATTTTTGCAAGAAGAACAATCCCCAATTCTCCTACAATGAAAAGGATATTTTACGCAGCCCTCCTGGCGATTGCAAGTTTGCTCGTCAGTTTCCCTGCTGCGGCACAGCACTTCACTTGCGCTCAATACGAGACAGATGCCAAGAGATGGCAAGACATCGAACAACTTTTCAAACGCCAAGGCTGGGCGCAATGGGCGCTGGCCGTGAAAGACGCGTTTCCGCTGAACAATGACCGTTCGATTCAATTCAAGTATGTGATCGCTTCGGATGTGGCGTGCTCGCAAAAGCAGTTGACAGATTTGGTGCAGAAGTGGATCACACTTGAGCACCCCAATGTCTTGCCTCTGCCTTCGGGACAAACTGTCGACCTCAAGGTACAGACCCTTTGGGACAACGTGGCACACTCTTATCGCGTGTTTTCGGCTGCTTACGTCAGCGCAAAGTCGGAAACCTTTGTCGAATTCAAAGAAAATCGTTTGCGCATCACCGTTACTGTGTCGCGCTACGTGATGGGGGCAGCAAGTCCCTTCCAAATCAATTCCGACACGCCGCTGGTCGGCGACTGCTATCCCTTTGACCTCAATGGGAAATGGAAAAACGTGCTGGCCATGGCTTACATCAACAGCAATCAGAAGGCACTCGACCAAGTGGCCAGTCTGCTCAATTACCTCAACCGTCACACGGCCACGCCCTCGAAAGCAGACAAAGATTGGTGAAGCTTGACCGTTGAGGCGCCGGCCCGCTTACATCGCTCTTTCTTTTGGGCGAAATCTCCCATATTTTGCCGGAAAAAGGGAGGGAAAACCAAAAAACGCTGTGACGTGCAGCCGAAAAGACGTACTCCACGGGTCGATACTTGTCGGCGTGAAGAAATACTACCCGGAGGAAAACGAGTAGCAACCCGATGAGCAACGAGTAGCAACCCAATGAGCAACGAGTAGTGGCGAGATAAAACACGCCTCCTCCCGTCGGCTCGAAAGGGACAGCCGGGAGTTTGCCAATTTTCCCCGTGTCGTTTCCGGAACGTCCGTTCTTGCTTCATCTCCTAACGCCGACTCCGATTCGGAGCTACCGGCACGCTAAATAAAATGTCATTCGCCAAGAGGAAACATGACCTTCAAAGAGTTCTTTCACAAATTGACCAGTCGTTACCTGTGGGGTAACTTGATCGCCATGGCACTTGTGCTCGTGGCGCTCGTGTTGGGTCTCTTCCTCTTCCTGAATGCTTACACCCACCACGGTGAAACTGTGGTGGTGCCCGATTTGCGTGGTCAACGCTGCGAAGTCGCCATCAATCGCCTGCGTCAGTTGGGACTACGTGCGGAGATTGCCGACACCGGCTACAATGCGCTGCTTTCGGCTGACGCGATTCTCGACCAAAACATCCCACCCGGCGGACGCGTCAAGCTTGACCGTTTATTGCTCCTCACCATCAATTCTGCAGAACCGCGGCCAATTGTCCTGCCGGATATTGCAGACAACAGCTCGCTCCGCGAAGCGCGCATGAGATTGGAAGTGTTGGGTTTTAAGCTCACACCGGTCAAGCGCATTCGCGGCGACCGAGACTGGGTCTATCGCATCGAAGCGGCCGGTCGCGAGGTGCACGCCGGAGATCGCCTGAATGTGAACATTCCCCTCACCCTGGTTGTCGGCGACGGCGTAACGGTCGATGACTATGGTGCGCGTGATTCCTCGTCCTCCTCTTTCGACGTGGCCGACAGCACCCTCTTTTCCGGTTCCACGGAGTGAGCGACAGCGCGAACACCCCGATTATCTCCTCTCGTCGCGCCAAACTGCGGACCTCTGAGCCATCTTTCTACCGAAACGTGGTTCTCCCGACGAATTCCCTTTTCCCCTCCAACTTCTCCCCTCCATCGAATGAGTAAATTCTCTGCTGAACATAGCGACCGATCGTTGCCGGCTTCCGATTTTCCCGCTGAACCTTTTTCTGCTGCGGGAGAAAACAGCGAAGAAACGGTATTCGACACCGATTGGGAGGCCGATTTAGAGGTCGAAGAAGGGAATGAAATGCCCGCCACCGGCGATGAGCTTTACGAGCACTACCGTGCCGTTGCCGATCCCGGCCAGCAATTGTTGCGTGTCGACAAGTTCCTGATCAATTTGATGCACGACACCTCGCGCAATCGCATTCAGGCAGCCGCCGATGCGGGGTGTATTCACGTCAACGGCCGCGCCGTGAAACGCAACTACCGCGTAAAACCCGGCGACGTCGTCACCCTCATGCTCAGTCGCCCGCGTTACGACAGCAGCATCAAGGGAGAAGACATTCCACTCGAAATCGTCTATGAAGACGATCAGTTGTTGGTCATTAATAAGCCCGCCGGCATGGTCGTTCACCCCGGTTGTGGAAATTACAGCGGCACGCTGGTCAATGCCGTCGCATGGCATTTGCGCGACAACCCCAACTACGATCCCAACGACCCCACCGTCGGTTTGGTACACCGCATAGACAAAGACACCAGTGGCCTGCTGGTCGTGGCGAAAACGCCCGAAGCCAAAACCCATCTCTGCGCCCAATTCTTCCACAAAACCACCCGACGTCGGTACAACGCCTTGGTCTGGGGCAATTGTCAGGACGACCGTGGTCGGATCGAGGGGAACATAGCGCGCAACCCCAAGGATCGGTTGCAAATGGCCGTCTTCCCGCCCGACAGCGGCGTCGGCAAACCCGCCGTCACGCACTACACCGTGATGGAACGATTCGGCTATGTCACCCTTGTGGAGTGCGTGCTCGAAACAGGCCGCACCCACCAGATTCGCGCTCACATGAAGCACATCGGCCACCCACTTTTCGCCGACGAACGCTATGGAGGCGATCAAATTCTCTGGGGTGCTCGCAGTTCCAATTACACCGCCTTCGTACGCAACTGCATGAACGTCTGTCCGCGCCAAGCACTCCACGCCCGCACCCTCGGTTTTCGCCATCCCGTCAGCGGCGAAGAAATGGATTTCGAAGCCCCTTGGCCTGCCGACTTTGCTTCGCTCATCGAACGCTGGCGCACCTACACCGCCCATCTCATCTCTCGTTAGAAACATCCCCTTTCTGTCTTTCTCATGAAGAAGAAAATAGCCATAGTAGCCGGAGGCGATTCCTCCGAGCATGAAGTATCTTTGCGTAGCGCAGCTGGCATCCTCTCGTTTATGGATGCCGAACGTTACGACTGCCACATCGTCGCTCAGCGCGGCCGCGACCTGCACGTTTTGGACGGCGAAAAACAATATCCCATCGACCTTCGTGATTTTTCTTACGAAGTCGACGGACAACGCCACCACTTCGATTTCGCCTACATCACCATCCACGGTGCGCCGGGCGAGAACGGCATCTTGCAAGGCTACTTCGATCTCATTGGTCTTCCCTATAGCACCAGCGGTGTACTCGTAGAAGCCCTCACTTTCAACAAGTTTGCGCTCAACAATTACCTGCGTTCGCTGCCCGGTATCCATGTCAGCGACAGCCTCATGGTGCGCCGAGGTGAAAAACTCCCTTCGCCCGCCGAAATCGTCGAGCGCGTCGGTCTGCCCTGTTTCATTAAGCCCAATGCCGGCGGTAGTTCCTTCGGCGTCAGCAAGGTGAAAACCCTCGACGACGTGATGCCCGCCATTCACAAGGCAATGAACGAAAGCGACGAAGTCATGATCGAGCGCCAGCTCGTCGGCACGGAAATCACCTGCGGCTGTTTCCGTCGCAGCAACGGCGAAATCGTCTGCTTCCCCATCACGGAAGTAGCCCTCAAAGGCGGAGAATTTTTCGACTATGATGCAAAATACGAAGGCAAGAGCGACGAGATCACGCCTGCCCGCATTGCGGAATCCACAGCCGATCGAGTGCGCGAGACCACGCAATACGTCTACCGCCAACTCGGTTGCTACGGCATCATTCGCATCGACTACATCCTTTCGGGTGAGCGTGGACAAGAGCAAATCAACTTGCTTGAGATCAACACCACACCCGGCATGACCCCCGCCTCCTTCATCCCGCAGCAAGTGCGCGCCTCCGAATTCGAAATCGCCGACGTGCTTTCCGAAATCATCGAGGGCCGTTTCTAATCCCGTAGCCATGCGACAAATCCCCGCAGAGTTTGACGATATCCGCCCCTACGCCGATCATGAAGTGCGCGAACAATTCGAAGTGTTGCTCCACGATCGGTTGTTCATGCGCATACTTCGCGGTTTCGTCCCCCTTCCCGCCGCGATCATTCGCGGCTTTCTGCGTCTTACCTGTCTCGGCGTGCACAGTGCACTCGGTTTCCAGAAACGCTACATGTACCGTGTGATGCAAATCCTCATTGCACACACCACGCGCAAGCTCACCTTCGACCACAGTGCCATCCCCTCGCACACGGCAGGCTACACCTTTATTTCCAACCACCGCGACATCGTACTCGACTCCGCTTTTCTCGATGTGCGCCTCATCAAAGCGGGATTCCCCAACACGGTACAAATCGCCATCGGCGATAATTTGCTCGTCTACCCCTGGATCGAACGCTTCGTGCGCATGAACAAAGCATTCATCGTGCGGCGCTCCGTCGGTAAACGCGAACTGCTGGAAGCCAGTCGCCACATGAGTCGCTACATGCACTGGGTGATCGCCGGCAAAGACGACAACATCTGGATCGCCCAGCGCGAAGGCCGCGCCAAAGACTCGAGCGACCACACCCAACCCTCTGTGCTACGCATGATGTCGCTCGGCGGCGACGGCAGCGCTTGGGAGAACCTCCGCGACATGCACCTTGTGCCGCTCACCATCTCCTACGAGTACGATCCCTGCGACTACCTGAAAGCCAAAGAATTCCAGCTCAAGCGCGACAATCCCGCCTACAAGAAGACGAAGCAAGACGATCTCGACAACATGCGAACCGGTATCATGGGAAAAAAAGGGCGCGTGCATTATTGTCTCGCCCCCTGTGCCGACGCGTGGATCGACGACTATCGCGCTTTGCCCGACAAGGAAATGTTCGAAGCCGTGGCGGCACGCATCGACCACGAAATTCATGCGCGCTACCGCCTCTATCCCGGCAATTACATCGCCGCCGATCTGCTCGAACAGTCCAATCGTTTCGCAGCCCAGTACGACACGAACGACGTGCGCGTCTTTGAGCAATATCTCGACAGTCGACTCGCCCTCATCGACATCCCCAACAAAGACGAGGCGTATCTGCGTCAGTGCCTTCTCACCATGTACGCCAATCCGGTCTACAACTACCTCAAAGCCCATGAGCAGTAACTGTTGGTGCAGTTTTCTATTGGCGGTGCTGGCCGTCGGTGTGCTCGCTTGTGGGAAAGACGAGCCTGTGCCCGATGCCGTACGTTTTGACTTCGGTGAACTCCACACCGATGCGAGTGGTCACGCCGTTCGTTTCGCAGCCGACGGTGAGCGCATTCGGGCGCTCGTCACACCCGGCACGCAATCTCTTCGTCCAGACACCACCTATCGCGCCATCGTCTCCTACGTATCGCTCGGCGACGCCATCCGTGCCCTGCAGATTGTCCGCGTCCCCGTCTATTTTGCGCAGTCCATCCCGCAGTTTCATTTTCGGGGCGACCCGGTGCGCTGGGTTGCCGGCTGGCGTGGCGGACGCTATCTCAATCTGCGGCTGGACCTGCCCGGCAGTTTTGGAGCGAAACACAGTTTGGCCTTCGCCCAACGTCCACCAGTGGTGTGGCCCGATGGGCGTCGCACGGCCGTCGTGTGGCTCTATCACGATGCACACGGCGATCGCAATGACTATTTCCAAGACACCTATCTCAATTTGGCGCTCTCACCTTATATAGAGTCCTCCCGCGAACGTTTTGACAGCATCGCCTTGTTCGTCAACACGCTGCACGGCCCTGAGCGGCGCGCCTTCCCTTTGTAATCCCCTCTTTCACGCCCGGCACCCTTGTCGGGCTGTTTGCCATTTCTTTGCCCATGATTGAATTTAGAGACATAGACTATTCCGATCGCGATCTCGTGCTGCGCCACACCTTGCACAGCTCGACCCGCAATTGCGATTTCAATTTCATGAACCTCGTGTCGTGGAGTTTCATCTACGGCACGCAAATCGCCGTTCACCGCGGCCTGCTGGTGGTGCGCTTCCGTTTCGAAGGTCGCACCGCCTATCTCCCGCCCCTGTGTGCCGAAACCTATTGTCACGACGAGCACAGTGAGAACTACGCCGCCGTACTCCTCGATTTGTTTGAAGACACCGAAGCCCAAGGCCACCCCTTCCGCATGATGGGCGTCACGGCCGAGATGCTCGAACGCCTCCACGCCGTGCTGCCCGGTCGTTTCGAAGCGTATGCCGATCCCGCCCTCGCCGACTATATCTACGACCGCGAGTCGCTGTCGACCCTCGCCGGCAAAAAGCTCCAACCCAAGCGCAACCACGCCAATCGTTTCGAACGCACCTATCCCGACTTCGAGTTCCGCCCCCTCACCCCCGAATGGATCGACGAATGTTGGCGACTCGAAAGCACCTGGGCTGCCGCGCACACCGAGGTGCATGCCCGGCTCGATCCCGACGCCGAACAGCATTCCATGCGCCGCGTGTTCAAACACTGGGACACGCTACAACCCCTCGGCGGCGTCCTGCTGGTCGAAGGGCGTTTGGTGGCTTTCACCTTCGGTGGCCCCATCAACCACGACACGTTCGACGTCTGTGTCGAAAAAGCCGACCTCAACTACGACGGAGCCTATTCCGTTATCAACCGCGAATTCGTGCGCAGCCTCCCACCGCAATACACCCTCATCAACCGCGAAGAAGACCTCGGCCTCGAAGGACTTCGTCGCGCCAAACAGAGTTATAATCCCCGGATTCTTCTGGACAAATACACCGTAACCCATGTCCTCCACTCCTGACAACACCCTTTTGCGTTCCCGCGAACTGTGGGCACAAGCCTTCCCCGAAGACCAACCTGAATTCTTAGATCTCTATTTTTCGCGTTGCTACACCCCCGAGCGCAATCTCACGCTCACCGGCGACGACAGCGACGAGATCGTGGCCGCCGGCCAAATCCTTCCTTTCGCCTTCAACTTCGGCGGTCGTCGACTGTCGGCCGGCTATGTGAGCGGTTTGGTCGTAGCCCCCGAATCGCGCGGCAAAGGGCTGGGCAGCCAATGGATGGCCGAAGCCCATCGTCGCATGCACGCCGAGGGCCAAGTGCTCTCCCTGCTCATTCCCGGCAGCGACGAGTTGCGCAATTGGTACACCCGCCCGGCCAGTGGCGCTTACGACACGGTCTCCCACCGTTTCACCATCCCCTTGCTCGAAGAGGGCGAACCGCCCCGCGCCGGCATGCCCGACATCACCGAAGAACATGAACTCAGCGACGAACTTTGGCGTTTCTACAACACCTTCGGCGGTCGCCACCCCTACGAGGTGCGCCACGACCGCAACAGTCTGGAGGTGGGCGTACGCTCCGCCCTCATCGACGGCGCGCAGCTCTTCGTGGCTCGCCGTCGCCGCAAGATCGTCGGTTTCTGTCTTGCCATGGCCGAGCCTTACCCTGCCGGTTTCGAAGCTCCCGAAGGCGAAGCCTGCACCCGCATTCGGTTCATGCTCACCACCGATCCCCACATCGTGTTCTACTTCGCTCGTCGACTGACCGACCTGCACGGCCGCAAAGTCTTCATGACCGGCGGCTGCCCGGTGCGCGGCTTCGACGGTTCGGTGCCTTATGCCATGGCACGCGTGACCAACGTCCCCGCCTTCCTCGACCACGTGCTCACCGTTCTCCCCGGTTTGCAGATGGAATTCGGAGTCGAGGGCGACGAACACATCCCCGCCAACAATGGCTATTATCGCCTCTTCGGCGGCCGTTGGCAGCGCATCGAGACCCGCCCCTCGAGCGTCGTCACGCCCGGCGAACTCGCAGCGCGTTTCCTCGGCAGCCAAGCCACGCAAATGCCGCTCCTGCTCGACGAATGAACACACACACATGATTTTTCCCTCTTTTCTTCACACCCCGCTTCGCTGCCTCGCGGCAGCGTTGCTGTGGGGCCTGTTCGGTCTGTCCGCTTCGGCGCGACAGACCGACGTGCTTCGGCGCGTCTTGCTATCGCATTGGGGCATCGCTCCGCACAACTTCAGCGGCATCGCCCCCTTGGGCAACGACCGCTACGCTGTGGTCAGCGACAAAGACACCGCCGCCGGCTTCTACGTGTGGCACATCGAACAAGATAGTGTCACAGGGCAAGTGGTGCGCGTCACCGACGAAGGCTTCCGCCCGCATGCCGTGTCTGCCGGTGCGCCGCAGCCCGATTACGAAGGCGTGGCTTACGAACCGGCGCAGGCACGGGTTTGGATCGCCGACGAAGCCACACAGCAAATTCGCGCTTTCGCGCACTCAGGACAGCCCACCGGCGACAGCCTTTGCATTCCCGCCGCTGTGAGTGCGTCCGCCATTCGGCCCAATCGTGGATTCGAAGCCCTCACGTTTTCGCCGACCGACTCGCTGCTCTGGACGGCGTCCGAAGAACCACCCCGCGCCGATCCGCCTTCGGTGGCCGTTGCCGGCGAAGAGGAGCCGGCAACCGGCGGCGTCATCGAACTGCTGGGCTTCTCCCCCTGGGGTTCTCTGCAGCGCCGCGTCCCCTATGCCATCGAGCCCTCGGCACCTTCGGGCACAGTGCGCGCCCATCTCAATGGCGTCCCGGCGCTGTGCGCCCTGCCCGACGGGAGCCTGCTGGTGCTCGAACGCGAACTCCTCATCCCCCGCCGTTATCTCGGCAGTTGGTGTGCGGTGCGCCTGTTTCGCGTGTCTGCACAAGACTTGGCAGCCGCCGAAACGTCGACCCACTCACCGGTGCGCAAGCAGTTGCTGACGCGTTGGATCACGCGTTTGCGCTGTTTTCGCTTCGATCTGGCCAACTACGAAGGACTTTGTCTGGGGCATCGGTTGCACGACGGCCGCCAAACGCTGTTGTGTGTGAGCGATGCGCAGGGTGGGGCAGGGCGCTGGTTCCTGCGTATGCGCGACGCCTTGCGCGTCATCGTCTTGCCATCGGCTGCCGACGAGGCCGGTGCCCGATGAGTGAACGCACCGGCCAAGGCAGCTAAGCCGTGGGCCCGCGCGTGTGTGCGGCGCACCGTGTCGAAGTCGCCGGGGAGCGAGCCTTGCGAAAGCGCCTTTTGCTCCGCAGCGCCTTGTCACAGGTGAAGCTGCTCGCGCGTGCGCGCATACGCGCGCGCGTCCATCACTTTTTGTTTTTTGCATTCACTCCTTCACCCTCCCTGCGTATCTTGTTGTGCGACAGCTCGTAAAGGGTGAAGGCTTTGCCTCTTCACCCTTCACCTTTTGCGCCTCTTGCTTCACAGCGCTCACGAATTGTAGCAATAGACCGTGCACCCCGGGTGAAGTTCGTTTTTCGGAAAGACCTTCACCCCAAACCCTTGACCAGCAGTGCTCGGCGAGGCCTCGGTGAAGGGTGAAGACGAAAAAGCAAAACTCGCTGAGTGCGCACACGCAGGCGCGTGTATGCGTGCGCGTGAGGTGGGGGGAAGAACACGTTCACCCTTGCGACGGAAACTCCCCTCGATTTTGTGCGCTGTTCCGCGTTTTTCTGCGAAATCCCCCAATTTTTAAGAGAACGCTCCCAAGAATGTCCTTTGTTATTAATTTTCTTGGCTTAAATCTTGTCTATTCAGAACGAAATGGTTACTTTTGCTTTTACAAGATGCCAATTAGGCGTAAAATATTATATAGTGTGACAGCACAACAGCGAATAGTCTCATGAAAATCATCCGTTCTCTTCTCACCTTGTCGGCCGTGGTGCTGCTCGTTTTGAGCGTTGCCATGGGCTGCGGACGTACCGAAACGGCCGAAGCTCGGGCTGATTCTCTTCGTCCGGCCTTGTTGGGCGGCTATTACTTCTATCGCGGAGTAGGCGGTGTGGACGGACTGGCGCAGTATGCCGACCGCTCGGGCGAGGATGCCTATGCTGCCTGCGCCGAATTGTTGTCCAATCCGTATGAAGACAACTCTCGTCGCGAATTGGCCGAGCTGCTGCGCGAGGCATGGGGCGTGACCGGCCGCAGCGGCTTGCAAACTCGGCTCAAGGCCTTGTTGCACAGTCGTTCGCCGCACAAAGCGTGGGACTATGCACGCGGGGTGAACCTTTCGTGGATGGGCTGTGCGCTCGGCTGGATGTCGCACGACGAAATGAAAGACTACCAAGAGCAACTCATGCACTGCGCCCAAGAGAATTATGCCGACTGGCAGGCCTACTATGCCGACTTCCTGGCGGGACGGGCCGCCTGGGACCAAAATGACGAAGTGGGCGACCGTAAACTCTCGGAACTGTTGGTGCGCGAAATGCTGCATCATCCGGCGTCCATCTATCGTACTGTGAGTTTGCAATGAGCACGCACGCCACGGAGGCGCGTCGTTCACTCCTCCTGTAAAAACGGCAGAGAAGAGTCGGCAGTTTTTGCGAAGAAAATTGTATCTTTGCATTCCAAAAACGTCAATGCCCGTGGACAAACTATATTGCCACGCCTCCCGAATAGAGACGTAAAAGATTATTGTTCAGTGGATTGGGGAGAATCGCCGGATTCTCTTCGATTCGCTTTGTGCGTTTTTTAGCTTCCGGCCTGTTCTCGATTTTTTGAGGACAACAACCGACAAAATGTCGCATTTTCGTCTCGCTGAGATGTGAATGTATTTGATGGATCCAAATAACAATTTAAATATTCTCCATTCAGAGCTATGAACTTTACCCTCTTTGTCACGGCTGTGCTGACCGGTCTCGGGTTCGTGGGGCTCGTCACGGTGTTGGCCAAGTTGCTCGCGCCGCGCAGCTACAACTCTCAGAAGGAAGATCCGTTCGAGTGTGGTATTCCCACCCGTGGACGCACCTGGATGCAGTTCCGTGTGGGCTACTACCTCTTTGCCATCCTCTTTCTCATGTTTGATGTGGAGACCATGTTCCTCTTTCCGTGGGCAGTAGTGATGAAATCGCTCGGCGCTGCGGCTTTGGCGAGCATTGTCTTCTTTTTGTTTATCCTCGTGCTGGGTCTCGCCTATGCCTGGAAGAAAGGAGCGTTGGAATGGCAGTAAATAAACGTCCCGAAATCAATAACATCCCCTACGAAGAGTTTCAAGACAATGAAACCCTGGAACGTCTGGTGCAAGAACTCAATGAGAACGGCGTCGGCGTGATGGTCGGTGCGCTCGACACGCTCATCGACTGGGGACGCAGTAACAGCCTTTGGCCGCTGACCTTCGCCACGAGCTGCTGCGGTATCGAATTTATGGCTGTGGCTGCCGCTCGTTACGACATGGCGCGCTTCGGTTTCGAAATCACGCGCAACAGTCCTCGACAGGCCGACGTGATTTTGGTGAACGGAACGATCACCACCAAGATGGCCCCTGTGCTCCAACGACTCTACAACCAGATGCCCGACCCCAAATATGTGGTGGCCATCGGCGGTTGCGCCATTTCCGGCGGTCCGTTCACCAAAAGCTATCACGTGGTTAAGGGCGTCGACAAGGTGATCCCAGTAGTTGTATAAGTGCCCGGTTGCCCGGCACGTCCGGATGACCGCCTCCAACGCATGATGCATCCACAGCGCAAAGTGCGCTGCGAAAAACTTCTCCG
>CAJPJR010000051.1 GCA_905369775.1 Prevotellaceae bacterium UBA1746
TGTGGTGGCCGGCGTCTGGCATGGCGGGGTTGGTGGGGCCGTGGGCGGGGACGGTGATCGTGCGCACGAGTTTGTGACAACCGATGTAGGTGACTTCGACGTGCACGCGGCCGGGATTGTTTTTCAAACGGATGGTGCATTGCCCTTTGTTGTCGGTGACGGCGAGCACACCCTCGCAGCGCACGGCGGCGCCGATGAGGGTTTCGTGCGTGTCTTGGCGCGTGACGGTGAATTGCAGCACGGTTCGCCCCTTGGCCGGCTCATCGGCGGGCGGAAGGGGGGCGTTCGGTGAGGGAATGGGGGGACGGGTGGCCGCGCGGGGACTGTTTTCCGGTGTGCTGGCGGGAAGTTGTGCGCCGCTGTGGGCTGCGGCTGTGACGGGTGGGCAAAGGGGCGCCGCTTGGTCGGCCGCGGTTTCGGAATGGGGGTCGGCCGACAGGGTACCGTTGCGGAGTGTCGCCGCGCGGGGGCCGTCCGAAACGTGCGCTGCGGGAGCCGGCAGGCGCACGGTGCCGAAGGATGGCGCAGCCTGCGCGAGCCCCGGCGCACCCAGCGCCGCGAAGAGCGCCCATTGAGCCAGGCACTGACGGGAGGATGCGGATCTTGTTGTTTTCTTCATATGGGATGTTGGCATTTCTTGCGTCGAAACGTCTCCTCCTCTCGGGGGAGTTTTCGTTTGGGGGTGTCGCACCGCTGCTTGCTGCGGGCCTTGCCTTTCCGGCTGCCGCGTTCGGCGGTGCGCTTGGAGGGCCGAGAACTGAGAGCGGCTCGTCTCGGCCCTTTCTCATGTGGGCTCGGAGCGGTATGCGCCTTCGTTCGATTTCCGATCGCGGTGTTTCAGTATGCAGCAAGCGGTTTGCTTGTGCTCGACAGATATTTTTGGTTTTTCGACGCCGGTTTTCGGTTTTCCACAACCGATTTTGAGCTTTCGGCTACCGATTTTGATTTTCGACTGCAAAGTTATCAAGCGCTAAGCACCTGCTCAATACCAAAATGTGGGTATTTTTCTCCTCTTATTCGCATAGGTATGCATAAAAGTGGGTATTGACTGCATTTCTCATGTTGGTTTTTAACTTTCTGATTCTGTATTTTTCTTCGCTCTCCGCCTTTTGCGAAGGGAAAAGGGAGGGGTACGAAAAAAAATCCCCCCACCTTGACACCAAGGTGAGGGGATTTTTTGTGATGCCACCGTGCCAGCTGCGGTTTTGCGGGCGGCGGACGGTGGTTTGGGCGAGGGGCAGTGGAAAACTTAGGGAGCGAGGAGATCCTCTTCCTCTCTTTCTGCGCTTTTCTGCACGGCATTGAAAGTTAACCAGTTGCTGTCCGGCCGTGCAATGAGTCGTGCATTGTCATAGGCCATGGCGAGGGTGAGAATGGTGCGCCCTTCGTAGTTGTTCACCCCTTGTGTTTCATCGAAACGATGGTTGCACAGTAAGGCAGCGTCCACCACTTCGGAGTTTTCGAGGGCCAAGGGGAGTAGAAGCTGCATTTTCTGTTCTCTGGGGTAGTAGACCGGGATGGCCGTTTTGTAGTTCCAATCTACGCGTGCCAGGGTGGTGTGGAGTGCCTCTTTGAAATCGTTGGTCAATCGACGTTTCCATCGTGCATCGGCATTGATGGCTTCGGCCAATCGGCGGAAATAGGCTTTTCGCTCCTCCGGTGGCAAAGCGTGTGGATGTTCTTCGGCAACGAAGTCCTTGTTGGCACCCTCCATGACGAAACCAAGCGGGAAACGCTCGATGTTGTCGCCGATCAAATGCTCCCAATTCAGCATGGGCTCCCCTGCCGAGGTGTCATAAAGGAGTTCTCGCGGATTTTGAAAGTAAGAAGCCTTTCGAGGTAGCTCACGGAAGCGAGAAGTTGTGGTGTTCATTTGACTGTTGGCCGTGTTGAAGCAGAGGAATATCCACTTTTGGGTGATATTCGCGTTGCGCCGGTCGTTGCGCTTGAAGAAGGCATAGATGGGGTCGTAGAGGTTGTCGACCAGCCCGGTATTCCAAATGGCATATTCCTCACTTTCGATGATCTTGTGCAGAGGTTCCCGCTTTTCGGCCTTGGCGGCCTCGGTTTCTTGTTCATCTTCGTGCAGAAGTCGATCGAAGGTGCGGAATATGTAGTTGCGCAGGATGTAGGAACGCTCTTTGTCGCTCTCATTGTAGTACCAACGTTCCGGAAGCGCACGTTTTCTCAACTCTTCGATTGCAGCGTTGATGCCGTTGCCCGTTTCGAAGTCGCGTGGTTTGGGGAAATAGGCGAATTTCAGCAGTGCGCGACTGTCTTCGTTTGTGGAAGAAGCGGAGCGCGGCACTTTGGCCGTAGCGGGTTGAGCGGGTTGCTGTTTCTCCTTCTTGTCGCGGACATAGAGTGGTGCCTCACGTTTTGAAATATCACCTTTGCGGAACTCCATGCGTGAGGGGAATATCGCCATGACCGCCTGACTGAGGGCATCGAAACCCAGCGGTTGAAAGAGGTCGCGACTCACCCGATTTCCCACTTCGGCAAACTTTACCCAGCCTTCGCTGTCGGTGTTGGCCTCACCCACCGCTTTCTCGATCGCGCGACGCAGTAGATGAAGTTGCTTTAGACTTTTGGGACCGGCTTGGACGGCGAGAAACTTTTCGCCGGTGTATTTGTCGGTATAGTCCTCATTAAATTTGGCTTCGGATAAGCATTTGCGGACGCATTCCTCTACGTCTTCGACAGATAAACCACGTTTGGTCAGTAGAATGGTAAGTGAGCGGCACAAATCTTCAAATTTGAGCCAAAAGCCCGGATGGGTGGGCGTCATTGCATAAGCCCCTTCTAGAAGTGAGGCGATCGGATTAGTATAATCCATGGGAAATGATTAGAATGTTGGGTAATAAGAGCGTTCGGTGCTATACTCTTTAAAGAGAATAGTGAGTAAAACAGAGAAAGCACATGGGTTTCGTGCTATGTACCCTATGGTACTTTTTAGATAATCGTTTTTTTGCTGTTGTGGTTGGCTGTTGTTCTCTATTTAATAGTGATTGCTGATATTTTCTGCAAGTAGGTTGCTACTGCACTGTCGCATGTGGTGCTTAAAATCGATTGGTCTGCGATGATCAGTGTTAGTTGTTTGGCTCGACTTGTGGCTACATTGAAAAGAGATTTCTCCAACGACATGTTTAGCATGGTGTTGGGGATGTAGTATAAGCAAACATCACAGGTCATGCCTTGCACTCTTTCAACCGTATCAATCAACACATTGTCGTGCTCACCGAATTGGTTCACAAAGCAATGTTGCAGCATCCTGACGGTGGCGCGGAATTTTGACAGCACAGCAATCGTGATTTGGGGATGACAGCTTAGAATTTGAGCAACGATGTCGATTGCGTACGCACAGCAAGTGGGGTTGGCTTGTTCGCCCACGGGCATTGCCGTAAGAAGCAAAGAGGAACCACCCTGCTTGGGCGCGAACGTTAGCCGGTTGAAGTCCATGCTGTAATCGAAATTGGCTGCAGATAGGATGGGAGTGTGATAGAAAAGACTGGTTAGTGCAGCTGCGTTGGGGAGTAGGCGGTAGGATTGTGTGAGGATATAGGATTTGAAGGGAAAGTTGTCGCACAGCGTTTGGAAACCATTGGCCAACATGCCGTAGCCGTTCCTACTTAACGCCTCCTCACTTTGCAGGATGATGGGTTGCATCTGGTTTTGATCGCCAATCCAGATGATTCTTTTCCCGAGATTCTTGCAGGCGGCGATCATTCCAAACAGAGCCTGACTGGCTTCGTCCATGATGACGTAGTCAAATGGCTGCTCCTCATAGCTGGTAATAGCCCATCCACTTGCATTATAGAAGGTGGACAAGGTCACACTCCCAGGTGTAAACGTGATTTGTTTGCCTTCGATAGGGAGAAGGTTTTTGCACGCAATGAGTTCTTCGGCAGATACGTTAGTCTTCTGTACCTTCTTCTCAGCAAGAGCTTGCCGTAGCGAATCCTTTTGTGCTAATTCTATCAAGGCACGGTGGGTAAGTGCTGTGACAAGCACGCTTTTGTTCTTTGCTATCAACCGTGCAACAATAGCCGCCATCAAGTGTGTTTTCCCAGTTCCCGGTGGACCTTGAAAAATCAACTGACTGCAGGAATCGAGCGAAGCGACGATTTTATCCACTTGCGAACCGTTGGAATTGATTTCCTCCGGGCACCATGCCGTCTCGCGTAGATCAAAATCTAATAATTCGTTTGCCGGATGATTCGGTGAGCGATTGCCGACTATGGATATGAGATTGTGATAGTAGTCGATGGGAGGTTCCTTAGGTCCCAAGACGATTACACAATTCTGGAGGTGGTGGTTGATGAGGAACCGGGCCATTTCCAAAGAAAGCCCTGAGAATCCGCATAAAAGGAAGCCGTTATCGTCGGTTTTTCCTTGCCATACACAGCGAACTTCGGAAAATTCTACCTGATGTGCGCGAAGTTTCCCCCAGGTGATGTCCCCCCAATTTCGGGGAAGGCAAAGGTCTTTCTCTAAGATGACGGCTGTAAAGTATTCGTTCTTTCGAGGAATGCCTTTGTCTTTCCGCAGACGGAGCATCAATTGGCCGGAACCGAAGTCTTTTCCGTCTGTTTCCTCGTCATGCTCCTTGAAGTTGAGTTTCACATACTGGGTGACATACACTTCATGGCTATCTAACAAAGTGAGCGCTCGGGTGTTGAGCGATCTCAAGTAGGAATCGGAGAGGGCGGTCAGCTCTTTGTCTAAGAAGCGCTTGTGCTTGTCTCGTGTATAGTACATGACAATCAGCCATTAAAGTTGAAGATGTCCTCGATGGAGAAGCCGGTATCGACGTCGCCCTCTACCTTTTCGCTCAATCCGAAAGATTGGATGGCATCCGACTGAGAGTATTTGGGATTTTCTATGACGAAGTAGGTATGTTGATAACCTCTGAACAGGCTCGAAAGTTTGGCGATAAGTCGGGGATTGACAGCATCTGTGTCGAAAATGAGGTTGACATTCGGATTGTCCATGAAGATATCGTCGAACCTTAGCGAATGGATGCAATGGTCGCTTCCGTAATTGAGGAGTAGGTTGTCGGGATTTTCCATGATTGCAGAGAAAGTCCAAGGATGCAGATGCAACTTTCCGCCTCGAGAACTTGTAATGGCGACTGTAATCGGTTCGCCTTTGTAGAGAATGACCCCTTCAACGAGCTGGCTGCTTTCCTTGGGATCCCATGCCGAACAGTCATAATCTTCCAGACTCTCCAAATATTCTTTGGCAGCTCTCCGTGCTTCAAGGTTGATTTGGGCTCTATCTATCTGACCGACATTGCCTCTCTCGGTGTATTTCCCGCGTGCCGTTTCTTGTACGGCCAACTTGAACTCATTGAACTGTTGCTCGAGTTCAGCTTTCTGCCGTTCAAGTTCCTCATTTTGCTGTTTGAGTTCTTCTACGAGCAGGTGTTGTTGCGTATAGCTGGCAGCGGAAACCAAGAAGATTTGATTCCAGTCTTCTTTCGTGAAGGGGCATTTCGAGGATTTGGAATAAACCTCGGCCAAGATTGCCTCCGGCTCTCTGTCGGCTGTGATATAGAGATGCTTGGAGTTAAAATAGAAGTAGCTCTCTTCATAGTAGTCCTTGAAAAAATACTGGTTGCCGTAATAGCCTCTGTATGGGAAGAGTCCCTTTACGGTGTAGATCTTGACTTCTGATTTTTCCTTCCATTCTAAATACCGCGGATTGCCCCATTCTTCAGCCTTGTCGAAATCATCTTTGTTGTAATACTCTTTATAATACTCTTTGATTTGGGGCGTTTTGCAGAGAGCCTTTAGCACTTCGACTTGTGCTTCTGCTACGATCGGGAGTTGAAAGGAGCCGGCGACCCAATCCAAGAAGGGCTTGATCGAGCTGCCTTCGGGCATACTCCAGTCTTCTCCAAAATTTCCTTCCTTGAACGCTTTGCGTCGTTGTATCGCTGTGCTTTTGTTGCTGTACAATCCAAGCTGAACCAAGAATTGTTTCTTTTCGGGGGTGTCTGCCCAATGCTCTACGAACGAAGGGGTGCGTTCTGAAGCCAGCGTATATTCATCACAACCGAGGTAGGTTCCGATCAATCTGTCGAAAGGAAGTGAGAGTCCCCAGCTTTCTATGGCATATTTCAGCATCGAGGGGATGTCCATTTCCATGCACCTGTCGAGTATATTGATGAACAAATCTTGGTTGTTTACGCGAACATATGAGCTGAAGCTACTGTCCGGCTTTGTGTAGTTATATGTTCTCCTGAAAACCATGAGGAAGCAGAACTGTTCTACGGTGATGAGTTGAGCAGATCTTCCGAGGTTGTGATTTAATTGTTTGTAAACGTGTACTGCATCCACCGGTCTTTGGGCAAAAATCTTCTCGTAACCGCGGATGCTCGAGAAATTTGCGCTCACACGGCTCAATGCTGATGAGTCCGAGTAGCCGGGGAGCAGTTGCGACAGCGAGAATGTGAAGTTCTTTGAGTAGGTGTTCAGATTAAAACCATCCCGAAGATTGTATTCTGACAGATGTCTCCCGTCAATTGTGATGATGGAGAGGGCATGTTCTATGCTCTTTTCTGAGGACAAAGCCAGTTTGATCCACCTGTATGCGAACGATTCGGTGCCGTATTCTTCCGTACTCTGCAGTGGCATGGATCTTATGCTCTGCGCATAGGCACTTTGCGTTTCCGCATTAGATTGTTCTACGATTTGGAGCAGACTTATCGGCGTGATGTTGCCTTTTGAAAACAACGATTTGGTGAATTCCGACGTCCAACAGTAGGAAAACGCTTCGTAGATCACCGTGAGATCGGTACTTCTTAGCAGGTAATCAATGTGAGATTCGATGATCTTTGAGAAAACCTCGTTTCGGTCAATTAGGAACTTGCTCAAGGAATCATCGTTTTCCTCATCTTTGAGCATGAACTCGTGCAACCATTCCGGGAGATTCGAATCATAGGCACACATGGAAGACAAGGGATAGTAGTCCCCTTTCTGATTTTTGAAGATGCTCCATGTGCCAAGTTTTCTCGTTCCTACGTTTTTGAGCGTCGAGGCGTAGCGAAACAATTGTAGTCTTTCGCTGAATGAGAGCGCATCCAAGGATTCTTCTTCTATTGCTTCGAAGATTTCCTCCTCGTCTTGGGGAGTTATATAAGAGGACAAAGGGTGAGCTTCGAGGGATTGATCGGAGCACCGAAATCCCAGCTTCGACAACACGGGCTTTATTGTCGTAGTCTTCTCGGTCGAAATCAGGAGTCGGTCTGTTACGTCTATTTCGCGTGGAGTTTTCCACTCGTCTCCAAACTTAAACGCCGGAATGTTGGGAATCAGAGCGTGTGCTTTTTCCTCTTTAGCCACCCATTGGTAGAAAGCGGTGCGCGCTTCCTCCTCTGATTCAATCATCCATTTCCTAAGCACATCGAGTTGCTGCTCCAGAATGGAAACGACGGACTTGACAGTGAGCCTTTCTACTCCAAAGATTTCCTTTGACAGCGAACTCGGGTCAATGGCCGGATGAGGCAAATGCTTGGTTGTGCCAATGAGTTCGTAGAAGGCCGGAGCACCGATCGCGGAGGAGAGGCCTGATACATCATATATAATATCGTTCGGCCCTACGATTTCATTGACATCGTTCAGCACAAAGGGAGTGTGTTGCAGCGCATACTCATATCCGCGATTGAAGGCATTTGCCAAAGCTGCGGTGTCCTGACTAGAATTAGAGAAGGTTTCCGTGGGCAGCAGGTGGAGATAGCGCACGTTGACTTCTGAAGCATAGCTTGCCACCATGCTGACGATTTCCCTTCCGATGGTGTAGAACAAGAAGTAGTTCCAAGGGTTGTCGCTCTGAATGCCCTCACGGTCCGATTTGGGAACGAAATCTGCGTTCAAGTAGAAGGGAAATTTGAACCGATGCTCATTCATCGGAAGATAAGCATACAGTGACAATTCCTCCTCTATGGGAATGACGCGTCCCTCGTCGTCGAGTCTGACAGCGAATGCGATACTTGTTTGGGTTGCCGAAGCAATGCGATCGGGAATGCCCGCCACTTCGGTGAGCTCGTTGCCGTCTTGGTCGAGTTTGACGAAGTAGTTCTCGTGTTCTCCCCGATTGTTGGTTTTTTCTTTCCGCTTAATTTGAACTCCCGCTCGGTTGAACGCCTCATCGTTCACAGCGAGGATGCCGGAGGAATGGATGCTGAAGTCTTCCGATTGGTGATCTTCGTTGAAGGAGTTGACAAGTGAGACCGTGTGGGCGCGCTTATCGATGTTTTTCTTGATGGTTCGGCAGTTGTCTCGCTCTATGAGTTGGACGCGCGTGGTGTTTCTGAGAAACAGCATGAACCGAGGCTCGGAGAACACCTCTAAAATCGCTTCGCTGTATTCCGAGAGCGTTTCCTTGTCCATCTTCAAAGCGATGCTCACGTTCTCATCTTGATTGAAGATGGAATCGACGGGGAGAATGCGCAGAGCGTCATGCCACACCGGCAACAATTGCCACGGAATGTCCTTCACGCCGTTAAACTCCCTCTTGTATTTGGCAAACTTACGGACGAAGTCCTGTTGGCCTTCCTCGTCATCGACAATGTCGTTCACGTGGAAGTAGAAGGCATCAAAGTCATTATAGATGGGCAGGCTTTTGTCAAATGAGAATTTGTAGCCGCCACTCTTGATGTATACGGACTCCGAATTGGTGAAAACGGACTTGAAGCCGATTCCCTTGTAGCCGGTTTTCTTCTCCTTGGCGCTCTTTGTACTTTTGGCTGCCGAGGTGATGGATTCGAAATCGTGTTTGTTGAAGGGAAAACCATCGTGTGTCAGCACAAAATGCTCGTCGGTCAGTTGCAGCTTGACCTGTACCCCGTTCTCGGGCGCGGAGTCGTCAGCGTTTTGCAGCAGTTCGAAGAACATGCGCTTCTTGCTCGTGTAGAGATTCTGACCCACTTCTTCGAGCAAGTTGGCCACACTCGTATTGGTGTTGGGGCTGGTGTGCTGTTTGAAGGAGAGAGACACAGACTCCTCATAGGGGTTGGGCACTTCCGCGATGTTGTTAGACATCACACGGAACAAATAGGGCGAACCTTTCTTTAAGCGATAAGGGGTGTCTGCCAAATAGAGCTCTACTTCGTAGTAATTGCCCGGAACAAAGAAGTTGCGCAGCCGATTGTCGACGATTGCCGAAAGCCGATTGCCCGTTATGGGATCGACGAGCAGCTTACCGTTGTTTTCTTCATTCGGATCACCGGTAGAAATGAGATTTTTGCAGAAATAGAACGCGTTGCTCTCAATGAGTCGAGCCACAAAACGATTCGTTTTGATCCCCATGGTATCCAACAGCTCGGCGAGATTCAAATCGTAGAGTGACCGCTCGTATCGGTTTTCGACCAGCGATTTGCGACTGAAAAGCAGTTTGCCCTCGTTTTCGCCCTGATAAACCAGCTGGATCTGCTCGCCCGGGAACACTTCGTCGCTGGCACGAGCTATATGGCTGCACGATAATTCCGTCTTGTCGATGGGATAAAGCAAGTCCCAACCGACGATTTCCACAATGGCCACTTTGTTGTCCACCTTCTTCACCACGGCATCGACAACATCGCCCTGTGCCAGTTGTGCCTTCAGTGCATCCTTTCGGGCTTTTCTCGCTTCTTGCTCGATGGGGCGCATGTCCAAAACGAGCTCGCCCGACTGTTCTTTGTATTTCAGATAGACAAATTCGAGTTCCTCACCAAGGGCGATTTCATTGTTGCGCAATCGCGTCTTGTACGGTTCCACAAAACGGTGGGAGGGCACAATGGCCTTGATCAAATCCTCGGTTTCCACAACCGCACAAAGGGAGTCCTCTGTCTTCACCACGCCTTTGAATCGGAAGTTCACGTGCTCATATTCACGCAGCTTTTGGGCATAATCGCGATACACCTCGCGTACACTCATGTAGATCTTGTTATAGTGCTTTTCCGAGTCGTAGCTGTTTTCTGTTACTGCGCAAATAATTTGTTCGCCTACGGTATATTTGATGTGGGGAAGCTCACTGACATGGACAAGCGCGGTCGAGTCTCCCAAGTTGACGATGAGTCCGAAACTTTCGATGGAGCGTACAGTGACCTTATATCGGGCTCCCTTCTTCACAGTCTGTGCGTTGGGAAGATGTTCTTTCCTGCTGAGGCGATATTCGCCCTTTTCGTTTTTCGCAAGGATCTTCGCTTTGAAGGTGTCGCCTACAGATAATGAAGGGAGAATCGCGGAATTTCTCGTCCACGTGATGTCTGCGAGCCAAATTAGTCCTTTGGCACCGTTGGGCATTTTTACGAAGATGCCGTATTGGTCGTTGATGCCGGTGATGGTAACGTCAACAGTGTCGCCAATCTCAAAACTTCTGTTTTTGGCCTGCGACATTCTTTGTTTTTTGAGTTGTGATTGTGTTTCGTGATCCATTGTGGGGTCGGAATTGTCTACTTGTTCCCGTTTGTTCTTCGAGTGGGCTTTCACTGTCCGGCTGTTTGGGGAGGCAAAATGAACGGAGCTCTTCTTTGCAATACCTTAGGGCAAGTGCCGCCGAGGGCCCAAATCGAAAAATGGAGGAGTTGTGGCCTTTACGGGAGGAGAGGGGAGTGAGAAACCTGTCGGTGGGGTGTTGTTTTTCTGCCTGTTGTCGGTGGCTTCTTTGGAAGCACAGTCAACAAAAAAGCTCGTCAGTATTTTGTAAAATGCTGACTTATATGCGTTTATCTGAACTGAGCAAAAGAAAATGCGGGATGCGCAGTGGCTGCGGGCATGGTTCTTCTGTATTATGACTAGGTCGGTTGCAAAGGTAGTATTATTTTTCGAGTGTTGCATAGCTTTCTATCAAATATTTTTGATCTATTCCTCGAAAAATGCACATTGGGTATTTCTTGGTAAAAGATAATTCGAAAAAAAACAAGAAATCGAGATCGAGCACTTCCCGCCTTGATGAGTCCCTCTCCTGCGGGGCTCTTTTACAAGGGCTCTTTTCGCGGTCTTGTGGAGAAGAAAGCAGGTGGAGTGGCACGAGATGTTGGGGCCATTCCGAAGCCGGCGAGCATAGACACGTATGAGCGTGAGTCGATCGTGGCGGTGCACAAAAAAGTTCTCGAGAGGGACGAACCCTCTCGAGAACTATGTAATCATTCTTCCGCTGTTTTCAAGCGAAATCTCTTTTATTTCACTTCTTCGAAGTCAGCATCTTGGATATCCTCCTTGCCGTTTTGCTGCGTGCCGCCCTGTGCACTTTGTTGTGCACCCTGTGCGAAGTCCTGCGCACCCGGTTGGGCAGCCTGAGCCTGGGCATAGAATTTCTCCATCGCCTTGTTCAGCGTTTCGGTAGCCGCATCGATCGCTGCCACGTCCTGCGACTTGTGCGCCTCCTTCAGCGTGTTGAGCGCAGTTTCGATCTCGCCCTTCACGTCAGCGGGAAGTTTGTCGCCGTTCTCCTTCAGGAGGTTCTCCGTTTGGAAGATCATGCTGTCCGCCTTGTTGATTTTCTCGATGCGTTCAGCCTCCGCCTTGTCGGCCGCCGCGTTGGCCTCAGCCTCCGCCTTCATGCGGTCGATTTCCTCCTTCGAGAGGTTAGACGAAGCCTCGATGCGGATGCTCTGTTCCTTGCCCGTCGCCTTGTCCTTGGCGCTCACGTTGAGGATACCGTTGGCATCGATGTCGAACGTCACCTCAATTTGAGGCACACCGCGCTTGGCGGGAGCGATGCCGGCCAGGTTGAAGCGGCCGATGCTCTTGTTTTGAGCCGCCATCGGGCGCTCACCTTGGAGCACATGGATGGTCACTTCCGGTTGGTTGTCCTCGGCCGTCGAGAAAGTCTGGCTGCGCTTGCAGGGAATCGTGGTGTTGGCTTCCACGAGCTTGGTCATCACACCGCCCAGTGTCTCGATACCCATCGAAAGCGGGGTCACATCGAGCAGCACGATGTCGCTCACACCGCTCTCCTTGTTGAGGATCGCACCTTGAATTGCGGCACCCACAGCCACCACTTCGTCGGGGTTCACACCCTTAGAGGGAGCCTTGCCGAAGAAGTCCTGAACCAACTGCTGCACAGCGGGGATACGGCTCGAACCGCCCACGAGGATCACTTCGTCGATCTCGTTTTTCTCCAGTCCGGCGTCGCGCAATGCGTTTTGGCAGGGCACAAGGCAAGCTTGGATGAGGCCGTGGGCCAATTGTTCGAACTTGGCGCGCGTGAGCGTCTTGACCAAGTGCTTGGGCACGCCGCCCACCGGCATGATGTAGGGGAGGTTGATTTCCGTCGAAGCCGAGCTCGAGAGTTCGATCTTTGCTTTTTCGGCGGCCTCCTTCAGGCGCTGCATGGCCATCGGGTCGGTGGTGAGGTCGGCGCCCTCGTCGTTCTTGAATTCCTGCACGAGCCAGTCGATGATCACCTGGTCGAAGTCGTCACCGCCCAGGTGCGTGTCGCCGTTGGTGGAGAGCACTTCGAACACGCCGCCGCCGAACTCGAGAATCGAGATATCGAACGTACCGCCGCCGAGGTCAAACACGGCAATCTTCATGTCTTTGTGTGCCTTGTCCACACCGTAGGCGAGAGCGGCAGCCGTGGGTTCGTTCACGATGCGCTTCACTTCCAGTCCGGCGATCTGGCCGGCTTCTTTGGTGGCCTGGCGTTGCGAGTCGGAGAAGTAGGCCGGCACCGTGATCACGGCTTCCGTCACTTCCTGGCCCAGATAGTCTTCGGCCGTCTTCTTCATTTTCTGAAGAATCATGGCCGAGATTTCCTGCGGCGTGTAGTTGCGGCCGTCGACGGCCACGCGGGGCAGTCCGCCCTCGTTGACCACGTCGTAGGGCATGCGTTCGATCTCCTTCTGCACCTGAGCGTAGTTTTCGCCCATGAAGCGTTTGATCGAGTAGATGGTGCGTTTCGGGTTGGTGATGGCTTGGCGCTTGGCGGGGTCGCCCACTTTGCGCTCGCCGCCTTCGACGAAGGCCACTACCGAAGGCGTGGTGCGCTTACCTTCGCTGTTGGCGATGACAACAGGTTCGTTGCCTTCAAATACGGATACGCAAGAGTTAGTCGTTCCGAGGTCAATTCCGATAATCTTTCCCATAGTTGTATGTCTTATTTTTTTGTTGTTTGCTGAATGAATGTGTGGTTGTGCGGCGCTCCGTGTGGCGCTCGGGTGCGAACCCTTGCGCGGTCGGTGGGCGGCCTGTGGGGCTACTCCTGCGAGCCGTACGCCCTGATATTTGCAAGCCGTGTGCCAACGCCGCGGGGCTGACAAAACGGCAGAATTTCGCCCCCTTCTGCCTGCACGGGGCGGAAGGGGGCGACAAAATGGGGGGCTTTTGACCGGAAAGTGGGGGCTTTCGCTGCCGGGAGCCCACGTTTGTGAGAAAAGTGGGGGTGTTCGGACTGTGCCGACGCGTGGCGTAAGGCATGCGAGCCGCGAAAGCGTAGGGCGCAAGCCCACCGAGGGGGCGAGCTGCGAGAGGCCTTCTATTTGTGGAGGAGTGCGGTCTAATATCGATGAGCTGCGGGCGCGAAGGCCGGGGAGTAGAGGGCGACGCGGTGCGCCTCAGCGCATCATTTTCCGCCCGCCGCGAATGAGGAGGCCGTGGGGCGCGGCGGTCGAGACGCGACGTCCAGAGAGGTCGTAGGTCGTGTTGGCACGAGAGTGGGGGGCGGTGAGGCGGGGGGCGGCGACCGCGTCGGGAAGGGGTGCCGTGAGCGTGTAGCGTACGGCCGTCGGCGCGGAAGAGGGGGCACCTTTCGCCGCGCGGGCGTAGACCATCAGCGTGTAGGCGCCGGCTGTCGGCACGCGCAGGGCATAGCGATCGGCCGCCGGGGCGTCTTCTGTGGGATAGATGGCCGAAATGAGGCTATCGCGGTCATTGCGCAGTTCGAGGCCGCCGAGGGTGAAGGCCGCGTTGGGCGCGCCGTTCGGAAATCGCACACCGAGCGTACCGCCGAGCGTGAAAGTGAGCGTGCGCGTGAGGAGATTCACAGAGGAGTTGCCGTCGGCGGCCGGAACGAGGGCGGGCGGCACGGCATCGGCGGCGACCCATTCGTACGGTGCCCACGCATCGGGCAGCGTGTCGGCATAGATGGCGGCACTGTCCACGGCTGCAGCACCGGAGGGCGCGGCCGTGGGAGCGAAGAGGGCTAAACTGAGGAGGGGGAGGGCGATCATGGTGGAAAAACGAGGAGTGAAGACGGGGGAGCACGGCGACTTTGGCGGTCGTGCGCCCTAAACTGCTACAAATATAGGGAATTTTCGTGAGGACAAGGCGCACGGTCGTACAAAAAAGCGCTCTCCCCGACGTGATGCGTGGGGAGAGCGTGAAGCGAAGTGGGCTGATGCGTGTGCAGAGCCCGATCAGCGCGTTTGTTTCTTGCCGACTTCAGCAAGATCGAGGCGCGCGGTCGTACAAAAAATCGCTCTCCCCGCCGCGGTGCGTGGGGAGAGCGTAAAGAGAGGTGAGGCGATGCGTGTGCAAAGCCCGATCAGCGCATTTGTTTCTTGCCGCCCGTGATGATGAGGCAGTGGGGAGCGGCGGTCGACACGCGGCGACCCGTCAGAACGTA
>CAJPJR010000052.1 GCA_905369775.1 Prevotellaceae bacterium UBA1746
TCAATATCTTGATAGACCAACTTCGGTCAGACTATCTCGAAACCTTTTCTCCCCTTTATGGTGACGAAGGATTTCGGCAATTGATGCGCGGCGGACGCTATTATACACAGGCCGTTTATGCCGTTGCTCCACGAGATCGGGCGGTGGCAGCGGCCACTTGGAGCACGGGAGCTGCTGCTGCGGAACACGGCATCGTGGGTGAGCGCTTTTTGCACCGCGCCACGTTGCGCGCCACGGTAGCGGTCGACGATCCCACCGTGCAAGGCCGCGGAACCACAGACCGTTTTTCGCCCGCCTCGCTCCTGGTTACCACACTTTCCGACGAACTCAAACTCGCCACCGGCGGACATGCCTATGTCGTTTCCCTTTCGCCGCAAGCCGACGTCGCGATTCTCGCGGGCGGACATGCGGCAGACCAGGCGGTGTGGATCGACGATCGGAGCGGCAAGTGGGTGACCTCCTCTTACTATGGCGAACTTCCGCTGTGGGCCGACGTTCGCAACAGTCAACAAAGCATCGATCGGCGTTTGGCTGCCGGGACTTGGCAGCCTTTGCAACGGGGCAAACAAACGGTTTTGCTCAACGGCAGCACGGTGAAGCCCTTCTCTCACCGCATGACCGGCGGAGAACGTTTCGGCGCATTCAAAACCTCGGCCATGGTCAACGACGAAGTCGCGGCGGCGGTGGCAGATGTGTTGAACAATACGCCTCTCGGCAACGACGGAACGCCCGATCTGCTGAACGTTTCTCTCTATGCGGGCACCTTTGCCGGGCGCAATCCAGCCGCTTCGGCGCTTGAGCTCCAAGACACCTATGAGCGACTCGACCGCGCGTTGGGCACCATTATCAAATCTGTCGAAGCCAAGGTCGGCAAAGGGCGTGTGCTCTTCACTTTGGCCGGCACCGGCACTTTCGATCGAGAGCAGGCGGACGATGAGCGTTACCGTTTTCCGGGGGGCGTGTTCGACATGCGCCGCGCGGTCAGTCTACTCAATATCTATTTGGCCAACCTTTACGGCAAAGGCAACTACATAGAAACCACCCTCGGCACAGAAATCTTTTTCAACCGCCGGCTCATCAGCGAGCAACGCATCGATTTCGGAGAGTTGCAGCATCGTGCCGCCGATTTTTTGTTAGACCTTTCGGGCGTCAAGACCGTCATCACGGGGCGTGAACTTCAAACCGAAGCCTTGTCCGCCGCCTCTTTTGCAGCGCGTGCCGGCTATTTCCCGCAGCGGTCGGGCGATGTGGTCATCGTGTTGCGCTCCGGTTGGCGCAGCATCGGCACAGACGGTCGAATCTCCGCTCCGATCACTGCAGCGCGGGTGGAATTTCCCATCATCTTCTACGGTTGTGGGATCGCACCACAGACTATCGGCACTCCCGTGCGCGTAGATTGTTTGGCTCCCACCGTTTCGAAGGCGCTGCGCATACGCGCTCCCAGCGGATGCAGTGAATTACCTCTCTTTTGAAACGACCATCGAACGTTTCCCCGCCACCGGCGATTCACATTCATCCCTTTGGGCCTCCCAGTTCCGGCACAGAAGCACGAACCGGCCCCTCACTTCAGTAAAAAACATCCTATGGATTTCAATAAACTCCTCTCCAAACTTTTCGGCAGCAAGGCAACTCGCGACATGAAGCAGATTCAGCCTTGGGTCGACAAGATCAAAGCTGTTTCTCCCACCATCGAAGCCTTGAGCAACGACGAGTTGCGCGCCAAGACCAAGGAGCTGCAGCACAACATCCAAAGTTCTGCCGACGAACTCAATCAGCAGATCAGCGAAATTCGTGCGAAGATCGAAGATACTCCCATCGAAGATCGCGAACAACTCTTCACGCAAATCGATAAGTTAGAGAAGCAAGTGCTCGAACGCATGGATACGGCACTCGAAGAGGCGCTTCCCGAGGCTTTCGCCATCGTGAAAGAAACGGCTCGCCGCTTTGCCAACAACGAAACCATCACGGTCACCGCCACAGACTACGACCGTGAACTCGCTGTCACGAAAGATTTCGTCGAACTCGACGAAGACGGCGTACACGCCATCTATCATAACCACTGGGTGGCCGGCGGCAACGACCTGAAATGGGAAATGGTGCACTACGACGTGCAACTTTTCGGTGGCGTAGTGCTCTCCCAGGGTAAAATTGCCGAGATGGCCACCGGTGAAGGTAAGACCCTCGTAGCCACCTGCCCCGTCTTTCTGCGTGCCCTCTCCGGCCGCGGTGTGCACGTGGTGACGGTCAACGACTACCTTGCCAAGCGTGACTCCGAATGGATGGGACCGCTCTACCAGTTCCACGGTTTGAGCGTAGACTGCATCGACAAGCACCAGCCGAACAGCGAGGCGCGTCGCCGTGCTTACAACGCCGACATCACTTTCGGTACGAACAACGAGTTCGGTTTCGACTATCTGCGCGACAACATGGCCATGAGCCCTGCCGATCTCGTGCAGCGCAAACATTATTATGCCATCGTCGACGAGGTCGACTCCGTGTTGATCGACGACGCCCGTACCCCGCTGATCATTTCCGGCCCGGTGGAGAAGGGCGACGACCAGATGTATGAGGAGTTCCAACCCCTCGTCGATCGTCTTTACCAAGTGCAGCGCAAATTGGCCACCGAGTATCTCACGGAAGCCAAGCGTCTCATCCCCAGCGACAAGAAAGAAGATCGCGAAAAGGGCTTCCTTGCGCTCTATCGTTCGCACAAGGCGCTCCCCAAGAACGGCCCTCTCATCAAGTATCTCTCCGAGCCCGGCATCAAGGCCGGCATGCTCAAGACCGAAGAGATCTACATGGAGAACAACAACCGCCGTATGCCCGAAGCGGTGGAACCCCTCTATTTCGTCGTAGACGAGAAGCAACGTTCGTGTGACCTCACGGACAAGGGTACAGCCTGGTTGGCAGAGCAGGTTCAAAACGACCAGCTTTTCGTGCTCCCCGACATTACCGGACAACTCTCCGCACTTGAGGCCGAAAACCTCCCCGACGAAGAACGCGTTGCCAAGAAGGATGAGCTCCTCGCTGAGTATGCCGTGAAGTCCGACCGTGTGCACACGCTCCAGCAGTTGCTCAAAGCTTATTCCATGTTCACGCTCAATGACGACTACGTCATTCAGGATGGACAAGTGAAGATCGTCGACGAATCCACGGGCCGTATCATGGAAGGCCGCCGCTGGAGCGACGGCTTGCACCAAGCTGTTGAGGCCAAAGAGCACGTCAAAGTTGAGGCCGCCACGCAGACTTTTGCCACCATCACGCTGCAGAACTATTTCCGCATGTACCACAAACTCGCGGGTATGACGGGTACGGCCATCACCGAGGCCGGCGAGTTCTGGAACATCTACAAGCTCGATGTGGTGGAAATCCCCACCAACCGCCCCATTCAGCGCAACGACATGAACGACCGCGTCTACAAAACGCAACGCGAGAAGTACAATGCCGTCATTGAAGAGGTGGAACGCATGCGCAACAGCGGACGTCCGGTGCTCGTCGGTACGAGCTCCGTTGAGATCTCCGAATTGCTCAGCCGTTTGCTCAAGCTCCGTCACATTCCTCACCAGGTGCTCAACGCCAAGCTCCACCAGAAGGAAGCCGATATCGTGGCACTTGCGGGGCAGAGCACTCCGGGTATTGTAAAGGTCAAGGACGAAAACGGCGAAGTGCACGAAGAGGAACGTCTCCTCGGCGCCGTTACCATCGCCACCAACATGGCCGGTCGTGGTACCGACATTAAGCTCACCGACGAGGTGCGTGCCGCCGGCGGTTTGGCCATCATCGGCACCGAACGCCACGACAGTCGTCGCGTCGATCGCCAGCTTCGCGGTCGTGCCGGCCGTCAGGGCGACGTCGGAAGCTCCGTCTTCTTCGTCTCGCTCGAAGACAAACTCATGCGTCTCTTCGCCTCCGAACGCATCGCTCGCGTCATGGACAAGCTTGGTTTCAAGGACGGCGAGATGATCGAGTCCGGCATGATCAGCAAGAGCATCGAGCGCGCGCAGAAGAAGGTCGAGGAAAACAACTTCGGCACGCGCAAACACCTGCTCGAATACGACGATGTGATGAACAAGCAGCGCACCGTCATCTACGAAAAGCGTCGTCACGCACTCATGGGCGAGCGCATTGGCATGGACATCTCCAACATGATCTGGGATCGTGTGGTAGACACCATCGACAAATACGACTATGCCGGTTGCGTCGATCGCTTCATCGAGATCTTTGCCATGCAAGTTCCCTTCACCGAAGAGGAATTTGAAAGCATGAAGCTTGAGGATCTCTACGAAAAAGCCTTCGATGCGGCCATCCAAACGTTCAACCGCAAGATGGAGAAGCTCCGCGAAGTAGCCATTCCCGTCATCAAACAAGTCTACGAAACGCAGGCTGAGCAGTTTGACCACATCTTGGTGCCCATCAGCGACGGACGCCTCGTCTACAATGTGCGTGTGGATCTCAAGGAAGCCTACGAAACCGAATCGCGCAATGTGGTTCGCGAATTCGAAAAAGCCATCCTGCTCCACAACATCGACGATTGCTGGAAGGAAAATCTCCGTCTGCTCGACGAACTCAAGCACTCCGTTCGCAACGTGTCCTACGAACAGAAGGATCCGCTCGTGGTGTTCAAGATCGAGAGCGTGAAACTCTTCGACGACATGGTCAACGACATCAACGACAGCTCCGTGTCCACGCTCATGCGCGCCTTCATTCCCGGCACAGCCAGCGAAGAAGTGCGTGACGGCGGCGAAGAAGAACCCCGTCCGGAAAACAATTACACCGAAACGAAGCAAGAATTCGACGAAAGTGGCGAGCTTGTCGACGTCAATGAGGCGCAAGCACAAGCCGGAGCCCCCGATCAGCTCCCCCAGCAGCCGCTCGTCAAGGACAAGATGCCCGGTCGCAACGATCCCTGCCCCTGCGGTAGCGGCAAGAAGTTCAAAAACTGTCACGGCAAAGGCATCGTCTAACGAGCCCCACCGTGTTTGTCTCATCGTGCTAGAGTCTTCTATCCACATGAGTCTCACCAACTTAATACATATCAGGAAGGTCTTGAATCACGCCGCTCGGCGCGGTTCGAGACCTTTCGGCGTTCTTAGACCTACGTCTCGGAGCACCGATTCTCTCCATTCTCTTCTTCAGTAAACCACTACAATTTCTAATTCCATCTTATCATGAAAAAGTACAATTTCGGCGCCGGCCCTTCCATTCTTCCCCAAGAAGTGATCCGCGCCACAGCAGAAGCCTGCATCAATTTCGACGGCATGGACCTTTCCCTCATGGAAATCAGCCACCGCAGTCCCAATTTCCAAGCCGTGATCGACGAAGCCCGCGCGCTCGTCGCCGAACTGCTCCAACTCCCGGCCGATTACAGTGTGATCTTCCTCGGTGGCGGAGCCTCCACCCAGTTCTGCTACGTCCCCTATAACCTCCTCGAACACAAAGCCGCCTATCTCAACACCGGCACTTGGGCAAAGAAGGCCCTCAAAGAGGCCAAACTTTTCGGTGAAGTTGTGGAAGTCGCCTCCTCCGAAGCCGCGCACTACACCTATCTCCCCAAGGATTTCACCGTGCCCACCGACGCCGATTACTTCCATATCACCACCAACAATACCATCTACGGCACCGAGTGGCATGAAGATCTCGATTCGCCCGTTCCCCTTGTGGCCGACATGTCGAGCGACATCTTCTCGCGTGTGATCGATCCCACGAAATATGCCCTCATTTATGCCGGTGCACAGAAAAATCTCTCCATGGCCGGCGTCACACTCGTCATTGTGCGCAACGACGTCTTGGGCAAAGTCACCCGTCCTCTCCCCACGATGATCGACTATCGCACGCACATTGACAAAGGCAGCATGTTCAACACGCCGCCCGTTGTGCCCATTTTCACCTGTCTGCAAACCCTCCGTTGGATCAAAGCCCAGGGTGGGGTAGCCGAAATGGAGCGTCGCGCCCGTGAGCGTGCCCAACTGCTCTATGGCGAAATCGATCGCAATTCCCTCTTCCGTGGCACCGTCACCGATCCGGCCGATCGCAGTTACATGAATGTCTGCTTTGTCATGGCCGAAGGTCACGAAGCCCTCGAGTCCGAATTCCTGTCTTTCGCCACGGCTCGCGGCATGCACGGCATCAAGGGCCACCGTTCGGTCGGCGGATTCCGTGCCTCGACCTACAATGCCATGCCCCTCGAAGGCGTGCAGGCACTTGTCGAGACCATGCAAGCTTTTGAAGCGCAGCATCGCGCCTGATCTCATTGTGGACGGAGGGCGCTTCCTCGTTACTCCGTCCACACCTTTCTCACCAACACACAGCAAAGCCATGAACATCCTTATCGCCACCGAAAAACCCTTCGCCCCCGCAGCCGTCGAGGGGATCCGTCACATCGTCGAATCGTCGGGCCACACGCTTCGGCTGCTCGAAAAGTACCCCGACAAAGCCACCTTGCTCGCCGCTGTGGCCGATGCCGACGCCCTCATCATCCGCAGTGACCGCGTCGACGCCGATGTGCTCGACGCCGCCCCGCATCTGCGCATTGTGGTGCGCGCCGGTGCCGGCGTGGACAACGTGGATCTCGACGCCGCCACCGAGCGTGATGTCGTTGTGATGAACACGCCCGGGCAAAATGCCAACGCCGTGGCCGAACTCGTCTTCGGCTTGCTCATTCGCCACGTGCGTCACAATTTCGACGGCACAGCCGGCACCGAACTCCGCGGCAAGCGCATCGGGCTGTTGGCCTATGGCAACGTGGCCCGCTGTGTGGCTCGCATCGCCCGCGGTTTCGAAATGGAAGTCAGCGCCTACGATTTCTTCAATCGCGTCGAGCGCATCGAGGAAGACGGCACCTACGCCGCACACAACCTCTATGACCTCGTGCAGAAGTGCGATATCGTCAGTCTCCACACCCCCGCCACGCCCCGCACCCGCGGTTTTGTCAATCGCGAAATGGTCGAACTCATGCGCCCCGGTGCCATTCTGATCAACACGGCGCGCAAGGAAATCGTCGACGAGAACGAACTCCTGCCGCTCCTCATGGAGCGCACCGACCTCTCCTATCTCACCGACATCCGCCCCGATCGTCACGACGAATTTGCCGCCGCCCTGGGCAATCGCTACTATGCCACGCCCAAAAAGCTCGGTGCGCAGACGGCCGAAGCCAATGCCAATGCCGGACTCGCCGCCGCGCGCCAAATCGTCGGCTTCTTCGCCACCGGCGACACCACCTTCCGCGTCAATCGCTGAGGCTGATTGTGAGCGCCTCACCCCGTCCCATCTAAACATCCCCCTCCTTAATATCTATCACCATTATGACTCTCGTGAAACCCTTCCGCGGCCTACGTCCGGCCGCCGGCATCGCCCATCTCGTCTCCTCTCGTCCCTACGACGTCCTCAATTCCGCCGAAGCCCGTGCCGAGACGGGCGACAACGTCCGTTCGTTCTACCACATCATTCGCCCCGAAATCAATTTTCCCGAGGGCACCGATGAGCACGATCCCCGCGTCTATCCCGAAGCTCGTCGCCAGCTCGAACGCTTCATCGCCGAAGGTTGGCTCGTGCAAGACGAACACGAGTGCTACTACCTCTATGCCCAAACCATGAACGGGCACACGCAGTACGGCATCGTCCTTGCGGCGCACGTCGACGACTACAATTCCGGTCGAATCAAGAAGCACGAACTCACCCGCCGCGACAAAGAAGACGACCGCATGCGGCACCTCACCGCCACCAACGCCCACATCGGTTCCGCCTTTTTGGCCTATCGGCACAATGACACACTCCAAGCCCTCATCGAGCGAATTGCCGAGCAGGAACCGCTCTATGATTTCGTGGCCGACGTCGACGGTTTCCGTCACACCCTCTGGTTGATCGACGCGCCGACCGACCTCGAGACCATCACCCGCGAGTTTGGTGCCATGGATGCCCTCTACATTGCCGACGGCCACCATCGTTCCGCTGCGGCGGCGCGCGTGGGCACCGCTCGCGCCGAGGCCAACCCCGAACACACCGGCCGCGAGGAATACAACTACTACTTGGCCGTGTGCTTCCCCGCCGAGCAACTCACGATTCTCGACTACAACCGCGTGGTGCGCGACCTCAACGGCTTGTCGCCCGAGGAGTTTCTCCGCCGGCTCGAGGAAGATTTCGAAGTGCGCGATCGCGGCACCGAAAACTTCCGTCCCGAACACGCCCACCAGTTTGCGCTCTATCTTGGCGGCCGTTGGTATTCGCTCGACGCCCGCCCCGGCACCTTCGACCCCGAAGATCCCATCGGTGTGCTCGATGTCGACATCTCGTCGCGGCTGATTCTCGACAAACAGCTCGGCATCACCGACCTCCGTTCCTCCAAGCGCGTCGATTTCGTCGGCGGTTTGCGCGGACTCGACGAACTGCGCCGCCGTGTCGACAGCGGCGAGATGCAAGCTGCCTTGGCGCTCTATCCCGTCACGATGGAACAAGTGATGCGCATTGCCGACACCGGCAACATCATGCCCCCCAAAGCCACCTGGTTCGAGCCCAAACTCCGCACCGGCATGGTCATTCACGACATGGAGTGAGCCCTCATTGGGTTGACGTGCACCGTCTGAGCAGTGGCTCGGCCCTTCCTGCCGCGCAGGGTGCAGAGGCAACCTCCTAAAATAGTTAGGGTGCGCAACCCCCCATTCCGATAAACAACGAATCCCGCCGACTAATCGATTAGTCGGCGGGATTTTCATTTTCGGGATTTGCACCTTCTCAGAAGGTTTGCGCAATTGCGCGCTTACAGTTCCCTTTCATTATACTTATAATCAGGCAAAGGCCACAGTGTGGTAAAGTAGGTCGACTCTGGGATAAAGCCGTATTGTTGGTAGTTTTCCAGCACCGACTTGTTCGGCAACTCTTGCAGCACCGACTTGCTCGGCAACTTGTGTTGGAAGCTGAGGACTTCGCCGTTGAAGAGTGTGATGGCAAAGCGGATGGAGGAAAAATCCATGCACCGTTTCACCGGAAGATAGAACTTCAGCTCCGGTTGGATGTGTTCCGCCAGTTCGTATTCTCTAATTCTACCGAGCGGCACGACATATTTCGCCGTCAAGCTTTCCGTATTCTCACAATTCAAGGTGACGATGCCCGAAGAACGATGTTTCAATCTGTAGGAATAGTCACGGATGCGCAGTTTCATTTCCCCACGGAGGTCGTAAGTATTGCCATTTTCCGCAATGCCCACGGCCTCGATGGATTTCACTCCGCAGAGTACAGGCGAGGTTCCTATGGAGGTTTCAGTCAGTCGATTCAGTTGGAGAGAGAGGGCCTTAAGTTCTTTTTTGTGGCGATTGATCGTATCGCCGTGCACCGTGGCTCGGAAAACCAGGTGAGCCTCTTTGCCCAATTCCATGTCATTATACTCTTTTTCCGTCTTGTCTTCCACGCTGCGGGGGATCACCGGCACGCGATAGGTCGTTCCTTCCGGTACAATCCCCGGGATGGAGTGGTAATGATTTTCGACGATGAAGCGAAAATTCCACGCGATTTGCGCCAAGGTGTCGCCGTGGAAGGGACGAACGGGCTTTGTCGGCTCGTGGTCGTTGTCGCACGCGGCCAAGCAATACAGGCAAAGACCGCTGAGCAGAAATAAAAGCTTTTTCATTGGGGGGATTATTTTCGAGGAGTGTGTCTCCCAATTTGTAAATCCGGAGGAGGATCGTGAGGTTTGTGTGGAATGTTTCGGACCGGTCGTCATCCCCAACCCGGATCTGTTTTGATAGAGGATGTGCCGGGGCGTAAATGATCTTCGGTTGTGCAACTTGCTACTCATGTGAGGCGAGTCCCAATAAAAAGTTCGGATCCAATTTTGTTTGCCGTAAATAGTATATCAAGAAGGATTCATGCGAAAAGATAGCATTTGTTTTTAATACGACAATTTTTGGAGGTGTCTTTTTGTTAAATGGCTTTTGGCGCGAGTGCCACCGGAAAGATGGTTGCTTATGTGCGCTGATGGTAGGCAAAAGTGCCGGTGTTTGCAGAAAGCCTCGGGGGCGTTTGCATGTTGTTTGTTGATAATGAGGGGGGTATGAGGTGTTGGCGTGTGCATTGGGGGATTCTCCTCACCAGTATTTGAGAGCGTGGTGACAAACGCTTTTGTCGGTGTTTTTTACCTACATGTTTTGTTGCTCAAACTGTCGAAAACTATAAATCCGTGTACAGTAAATAACCATGTTTGCTTAATGTACCGAAGCCCCGTGGCGTGGAAATTCATAGATTGCTGCGAAGTTTCTCCCATTTCTTCCCTTGTTTCGGGCAAAATCCCCCATGTTTTTTTCGAAAGTCCCCCGTTTGCCCGTCGCCATCCGTGGATTGATCACCATAGTGGGGCATTGGGAAATAAAACTCCCCGTTTACGGCCGCAATGTGGCATTAAATCGTAACTTTGCAGGAGCAGTCCTTTTAATACCTCCGCTATAAAACCAAAATGCAAAACGTTTTCCACTCTCACTTCCCGTCGCGATGCCTTTTCGTGGTGGCGGCTTTGTTCTATTCCTTTGTTACTCAGCTCTCTGCACAGAATGTGAGTTGCAGTGTGGCCAACAAGGTCTACGTCGCTCCCGGTCAGCTGGGGCAGGCCCGCGTGCTGCTCAACAGTTGGGACCGGAGGAGCGTCGTCGACCGCGTGGGTTACGCACTCACCATCGACGGTGTCACAGGCCAAGAGCGCATCTTGGAACTGAAAAAGCCGTTGACCTACGACGAAGCAGCCCAGATGACCATCGAAGTCCCCCCGGCCGCACACCCCGGCGTCGATGATTTCAGCGTCACCATCTTGACTGTCAACGGCAAACCCAACCGCAACTCCTTCCCCACGAGCGGAAGTCAGCGCTACACCCTCACGCGTCCCGTTTTTCGCAAGGCCGTGGTCGAAGACCTCACGGGCATGTGGTGTCCAAATTGCCCGCCGGGCATCGCCTCGCTGGAGCATTTGAACCGCGTGGCGGCCGATCGTTACATCGGACTGGCGGCACACGACGGCGACGCTTTGGGCACGGGTGATTATTACGAGGTGTTTCGCTTCTTTCCCGGCCGCCCCAAAATCGTGCTCAACGGTAGCCACAATGTTTCTCCCTATTTCGGCAACAGCGGCACGGAGGAACAGCCCTTTGGCCTGCTTGCCGATGTGGAAAAAGCCTCCGGTGCGCAAAGCGCTGTGCAACTCAAGGTGCAAGCGGCGTGGTCGGCCGACCGCAAAAGCGTGGACGTGCGCAGTGCCACCGTCTATCGCTGCCCGGTGGCGAAGAACAAATATCGCTTGGCCTATGTGCTGACGGCCGACAGCCTCAAGCACCCATCCTTTGTGCAATTTAACAACGCAGCGGGCGATCCGAGATGGAAAAACAGCGTGCCCGAGATGCAAGTCTTCTACACCGGCGGTAGCGATATGCGCGGTTTGGCCTACAACGATGTGGTGGTTTCGGCCGCCGGGGTGCGCTATGGCATCGCGGGCAGCCTGCCCGAGCAGATGCAGCTCGACACCCTCTACGAACACAGCCACCGTTTCGGCAATTTGGGGCAGAGCAAAGGCTATCGCTACGTGAAGCAAAACCGCAACCTGCACGTGGTGGCGCTGCTCATCGACCCCCTAACGCGCGAAATCGTCAATGCCGAGCGTTGCGCGGTGGGCGATCAGTTGCAGCCTTTCCCGGTCGATCCCGCTCCGGTGCCCGATGTGCAACAAATTGTGCTGCCCGATTCGGTGAAACCGCACGTCGACAGCGTCTTCACGCTGCATCCCCAACTGCTGCCCGCTGAGGCGAAGAGCCGCCTGGTGTGGGAAGTGGCCGACGCGAGTGTGGTGAGCATGGTGTCCGTCGGACAATTCCGTGCCGTCCGCGCCGGCGAAACGATCATCACAGTGCGTGCCGACGATGCCCACGCCGTGGTGGCGCGTTGTGTGGTGCGTGTGTCTGCACCCACGGCGGTAGACCGCCCGGCCATGGTGACGACGGTGCGCCGCGAGGGCGATATGCTTGTCGTCCAGGGAGCGCCCGCCGGCCGCCGCGTGGAAGTCTACGATCTGGCCGGCCGCCGGAAAGTCGTCGCTCGCACGCAAGGGGGCGTCACGCGCCTTCGCGTCGGTCGTTCTCCCTTGTGGATTGTCGTCGTCGGCAACCGACGTTTCAATGTGGTGGACTGACCGCCGCTCCTTCTCATTCTTACGCATCAATTTCTCTGACTTATGTTTAAATCAACCATTGTTCTCGCGCTCGCCGCGGCCGCCTTCAGCATGGGGGCGACCACGGCGCAGGCCGATCCGGTCGATCGCCGGCAAGCGGCCACCGTTGCGCGCCACTATCTGAGCCACCCCGTGCCCATTGCGGCGCCCGCGGTGCGCGGTGCCGTGGACGGCGAAGCCCCGGCCTATCATCTTTTCGTCGGTAAGGACGAACAGCGCTTTGTCATCGTGTCGGGCGAAAGCCGCATGAACGAAGTGGTGGGCTACGGCCGCCTGACGACCGGCAATGCCGCATCGCTCCCGCCGCAAGTGCACGCTTTGTTGCAGCAATACACCGAAACGGTGCGACAGGTGCGCGCCGGACAAGCGCCGGCCGCAACTGCGCCCAAGAATTTGCGCCGTTATGTCGAACCGCTCATCGATGCACAGTGGGGGCAGAGCTATCCCTACAACAGCAAGACACCTCGTGTGGGCGGGAAACCCACCTACACCGGATGTGTGGCCACTGCCGCGGCGCAGTTCCTCTATTTCTTCAAATGGCCGCTCCAACGTCCGCCGCTCTATGTGCGTTCGGAAGGCGACGAAGCCGACACTTCGCCCACCTATCTCTGGGACTTGATGAAGGGCACGCGCGAGCAGATGAACTCCACGCGTGCGGCGGCGGCCGTCGGCCGATTGTTGTTGGATGTGGGCAAGGCGATTCGCATCACCTTCGGCACGCAGGCCAGTCCGTCGAACATCGAATACACCCTCGACGCGTTGCAAAACGATTTCGGCTACACCACGCGGCTTTTGCACCGCGACCGCATGAAAGCCGACGAGTTTCGCGAGGCCATCATGCAGGAAATCTCAGACGGATACCCCGTGATGGTGTGCGGCGGCGTGCATGCTTTTGTCTATGACGGCTACGATCGCCGCGGTTTCGTGCATGCCAACTTCGGTTGGGACGGACAGGGCGACGGTTATTACGACATCAACACCATCACCACGCCGCTTCCCGGCCCGTTCATGGGCAACGGGCAGTTTTGGGAGAACCAAGTGGCGCTGATGGCGCACCCGAAAAATGGCAAGTACCCTGATTTCCCCACGCCGTTGCGCGTGCTCGGCGCACGCAAGAACACGGCGTTCGAATTTGAGCCGCGCGAGGGACAGCGCACCACGCGTTTCGCCGCCAAGATCACGGCGGGTTCTTACAATTCCATCAACGGCGAGTTCGGCCGCTTCAGCGGTCAGGTGGGTTTTGCGGTGAATGATGCCAAAGGGCGCACCGTGAAGCTGGTCCCGTTCCGCTA
>CAJPJR010000053.1 GCA_905369775.1 Prevotellaceae bacterium UBA1746
AGGCAAATGCTGGCGCTACGTTGCCGAGTGGAAAGACGGCAAAGGCAACGTCGGTCTGCGCGAGATTCCCGTCGGTCATCCGCTCTACCAACTCGAAGGCTCGAACAACATCATTTGCCTCACCACCGCCCGCTACGATACCCCGATGATCATCCGTGGCTACGGCGCCGGTGCCGCCGTCACCGCCGCCGGTGTCTTTGCCGACGTGATGAGAGTGGCGAATATCTGATTGTTTCCCCTCTCTCGCCACACCATTATATATAGAAGGCGTCGCCTATGCAACTCAGGCCCCGCCGCGAAAAGAGAATCCATCGACAGCATTGTTCATCATGCTGTCGATGGATTCTTTTTTGTGGAAGCGCAAAGCGCACACCCGGTGTGCGGGAGAAAAGAGGGGGGAAGCGTGCCGGTGGCGGAGCGAGCCGCGCGCCGCACAGGCGGGAAGGGACAGAAAGTGGGGTGGCGTGGAATGAAAAAGAGCGGAGATGCGTTGTCGAAGCGCGCGGAGAATCGAAAAGGCGCACGGGAGAGTCGAAAAGGCACGCGGAGAATCGAAAAGGCGCACGGGAGAATCGAAAAGGCGCGCAGGAGAGTCGAAAAACAAAGGGCGCGCAATCGAAAAACAAGGAATCGCCGAATCAAAGCGTCGGGGCCAAATCTGAAAGAGTGCGGGGTTCGGAATTCGAAAGCGCACGGGCGCGGAATCAGAAGGCGTGCAATTTGCCCACCACCTTGTAGAGATGAAGAATTCGGTTGATGGGATAGCGTTCCGTACCGTATTCGGGGTTACTGGCCACGAATTCCAGCATCGAGGGGTCGCCGGGCACGCGGCGCAACTTCTTCACTGTGCGCAGTCCGTCGAGCACCACCGCATAAATGTTGCCCGGTTCCAGGTTGTCGATCGTCACGCGGCGCAGCGCAATCTTGTCGCCCGGTTCCAAATCGGGGAGCATGCTGCGGCCCTGCACGGCACACCAGAGGTCGGCCTGGCGATTGAAAGTGGTGTCCATGTAGAAACTCGGTTGCGTCGTCTGATCGTTTTCCAGTTCGTCGAATCCGCAGGTGAAATCGCAGTCGAACACCGGCAGGCCCTCCGGCGGCGTATCGTGCGGCGCCTTTTTCTTCGCCTCACGATCCGCTCGGTTTTCAGCGCGCAGCATGCGCCCCTCGCCCGTAATGAGCCAATCGATCGAAACGCCGAGTCGGTTGCCCACCGCTTCGAGAAAATCATATTTGGGTTGCACAGCGCCGGTCAGATAGGAGCGGATACGTGCCTCGTTGGTCTCGAGCAATTTGGCGAACCGCGTGTTGCGTCCGTTGGCAAACCGTTCGACGAGCTGTTCAAGTCGTGAGGTCATAGTAGGAGGAGTCAATGGCATTGTGGGTGTTTTCGTTGAATGCGAACAGAATGGTCGTGATCCATTCGCAGAAGTGGTGTTTGTCGTTGTACAGGATTCGAGAATGGTTCGGCAAAGTTACGGATAAATTCGTGAGTCGCAAAATTTTTCAGAAGTTTTCTGTATATCTACATTTTCTCTCCCCGGTCATATACGTTTTCCCACGCCTCTTGCACCCCCGCTCACTGCTTTTCCGGGCTTTTCCTCGGTCCGTTGTCTACCATGCACAAGTGTTTGATTTTTAATAGGGTGGGGCGGACACTTCGTCGCGTCCCCGCTTGCGCTATACGGATGTTTTTTCGGTGGAGAAGGAAAGCAGAAGGAGAAAAGCCGGTGTAAGTGGATTCACCTGCACAAGTCTTTGTGCACCAGTTTGTTGATCGGTCGGAAAAGTGCGGGCTGGCACCGCGCTCAGTCCGAGGAGATGCGCGTGCAATCCGACAAAGCCGAGAATGAAGCCGAGCGTTGTAATGAATATTTGCATTTCGATTCATTCTCCGCCTTGTCTCGCTTTCGCCGACCCGCGAGGCGCTCGAAAAACTGCGAGCTTTCGGTAAAAAACTCCCCGTTTTCAGCCGAAAGTCCCCTGTTTTCGCGCGTTAGTTCGGGAGAAGTCGGCGGCGGTCTCCACGTTGAGGCGAAATCACGCCTTGCGACGGTCGAAAATGCGGGGTGGAAAAAGTTGGCGCGCCGGAAAAAAAACAGTATCTTTGCGGAGGTATGCAGCGCATGCGACATTTCTTTTGCGTCGCCCCGCTGTTTCCCATTCAGCGCGCAGTCCTTCAGCTCGCGCCGGCACACGGCCGGCGACAGCGCGGGCACTTTTGCGCGCGCCGCGCGTCGCTCCGTCGACGCCAACCTTTCATCCCATTTTTCTCCCCCAACAGCAACTATTTTCATGTTAGAAATACGCAACCTCCACGCCTCCGTCGAAGGCAAAGAAATACTTCGCGGCATCGATCTCACCATTCGCGATGGCGAAGTGCACGTGCTCATGGGCCCCAACGGCTCGGGCAAATCGACGCTCTCCAACGTTCTGGTGGGCAATCCCAAATATGAGGTGACCGAAGGCGAAGTGATCTTCAACGGTAAGAACCTCCTGGAGCTCGAGCCCGAGGATCGCAGCCACGAAGGCATCTTTATGTCGTTTCAAGCCCCGATCGAAATCCCGGGCGTGTCGATGACCAATTTCATGCGCGCTGCACTCAACGCCAAGCGCAAATATTTCGGTCAAGACCCCCTGCCCGCCGCCGATTTCCTCAAACTCTTGCGCGAAAAGCGCAAGTTGGTCGGCTTAGACGCGCATTTCATGAGCCGCGGCGTGAACGAAGGTTTTTCCGGCGGCGAGCGCAAGCGCAACGAAATCTTTCAAATGGCCGTGTTGGAGCCCACTTTCTCCATTCTCGACGAGACCGACTCCGGTTTGGACGTCGATGCACTGCGCATTGTGGCCGAGGGCTTCAACCAACTCCGCACGCCGCAAACGTCGGCCATGGTGATCACGCACTATCAACGCATGCTCGACTATCTGCATCCCGATTTCGTGCATGTGCTCGTCAATGGTCGCGTGGTGAAAAACGGCACTGCCGAGCTGGGCTACGAGATTGAGCAACGCGGTTTCGACTGGATCAAGGACGAACTGGCGCAATGAACGCCCGCAAGCGTTCGGCCGGCGTCGCCAACTGACGGCGTCTGCCCTTTCCGTTCCGTTTTTTCCAACTCCTCAAAACCGTTTCTCCATGTCCGGTCTCCAATCTTATCTTCGTCTCTTTGACGACCAGCGCTCCCTCCTCGAGTCGCACAGCTGTGCCGCCCTCAATGGGCACCGCGATGAGGCGCGGAGCTTTCTCGCCGGCGTCGATTTTCCTCACCGCAAAACCGAACGCTATCGCAACACCGATGCCGCCGCGCTCTTTGCCGGCAACTATGCCACCGATTTCACCCGCACGCTCGACGGACTGCGCCCCGGCGACGACCGCGGTTGCACTGTTCCGCACCTGCCCACCGTGCCGGTCCACGTGATCAACGACGTGGTGGTGCCCCCGGTCGGCGAGATGCAACTGCCCGAAGGGGTGCAGCTGCTCACCCTCTGCCAAGCGGCCGCCGAGCATCCCGAATGGCTCGAACGCTACTACGATCGGGCGGCGCATCACGAACCCGCCAATCAGCACAAGCACGCCGATCGGGAGGAGCGCGACGTCGTGACACGCCTCAACACCCTCTTTGTTCAAGACGGTTTGCTCATTCATGTCGCCGCCGGCGTGCGGATGGAGCGCACCGTGCAGGTCGTTTTGCGTTCGCGCTCGGACGTCGATCTCCTGTCGCACCGCCGTTTGCTCATCGTGGTCGAGGCGGGAGCGAGCGTCAACGTGCTGGTGTGCGAACACGCCGACGGCACTTGCCGCTATCTCACCACCCAAGTCACCGAAATCTATGCGGGCGAGGACGCCGCCGTGTCGGTCTACACGCTCGAAGAAACGCGGGAAGGCAACCATCGGTTCAGCAACGTTTACGTAGAACAGCAAGCTCGCAGCCGCGTGAGCCTCAACGGCATAGCCCTCACCACCGGCGTTTCGCGCACGATGACCAATGTGCGATTGCTCGGCCCCGAGGCCGATTGCCAAACGGCCGGTGTCGCCATCACCGATGGGCATCAGCAAGTGGACAACAACCTGCTGGTGGACCACGTGGCCGAGGCTTGCACCTCCGACATGCTCTTCAAATATGTGCTCGACGGCGAGAGTCGCGCGGCCTTCGCCGGCAAAGTGCTGGTGCGCCCCGGCGCGCAGCAGACGCTCTCGCAACAGAACAGTGCCAACCTCTGCATCTCGCCCACTGCCCACGTGCATTCTCTGCCCATGCTCGAGATCTATGCCGACGACGTGCGTTGCAACCACGGTTCCACTATCGGCAAACTCGACGAGGGTGCCTTGCTCTATTTGCGCCAGCGCGGCATTCCGTTGGCCGAGGCCCGTTTGCTGTTGCAGCATGCCTTCGTTTCCGACGTGTTGCAGCGTGTGCCCATCGAGGCCCTGCGTCAGCGCCTTTCTGATCTGGTCGAACGTCGTTTTCGCGGCGAACAACGCCACTGCGCCGACGGATGCGACGATTGCAGTGTGAAGCTTTGAACCGGAAAATAAACGTAGCTGATGACCGACTTTCGCCCGGATTTCCCCCTGTTGAGCCGTGAGGTGCACGGTCGCCCGTTGGTGTATCTCGACAATGCCGCCACGACGCAGAAACCACGCGCCGTATTGGAGGCCATGGATCGACTCTACACCACGTGCAATGCCAATGTGCATCGCGGCATTCACACGCTCTCGCAAGAAGCCACCGCCCTGCACGAGGCCGCCCGCGAGCGCGTGCGCGCTTTCCTCAATGCGCGTTCCACGGCCGAGATCATTTTCACCCGCGGCACCACCGAGAGCCTCAATCTCGTCGCCTCTTCGTTTGCCGAAGCCTTTTTGCACGAAGGCGACGAGGTGATTCTCACCGTCATGGAGCACCATTCCGACATCGTGCCCTGGCAGTTGGCGCGCGATCGCCGCGGTTTCACCCTCCGTGTGGTGCCGATGGACGACGAAGGTCGCCTGGATCTCGAGGTTTACGCCGCGCTGCTCAACGAGCGCACCCGCTTGGTGTGCTGTTGTCACGTGAGCAACGTGTTGGGCACGGTCAATCCCGTGCGCGAAATGGCGCGCATGGCACACGATGCCGGTGCCTATTTCCTGGTCGATGGGGCACAGAGCGTGCCGCACTTCCCGGTCGACGTGCAAGAGTTGGACTGCGATTTCCTCGCCTTCAGCGCGCACAAACTCTACGGCCCGACGGGCGTGGGCGTGCTCTACGGCAAAGAGGAACTGCTCGAGCGGATGCCGCCGTATCAAGGCGGCGGAGAGATGATTGCCCGTGTCACGTTCGAGAAAACCACCTTCGAACGCCTGCCTTTCAAGTTCGAAGCCGGCACTCCCGACTATGTTGGCACGCACGGCTTGGCTGCCGCGATCGACTATGTGGCGGGCATCGGACTGGATCGCATTGCCGCCTACGAAGATCAGCTCACACGTCACGCCATGGCGCGCATGCGTGAGATCGAAGACATGCGGTTTTTCGGCACAGTGGAGGGAAAAACCTCAGTCGTTTCGTTCAACGTGGGCCAGATTCACCCGATGGATTTGGGCACATTGCTCGACCATTTGGGTTTTGCCATCCGCACCGGCCACCATTGCGCGCAACCGCTCATGGCCCGTTGCGGGGTCGAAGGCATGGCCCGCGTGTCGTTTGCCCTCTACAACACCGTCGAAGAGATCGATCGCTTCGTGGAAGCGCTGCAACGCGTGGTGCGCATGTTCTGATGCCCCGTTCGGCGCGTGAAGCCCGCGCATCCACCGCCTTTTCCCACCGCCACGGCTGCTGCTTTCGCCCCGGAATGCAGCAGCCGCGGCGTTTTTTTGCAAGGGCTGTTGTCTCTTTCGTTGCAAACCCTTATCTTTGTCCTCGAAGTCTTACACTCAATATATATAGGTATGATACTTACTACAACTCCCTCCGTAGAGGACCACCCGATTCGCGAATATCGCGGCATCATTTCGGCCGAAACCATCATCGGTGCCAACTTTGTCAAGGACTTCTTTGCCCGTTTGACCGACGTGTTCGGCGGACGTTCGAACTCATACGAGCGAGTGCTCCGCGAGGGCAAGGAAACCGCGTTGGCCGAACTCAGCAAGGCGGCTCAAGACGCCGGCGGCAATGCCGTGGTCGGTGTGAAGTTGGACTACGAAGCCGTCGGTGCTTCGGGCTCAATGCTCATGGTCGTGGCCAGCGGCACGGCCGTTGTCATCTGATTCGTGGGGCACGTGCTGCTCGCTCACCACAACGGTGCGGGGCTGCTCGAGGCCGGTTGTGACGAAGCGGGGCGCGGTTGTCTGGCCGGTGCGGTCTATGCCGCCGCAGTCATCCTTCCGACCGACTATCACAACGAGGCGCTCAACGATTCGAAGCAACTGACCGATGCACGCCGGCGTGCATTGCGCCCCGAAATCGAGCGCGATGCCCTGGCGTGGGCGATCGGTGTGGTCGATGTGGCCGAAATCGATCGATACAACATCCTCAATGCTTCGATTCTCGCCATGCATCGCGCGCTGGACGGTTTGCAAATATGTCCGGAGTGCATCATTGTCGACGGCAACCGCTTCAAACCGTACGTTCGCGAGGTGCTTGAGATTCCACACACCACCATTGTCAAGGGCGACGGGAAATATCTGTCGATTGCAGCCGCCTCGGTGTTGGCCAAAACCTATCGAGACGATTACATGGCCGCGTTGCACCGCGAATATCCCGACTACGGGTGGGATCACAACGCCGGCTATCCCACCCCGGCGCACCGTGCGGCCATTGCCGCCCACGGAGCGACTCCCTACCACCGCAAAACGTTCAAACTGCTCAAAGATTAAATCGCGGGCGGCAGCGCACAGACGTTGCCGCCCCCAATGTTTTCGCCGCCATGTACGCTGATATCGTTCTTCCGCTCGCCGTTCCCGGCGCGTACACCTACCGTTTGCCCGCATCACTCGAGGTCCGCATCACCATCGGCTCGCGTGTGGTGGTGCCGTTGGGAAAGAACAAGCGCTACACGGGCATCGTGATCCGACTGCGCGAAGATGCGCCCGCACTCGACGAAGATCGCATCAAAACCATCGAGGAACTCGTCGACGAACGCCCCCTTTTGCTCGAATCGCAGATCGAACTTTGGCGCTGGATGGCACAATATTATATGTGCTTTCCCGGCGAAGTGATGAAAGCAGCCTTGCCCGCGGGCTTGAAACTGGAGAGCGAGACGCTCTTCTCCGTGGCTGAAGAAGCCGATCCCAACGACGAGGGTCACGATGAGGCCGAACGCGAAGTACTGCGCGCCTTGATGGCGAAACCTTTGCGGGTGAGCGATTTGCGCAAGGCCGTTTCGCGGCCGGGATTGCTGCGTACGCTCAAAAATCTGGTGGAAGCCCGATGGATCACGGTCGAAGAAAAAGTGAGTCGGGGCTTCCGGGCGAAAAACGAGATGCGACTTACGCTCGCCCCCGCCTATGCTTCGGCCGAAGCCCTGGAGGACGCGCTGCAACAGCTGGGGCGCTCGCCGCGGCAATCCGAGGCGTTTCTCGCTTTCCTCGACCGCGCCGGAATTGCTGCGGCCGAACGACTGAACAACTACACTTTGCTCGGCGAAGTGCGGCGCTCGGAGTTGGTCGACGCCCTCCCCGACGGTGGAACGGCCGCCGTCACGGCATTAGTGCGGCGCGGTCTGCTCATTTCCACGGCCGTCGAGGTAGGACGCCTCAAGATACACAAAGCCGTCGAGGGATTGGCGCCGCGACCGCTGAGCCCCGCGCAGCAAGCCGCCCACGATGCCATTTTAGCCGGGTGGAAAGAAAAGGAAGTGGTGCTCTTGCACGGCGTCACCTCGAGTGGAAAAACCGAAGTCTACATCGAACTCATTCGCCGCACCCTGGCCGAAGGCAAACAAGTGCTGTTTTTGTTGCCGGAGATCGCACTGACCACACAAATCACCGATCGTCTCGGCCGCGTGTTCGGCGAAAAGCTCGGCGTCTACCATTCTAAGTTTCCCGACAACGAGAGAGTGGAAATGTGGCAGCGACAATTGAGCGAAAAAGCCTATCCGTTGATTCTCGGCGTGCGCTCTTCTGTGTTTTTGCCCTTTCGAAATCTCGGATTGATCATCGTAGACGAAGAACATGAGGCTTCTTACAAACAGCAGGACCCGGCTCCGCGCTATCATGCCCGCGATGTAGCCATACTCATGGCACATCGTTGCGGCGCGAAGGTACTACTCGGCACCGCCACCCCCTCGCTCGAGAGTTACAAGCACGCCGAAACGGGCAAATACGCCCTGGTGCGCCTCGCAGAGCGCTTCGGCGGGGTGCAAATGCCCGAGATCGTGGTCGAAAATCTGGCGGAATTGCAGCGAAAGAAGCAATTGCCCACGCCTTTCTCCCCTCGTTTGCACGACGAAGTGGAGGCTGCTTTGCAATCCGGCCGGCAAGCCATCCTTTTCCTCAATCGGCGCGGCTACAGTCCCGCGTTACAGTGCCGAAGCTGCGGGTGGACGCCGCGTTGCACGCAGTGCGACGTGCCCCTCACCCTCCATTTGAAATTCCACAAGCTCGTTTGTCACTATTGTGGCACGCAATATGATGTGCCCACCCATTGTCCACAGTGCGAGCAGGCCGATTTGCGCGATATCGGGGCGGGCACGGAAAAAATCGAGGCCGCCGTCGAAGCTTGCTTCCCCACGGCGAAGGTGGCACGCATGGATTTAGACACCACCCGCTCGCGTTCTGCCTACGAACGCATCATCCGCGAGTTCCAAACCGGGCGTTCCAACCTCCTGGTCGGCACCCAAATGGTGACGAAAGGCTTAGATTTCGGCGGAGTCAGCGTGGTCGGCATCGTCAATGCCGATCAATTGCTGAATGCGTGCGACTTTCGTGCCCATGAGCGCGCCTTTCAGATGCTCTCCCAGGTGGCGGGGCGCGCCGGCCGGCGCGGTAGCCGAGGGCATGTGGTGTTGCAAACCCGGAAGCCCGATTTACCTGTCGTGGCCCAGATTGTTGCGGGCGATTATCCCGCGATGTACCAAAAAGAAATGGCCGATCGGCGCACTTTCCGCTATCCTCCGGAAGTACGTCTGATCATGATCAGTTTTAAACACCGCGATGAGCGCACAGTCGCCGGCAGCGCGCGCCTGTTTGCGGACTTGTTGCAGCCTCACTTCGGCGACGACCTGTTCGGCCCCATGAAACCGGTGGTGAGCTACGTGCAATTGCAACACATTCGCCGCATCATGCTGAAAGTGTCGCCCACACTCAGTCCCACCTCGGTGCGCACCACGCTGTGGGCCGCCCGCGATCGCGTATTGGCCCACAGTGCTTGCCGAAATGTAACCATTTATTTTGACGTCGACCCCATGTAGTCGGTCGTCGCATCCTTTGGAGGAGGCAAAACACGGGAGCTTTCCGCATTTTGCCTCCTTTTTCTTTTGCATTTCACAAAAGGCGTCGTAAATTTGCCCCAACATCAATTTCAAACTCTCGAATAGACGCTATCCCTTATGTTAGACGTAAAGCAATTGCTCGCCGCCTGCGAAGAGCGCATGGAAATGAGCGTGATGCACCTCGAAGAAACCCTTTCGCACATCCGTGCCGGCAAAGCCAACGTGCACATCCTCGACCAAGTGCTGGTGAATTCCTACGGTTCGATGGTGCCCATCAACAATGTGGCCGCCATCACCACGCCCGATTCCCGCACCATCGCCATCAAGCCTTGGGACAAGAGCATGTTCCACCCCATCGAGAAAGCCATCATCGATAGCAATGTGGGCATCATGCCCGAGAACAACGGCGAAGTGATCCGTTTAGGCATCCCGCCCCTCACCGAAGAGCGCCGCCGCGACCTTACAAAGCAGTGCAACCAGGAAGGTGAGGAAGCCAAGATCGCCATTCGCAACACGCGTCGCGACGGAATCGACAAACTCAAGAAGAGCACCAAAGACGGTGTGCCCGAAGACGTGGCCAAAGACGCCGAGGGCGATCTGCAGAAGCTCCACGACAAGATGGTAAAGCGCATCGAAGAGCTCTTGGCCGCCAAGTCTAAGGAAATCATGACCGTGTAAGGTCGCAAACACTCAACGCTTTTGGCTCGCAAACCCTCGAACAGCAAAACGCTCCCCACCACCACAGCCCATGGCACCGTGGTGCGCAACACCGGCAGCAGCTATATTGTGCGCACCGACGGAGGTGAGCTCGTGGAGTGCCGCGTCAAAGGCAATTTCCGCCTCAAAGGCATTCGCACCACCAACCCCGTTGCCGTCGGCGACGGGGTTGTGTTGCGTGTCACGGAGGCCGATGAAATTGCCTTCATCACCGCCATCGACGAACGGCGCAACTACATCATCCGCAAAGCCTCGAATCTCTCGAAGCAAAGCCACATTCTCGCCGCCAACATCGACCGCGTGCTCTTAGTGGCCACCATTGCGCGTCCGGAGACGTCGACCACCTTCATCGACCGCTTCCTCGCGTCGGCCGAAGCCTATCGCGTGCCCGTGGTCTTGGTGTTCAACAAAATAGACGACCTCAATGCCGACGAACGTGCCACGCTCGACTACCTCACGTGGGTCTATCGCGACGTGGGCTACGAGGTGCTGCATCTTTCCGCCGCGACGGGCGAAGGCCTCTCCGAGCTACTGCCGCAACTCAGCGACCGCATCACGCTACTGGCCGGACATTCGGGCGTGGGCAAGAGCACTTTGCTCAATCGCCTCATTCTCGACGCCCATGTGCGCACGGCCGAGATTTCCGAATCGCACGGCACCGGCATGCACACCACTACATTCAGCCAACTCTTCGACCTTCCCGACGGCGGCAGCCTGATCGACATTCCCGGCATCAAAGGTTTCGGCACTTTCGACATGGAACCCGAAGAAATCGCCCACTACTTTCGCGACATCTTCGCGCTCGGGCATGATTGCCGCTTCTCCAACTGCACCCACACCCACGAACCCGGTTGTGCCGTCCTGGCTGCGCTCGAAGACCACCGCCTTGCGCCTTCGCGCTACACTTCTTATCTTTCTATGCTCGACGATCACGACGAGGACAAGTACCGGCCGGCTTATTAGTCGGCCGTTGTGCTTTTGCGTCGATCCCATTGCTTTCGACATTAACCCGGCTCCGTCCCATTTGCTATGCTCGACAAAAAAACATTCACGCAACTCTATCTGAAAGATACGTCGTTTGTCAATCTCATGACGCGGCGTATCTTTAATGTTTTGCTCATCGCCAACCCCTACGACGCCTTCATGCTCGAAGACGACGGACGCATCGACGAAAAGCTCTTCAACGAATATGCCGCCCTCTCCCTGCGCTATCCGCCGCGCTTCACCCAAGTGAGCACAGCCGACGAGGCTTGGGGCGAACTGGGGAAGAACTCGTTCGACCTCATCATTGTCATGCCCGGAACGGACAACAGTGACACTTTCGACATCGCCCGCGACATCAAAGCCCGCAACGAGCACATCCCCGTCGTGGTGCTCACCCCCTTCAGTCACGGCATCACGGCACGCATTGAGCACGAAGATCTCTCGGCCTTCGAATACGTGTTCTGTTGGTTGGGCAACACCGATTTGTTGCTCTCCATCATCAAGCTGCTCGAGGACAAAATGAATCTCGATCACGACATCGAAGAGGGTGGAGTGCAGCTCATTCTGCTCGTCGAAGACAACATTCGTTTTTATTCCTCCGTGTTGCCCGAACTCTACAAGTTTGTGCTGCAGCAAAGTAGGGAGTTTGCCACCGAAGCCCTCAATGAGCACCAGCGCACCCTGCGCATGCGCGGCCGTCCCAAGATCGCTTTGGCGCGCACCTACGAGGAAGCCACCGCGCTCTACGATGCGCATCCCAACAATGTGCTGGGCGTCATCACCGATGCCCGCTATCCTCGCGACGGAGTGGTCGATCCGAAAGCCGGTGTCGCGCTCCTCAACCGTTTGCGCAAGGCCGATCCTTTCTTGCCTCTCATCCTCGAATCGGCCGAATCGCACAATGCCGTCGAAGCCTCGGCCCACAACGCGGCCTTCGTCGACAAGAACTCGAAAAAGATGGCCGTCGACCTGCGTCGCGCCGTGAAACAGCATTTCGGCTTCGGCGATTTCGTGTTTCGCGACCCCCGCACGTTCGAAGAGGTGGCCCGCGCGCGCAATCTCAAGGAGATGCAAAACGCCATTCTCACCGTTCCGGCCGATTCGCTGCTCTATCACATCACGCGCAACCACGTTTCGCGCTGGCTCCGCAGCCGTGCGCTCTTTCCCGCCGCCGAGTTTGTGAAACAGCTCTCGTGGGAAGAATTGCGCGACCTCGATGCGCATCGCCGCATCATCTTTGAAGCCATTGTGCAATACCGTTTGATGAAGAACCGCGGCGTGGTCGCCGTGTTCCGCCGCGATCGCTTCGACCGGTACTCCAATTTCGCCCGCATCGGCGAAGGTTCGCTCGGCGGCAAGGGGCGCGGCCTGGCTTTCATCGACAATCTGGTGAAACATCACCCCGAAATCAATCGTTTCGACAATGCCACCGTCATGATCCCCAAAACGGTGGTGCTCTGCACCGACCTTTTCGAGGAATTCATGGAGACGAACAATCTCTACCAGTTGGCTTTGTCGGATGTCGACGACTCCACGATTCTCGATGCCTTTCGTCGCGCCCGTCTGCCCGAACGGCTCGAAGGCGACCTCCTCACTTTTGTCGACGCCCTCCGTTGTCCCGTGGCGGTGCGCTCGAGTTCGCTGCTCGAAGACAGTCATTACCAGCCGTTTGCGGGCATCTACAATACCTACATGGTGCCCTATCTCGACAACCACGGTCGCATGCTCTCCATGCTTTGCGATGCCATCAAAGGCGTGTATGCTTCGGTCTATTTCAAGGACTCGAAGGCCTACATGCAAGCCACGCGCAATGTGATCGACGAGGAGAAAATGGCCGTGGTGCTGCAAGAAGTGGTCGGCCGCCGCTACGGCGACCACTTCTATCCCAACATTTCTGGCGTGGGTCGCTCGCTCAATTACTATCCCCTCGATGACGAGCGCGCCGAAGAGGGCACGGTGAGTCTGGCCCTCGGCTTGGGCAAATATATTGTGGACGGCGGTCGCACGCTGCGCGTCTGTCCGGCTCATCCGGCGCGCGTGTTGCAGACGTCCGACACCGAGATGGCGCTGCGCGAAACGCAAACGCGCTTCTGCGCCCTCGACTTGAAAAATCTGGGCGAGAACTTCTCGGTGGACGACGGCTTCAATCTCCTGCGCCTTCCAGTCAAGACGGCCGATGCCGACGGTGCGCTGCAGTTCATCGCCTCGACATTCAACCCCACCGACCAAGTGATCTATCCCGGTCTGTATCCCGG
>CAJPJR010000054.1 GCA_905369775.1 Prevotellaceae bacterium UBA1746
GTGCCTACCAACAAGCAGGAAAGTTGTGGCCGTTCAACACCGGTTCGGGACTCTGGGCCGGAGCAGCACACGACTTGCTGCATGCGCTGAGGGTGCGTGTGGGCTGGTGGCAGGCGTAGGACTTTGTGACGCTCTACGGCAGCCCGTTTTTCAACACCCTCTCGCTCAAAGTGGACGGGGCTCGCTTCACCCGCATGAACACGGCCTATTGGAGTGTGGAATATGTGCGCCCGTTCGGTCGCGACTATGCTTTCGGCGCGAAGGCCAACGGCTTCCTCACAGATGCCGGACGACTGCACCGCAAGGATGGTTCGACGGATCCTGCGGCGCTGCGACACGCGTTCTCCTTCGGGGTGTTCCTCCGTGCACAACCGCGCTTCTTGCTGAAAAGATTCAAGTGAGAGCACAAAAAAATCGCCCCATCGTTGTTCGCAACGATGGGGCGATTTCTATTTTGGGCGTTGGCCCATGCACGTGCAGCGTTTCTTGAACAGCGAACTGCGAGAAATGGAATGTGCTGAGCGTCTGCGTTTCGCTCCCCGACGTTTGCTGTCGAGCGCGCGCGGACGGCTGTGGGCGGATGGATTGAATGCGATGTATCGTCTATTGCAAAGATGCTGCATCAAGAGGCGCAGTGCGCCACCGACTTACTCGGCTTGCAGTTCTCCGGCCGTGGCAAGCGGACGCCAGCCTTCGCCGTAAGTGGCGTGTGCGTCGGTGACGACCACAAAGGCTTTGGGATCGACTTCCTGCACCTTGAGTTTGACGGCGGGGATTTCCTTGTTGGACACCACGAGGAAGAGCATTTCCTTGTCGTCCTTGGAATAGAGGCCGCTGCTCTTGATGCGTGTGGCGGAGCGATCGAGGGTGTCGAGGATGAAGCTGCGCAGCTCTTCGTTGGGGCGGTCGGAAATGACAAACACGAGTTTGTCGTCCTGTGCGCCATTGATGACGTAGCCAATGGTGCGGGCGGAAACGAAGATGGCGATGAGCGAATAGAAAGAGAGTAACCACGAGCCGCCGCCCGCAACGTCTTTGGCCCCCAAACCGAAGCCGATCACGACCAAACCGGAGAGGACGACGACGCCATCGCAGATGAGGATGCCGTTGGAGAAACGAATGTGCGCATATTTCTGCAGGAACATGGCGACAATGTCCGTTCCGCCGGTGGTGGCCTGTTGACGCACGACGAAACCGCAACCTAATCCAATCATGGCGGCACCGATGATGGAGGTGAGCATGAGGTGGTCGGTCATGTTGATGACGCCGCCGCAAAGTTTAGTGGGATCGAGGGAGTGGAGGGAGGCGGCATCGGGATAGGCCAGAAGCGAGAGGCCATTCATGATGACGGGGGCGATGAGTGCGGCGAAAATGGTGCGCGCGCCGAGTTTCGCGCCGAGAAAAATGGAGGCAAGTACGAGCAGGGGGACGTCAAAGAAATAGCCAAATGTGCCGACCTGGATGGAGGGGAAAATATTGTGAAGCACAATGCTTGCGCCGTAGACGCCGCCGGGCACGATGTTGTAGGGGTTGATGAAAAAGACGAAGCCGGCGCACATGACGATGACGCCGATCAAAATATAGACCCACGACGTCCACCAAGAAAAATGACGGGCGGGTTCACTCCAAGCTTTGAGTCGCTCGCCGAGGGGGCGAGCCGAAACAGAAGAAGTACGCGGTGTTTCTTTGACCATGGGGAATTACGGGTAAGGGGTTGTGAGCGATGAAGCGACAACGGCACTTCGCGCTGTGCACAAAGTTACGAACTTCGGAACGAACGGGGGAGCAGAAACGAGGGTTTTGTATTTTTTGGTCTGATTCTGCACAAAAGCGGTGAGCATGTGCACGATGTTCCTAAAAAAAACAACACGCTCTCCGATGCGAATACATCGGGGAGCGTGTGCCCGGAGCGGGACTCGAACCCGCACGACCGCAATGGCCAAGGGATTTTAAGTCCCTCGTGTCTACCATTCCACCATCCGGGCCGGTTGTGCGCGTGCAAAGATAAGGAGAAAAGCGCGATTGGCCAAACTGCAAGTGCTAGTTTTGCACGACGAAGACATCGGCGGTCGGCGTATAAGCTGCTCGATAGCGAAAGAGATGCGCGCTGCGACGTCCGTCGGCGGGTGCATTGACGGGAATGCCTCCGTTGGAAAGGTCGTAGAGACGCGAACAGCGCTCGCAGCTGACGTGCTCAAACCGATCGGGGGCGGCGATGAGCCGGCGCTCGATGTTGTCGCTGTTGTAGCAAACGGGGCAGACGGCATCGTAGGCCATGACGGGAAACGTGCCGTCAAAGGCGGGCACCGAGGGGGTGCCGACGATGAAGCCCGCAATGCTCTGCGGCCGGCCGTAGGCTTCGAGTGCGGTGCGCGGCAAACTCGTCGCGGCGCCTCCGGAAAGGGGCGTGAGTTGATAGCGATGCGCATCGTAGGTGACAAGACACCACGACCCGGGGCTGCTCACGGCACTGCGCAACGCCGGGGCTGCGCTGACGGGGGTGAGACGAAGGAAGGCCGGGAACGACGAAAAACGGCGCTGCGTGTCGTCGCCGCACGATGAGAGGAGTCCGTTCGTCAGGCAGGCGAAGAGCACACCGGCGAGGAGGACGGGCAAACGGTGCCGGCGCGCGCGCAATGCCCGCCGGCGCGCGCGGAGACTCGGCGACAAGGCGAATGCACCGCTGCTCCGACTAAACATGGGCGAGCACTTGCGAAAGGAAGGTGGCGATGCCGTCGGGCGCTTTCTTGAGGTGCTTTTCCACCATCTTGCGCATGAAGAAGTTGAGTTCGGTTCCCACCGTGACCTTCATTGCACACTGACTGCTGCCCTGCGGCAGAAGCTGTACCCAAACGGTGGCGCTGACAGGCGAACCTTGCGTGACGAGTTTCACCATTTTGGGCTCTTCGCGCTCGACGATGGTGAGGGTGATTGGGCCCATTTTGGTGTCGGCTGAAAGACTGTCCTGGGTGAAGCTCATCTGTTCGAGATAGCCTCTCATCTCCTCGAGACGTTCGGGCGTGATTTGGTCTTTGTTCACCTGGTCGGCGGGAACCTGCTGGAGCAGTTGCTGCAATCGTTCGGGATCGGCGAAAGCCTGCTTGAGCACTTCAAAACGACGAAGGTCGGCCATGCGTGCATAGGCTTCGGCCTGCGTGGTGTTGAGGGTGTAGATCTGCGATTCGTATTTGGTCATACGGCTGGGAAAGGATTTCGAAGGAATCGAGTAGCAAAAAATGGGGGGTTAGACTTCGGGGGTCCACGCCGAAGGGTTGGCGCGCCAGCGAGCGAGTAGGGGAAGCTGGCTCTCGTCGATGTAGCCCACGCGACAAGCGGTTTCGACCACGGCTTCGTAGTTGGTGAGCGTGGTGAGCGTCACGCCGGCAGCGGCGAAAGCTTCGGCGGCCACGGGGAAACCATAGGTGAAGCTGGCCACCATGCCGAGAATTTCGAAGCCGGCAGCGCGAAGGGCTTCAACGGCTTTGAGACTGCTTCCGCCGGTGGAGATGAGGTCTTCGACAACGACAATGCGCGCGCCCTCGGGAAGGGTGCCTTCGATGAGGTTGCCCATGCCGTGATCCTTGGCTTTCGAACGGACGTAGCACATGGGAAGTCCGAGTTCGTCGGCGACCAAAGCACCTTGGGCGATGGCGCCCGTCGCTACACCGGCAATGGCAGTGGCTTCGGGGTATTGACGGCGAATGAGGGCGGCAAGTTGCTCTTTGACGAAGGTGCGTACCTGCGGATAGGCGAGGGTTTTGCGATTGTCGCAATAGAAGGGAGACAACCAACCGCTGGCCCAGGTGAAGGGTTGCGTGGGTTGGACTTTGATGCACTGGACGCTGAGCAGCTGCTCGGCGAATTGAGAGGCGATGGTGGTCATGTTTATACCGTGGTTTAAGAGTTTTCCTTAGAAGAGTGGTCGGTCAAGCGCGAATGGATGAAGCGTGCGGCGCGATCGGGGGCGCCGACGGGACCTAGGCGGTGACGCATCTCGGCGTAGCCCGACAACTGTGCGTGCCGCGTGGGACTGTCTTCGAGTAAGGGGGCGAAGTGAGCCGCAAGGTTTGCGGGGCGCGTGTCGTCGGCAATGAGTTCGGGCACAACTTCCAGATCGGCGATGAGATTGACGAGCGAGATGAAGGGGCACTTCAGGAAGTAGGGACGCAATTTTCGTACCAAAATGCCGCCCTTCATATTATAGCACACCACTTGGGGCACATTGAAGAGGGCCGTTTCGAGGGTGGCGGTACCGCTCGTGACGAGTGCGGCGCGGGCGTGGGTGAGGAGCGCAAAGGTCTCGCCGCGGACGGCACAGATGGGGAGCTGCCCCGAAGACGTGGCGGAAGATGTGAGAGCGGCGGCCGTTTTTCCGGCATCGTCTGATGTCGCTGCCGAAGCGGCGGAGAGCGAGATGCCGTAACGCGCATATTCCTCGTCGGAAATGCCGGGAGCGGCGGCCAACACAACGCGATAACGCGCGGGATCGGCCACTCGACGCACGGCTTCGAGCATGCGCGGCAAATTGTCGGCAATTTCTGCGCGGCGCGAACCGGCTAACACCGCAATGAGTTCTCGCTGATCGTCCCACCCGTGACGAACGCAAAAGGCTTCGCGCGTTTCTTCATAAGCGGAAAGAAAAGCACTCACTTCATCGTGGGAGGGATTGCCGACATACTCCACCGGGTAGTGATGACGTCGCGAGAAATAGTCCACTTCGAAGGGGAGAATCGACAGAAGGTGGTCGACATTGCGGCGAATGCTCCGGATGCGGCCTTCTTTCCACGCCCAGATTTTGGGCGCGATGTAGTAGAAAACGGGACAGGGGGTATGCGATTTCACCCATTCCGCGATTTTCAAATTGAAACCGGGATAATCCACCAACACCACACAATGGGGTTGCCAAGATTCGATGGCGTTTTCGCAGTCGCGAAGGGCGCGCAGAATCGTCCGAAGGTGGAGCACCACTTGCACAAAGCCCATGTACGCCAAATCCCGGTAGTGGCGCAACAATTGCATCCCCTCGGCTTGCATGAGGTCGCCGCCGAAACCGCGAAACTCGGCTTCGGCATCGTTCGCCCGAAGCGAACGGATGAGATGGGAGGCGTGCAAATCGCCGGAGGCTTCGCCGGCTATGAAGAAATAGCGCATGAGCGGTAAGTGGTAGGAGGTAGTGGAGACGCAGGCGGGGGCGCCGTCGCCCCCCGTGGGGGATCAGAGGCGAAACGAGTGGAGCAATTCGTAGTGGGTGCTGTCGAGCGTCTGCGGGGTGATGGCCACATAGCCGTGCGCCAACGCCCAACGATCGGTGTCTTCCGCTTCGGGTTCCAATTCCATCGGTTCGCCGGTCAACCAATAGTAAGGTGTGCCGCTTCGAGGACGGCGACTTTCGGCGATCTCATTGATCCAACGCGAACGTGCCATCCGACAAACGCGAACTCCCTTGAAAGACTCGCGCGCAGGGAAGTTGACGTTGAGTGTCGAGAAAGGCGGCAGGCCGTCGCACAAGAGTTTGATCACGATCTCCCGAATGTAGAGAACACAAGGGGAGAAATCGGCTTCGGGCCGATGGTCACACAGCGAAAATCCCACTGCGGGGATGCCTTGCAAGGCCCCTTCGGATGCAGCACCCATTGTGCCGGAATAGAAGGTGTTGACACTCGAATTGTCGCCGTGGTTGATGCCGGTCACCACCAGGTCGGGCGTACGTCCGCGCTCGGGCAACAAGACATTGAAGGCCAATTTCACACAGTCGACGGGACTGCCGGAACAAGCGAAGATTTCCAACCCTTCTTCGCGGTGCACCAAACGGTTGTGTATGGGAGCGGTCGAAGTGATGGCGCATCCATAACCCGAACGTCCGCCGCCGGGAGCGACAACGAGCAGGTCGGCCATAGGATGGAGCGTGTCTATCAGGGTATTGATGCCCGCAGCTTTGTAGCCGTCATCGTTGGAGATAAGAATGTAGGGACGAGACACGCCACGGTCGTTAGGTTCTGTCATAAGTTTTATTGTAGTTGTGTTGAGTCATGGGGTGGACTGTCGGGTCAACAGCCACAAAACGATCGGCGCACCGATCAGTGGAGTCACGGCATTGAGGGGAAGGTTGCCGCCGGTGAAGGGGAGGCTACAAAGCAACTGACAACTCAGTGTCAGCACCGCGCCCACTCCGAGCGTGGTCGGCAGGAGATATCGGTGAAGCGAAGTGCCGCACAGCAAACGAGCCAGGTGAGGCGCCGCCAGCCCGATGAAGGCGATCGGACCGCAAAAGGCGGTTGTGCAAGCACTGATCCAGCCCACGGCGAAAAGGAGGCACGAACGACTTTTGCGGGGAGAAACACCGAGGGTGACGGCATAGTCTTCGCCTAGCAACCAGGCATCGAGCACGGCATGGCGGCGCAGACAATAGCCGAGGGGCAACCCCAGCGCAAGCGCGAAGAGCGGAAGACGCGCTCGGCCCACCGTCGAGAAATCGCCCATTGTCCACAGCTGAAAACTCCGCAGACCGTCGGCCGTGGAATAGTAGGCAATGAGGGCAAGCACCGACGAAAGGAGAAACGAGACCATCACACCGGCGACCAACAACGACGTGCCGCGACACGCGCTGCGGGCGAGCAGTACAATCACCGCCAGTACGCCCAACGCTCCACACAAAGCGGTGAGCACGTTGAACCATTGGCCGACGAAAGGCGGGAACCTCATTTGCCCCATCGCGACGATCAGACTCCACAGCAGGGGGCCGACCGCTGCTCCCACCGCTGCCCCGGCATGGATACCGAAGAGCGACGGATCGGCCAGGGGATTTTCGAAGAGCGTCTGCGTGATGAGTCCACAAACGCCCAATCCTCCGCCGACAAGCAACGCTGTGAGCAAACGGGGGAGCCGGAAATCCGTCACGATGACCCGTGTGCTTTCTGTCGTTTCCCCGCCCAAGAGGGCCGTCACGACATCGCCAATCGAAATAGGGACACTGCCGCAGCACAGTCCCACAAAAAGGAGTGCCGGCACAAGGGCAAGCAAGCACAGCGGCAAAACAGATCGGCGTGTTCTAAGCATGTCGAGAAATGACGGGAGAATGGAGGAGCGCGCCGCCCACAACGTTCGCTCGCTACGTCGTCCGGGGATGTGCATCAGCGCGTATGGACTGCCGCCTCAGCGCAACGGGGTGAAAAGGCTGTCGGCCCAAGCGGCACCGGGCACTGTCGACGCCGGATTCGCCTCATTCTTCCCGGCGTGCAGCACATGCTGCCATGCACGCAAGAGGAGTGAAGGGGCGAAAGGCGTTTCTTCGTAGTAAGCCCGCCGAAGGGTGTTGCATCCCCAAACGCGGTGTTCGCGGAAGGGACGGAATTGCGCATTGAGGGGGTGTTCCTGTCGCAAAGCCGCATAGGTGAGTTCCTGAGGCGCACCGTATTTCACCACCCAAAGGTCTGCATCTTCACAGCGCTTCAACATGCGTTCGGGTTCCATCGGTACACTGCCGGCTTGCGCATTGTCGGCTCCGACATAGCGACCGCCGGCATCAGCAATGACGCGCGCCACATAGCTCCGGCCGCCAGGCACATACCACGTGCCGTGTTCCACCCGGTCCACCATCACGCGTGGTCTGTGCGCGCTGTCGTTCGCCGTTATCTGCCGTTCGCACATTGCGCGGTAAGCCCGTTCTTCTTCGTCGAAAAGACTGTCGGCCATCGCGCCGCGGCCGACCAAACGGCCATAAAAGCGCATCCATTCGGCGCGTCCGAGCGGAGTGGTTTCCATGTAATCGGCACAGCACACCGTCGGAATGCCGACTTGCTCAACCGCCGAGGGGCGTTCGCCGTCGAACGGCGCATACCACCAGGCGTCGACGCCGGCCGCTTTCATACGTTCCACATCGGGCGCGGCGCCCGAACCGAAATCGGTGAGCCGCGTACGCCGCAAGCGGGGCGAAACGACAAATCGAGCATCGCAAATCCCCGCCAAGCGATCGGCCGCACCGAGACGCAGCAACAAAGCCGCATGGACCGTGCTTTGCGGCAGGACGCGTCGACAAGGCACTTCTATCACCGTGCACGTGTTCGGCACGTGGGGCGAGGTGCCGCGACGCACCAAGGCGTATTCAGCACGCACACTCGCCGTGTCCCAGGGATCGAGCACCGTGACTCGGTCGTAGTCCGTACACGTTTCGATGCGCAACCATCGCGCATAACGCAATCGTCCGCCGTCGAGCGGTCCTGCACCGCAAGCCACACAGAGCCACAAGCAGCCGATCAGCGCAAACAGAGCCCCACCCCGCCGCCGCTTCATGTGGTGAGCAGGGTGACTTCGCCGGCCAGCGAAGTGTTCATTTTCGCTTTGACCACTTCCAGATCTGTTTCGCGACCGAGCAGGAACATGAGTTTCGCCACAACGGCCTCGACCGTCATGTCGCGCCCGTTGAGCACCCCGGCCTCGATGAGGCGCAACGAGGTTTCGTAGCGTCCCATGTCGACCGCGCCTGTGGCGCACTGCGATGTGTTGACGATCACCACGCCGCGCTGACACAACGCCGTCAATTGCTCGTAGAGCCACGGCTTGCGCGGCGCGTTGCCGGCGCCGTAGGTTTTGAGCACCAACCCGCGCAATCCGGGAATGTTGGCCACTGCGGCCACCACTTCCTCACGGATCCCCGGGAAAAGGGTGAGAATGGCCACGTGCGTGTCGAGTTGGCAGGACGGGCGGAAGGCCGCTGCCGTGGGACGCCGCAAAATGTAGGGCTCTTCGAACCGGATGTGGATACCGGCATGCGCCAAAGCAGGATAGTTGAAGGAACGAAAGGCGTTGAACCCTTCCGAATTGATTTTCGTGGTGCGGTTGCCGCGCAAGAGGCGGTTTTCAAAGAAGATGCACACCTCGGGCACCACCGGCGAACCGTCGGCGTGACGCGCCGCGGCGATTTCGATGCCGGTGAGCAGGTTTTCCTTCCCGTCGGTACGCAGCTGTCCGATGGGCAGCTGGCTGCCGGTCACCACGACGGGTTTGTCGAGGTTTTCGAGCATGAAACTCAAAGCCGATGCCGTGAAAGCCATCGTATCGGTGCCGTGCAGCAGCACAAAACCGTCGTAATGTTCGTAGTTTTGTGCTATGATTTCCACCATGCGGCACCAGTATTTCGGTTCCATGTCCGACGAGTCGATCGGGGGGCCGAACGTGACGGTGTCGATGTCGTAGTGAAAGCGTTCCAGTTCCGGCACGAAATTGCTGATGTGCTCCCAATCGAAGGCCTCGAGCGCTCCCGTGACGGGATTCTCGAGCATGCCGATTGTTCCGCCGGTGTAGATGAGAAGTATGCGGGGTGCGTTCATGAGCTTTGCTTTGCCTGCAAACTTACGAAAATAATTTGACATGGCGGGAGGCGGCGCATGCGTTTTTCAGCGCGCTCACGACGCGATTTCTGCCCGCCGCACCGCACGCATTTTGCACTTCGAGCGGTCAACCTACACTTAACACGACAATATGCTCTACACTTACGAAAATTATCGTACCTTTGTCCGCACTACGTGCCGATTGGCACTCCCCGCCAGCGGGGAAAACTTCACAGCAATAGAACGCTCATTTTCACATGAAAGAATTCATCCACACCGAAGCTCGTGCCGAAACCGCCGTCTTGGTCGCTCTCATCACCAAGACGCAGGACGAGCGGAAGACCAACGAATATCTCGACGAACTGGAGTTTCTCGCCGAAACGGCGGGCGCGCAGACTGTGCGCCGCTTCACCCAACGCATCGACGGCCCCAGCAGCGTCACCTATGTGGGCAAAGGCAAGCTCGAAGAGATTCGTCAATACATCGAAGAATGCGAACAGGCGGCCGACGAGGCGGAGAAAGATCCGCTCTGGCCGGCCGACGAAGAGAAGCCTCAGCCCGTGGGCATGGTGATCTTCGACGACGAACTCTCGGCCAAACAGCTCCGCAACATCGAAGCCGCGCTGCAGGTCAAGATTCTCGACCGCACCTCGCTCATCCTCGACATCTTTGCCATGCGGGCCCAAACCGCCAACGCCAAGACGCAGGTGGAATTGGCGCAATATCGCTACATGCTCCCGCGCCTGCAGCGCCTGTGGACGCACCTTGAACGCCAAGGAGGTGGATCGGGCGGCGCCGGCGGTGGCAAAGGCGGTAGCGTGGGACTGCGCGGCCCGGGCGAGACGCAGCTCGAAATGGACCGCCGCATCATCCTCAACCGCATGTCGCTCCTCAAAGAACGACTGGCCGAAATCGACAAGCAGAAACGCACCCAGCGACAAAATCGCGGCAAAATGGTGCGCGTGGCGCTCGTCGGCTACACCAACGTCGGAAAATCGACCCTGCTCAATCTGCTGTCCAAAAGCGACGTCTTTGCCGAAAACAAACTCTTCGCCACCCTCGACACGACGGTGCGCAAAGTCGTGGTGAGCAACCTGCCCTTCCTGCTGGCCGACACCGTGGGCTTCATTCGCAAACTCCCGACCGACCTCGTGGAGTCGTTCAAATCGACCCTCGACGAGACGCGCGAAGCCGACCTGCTCGTGCATGTGGTCGACGTGAGTCACCCGGATTTCGAAGAACAAATCGAAGTGGTGAACCGCACGCTCTGCGACTTGGGCTGTGCCGACAAACCACAGATTTTGATCTTCAACAAGATGGACGCCTACACTTTCACGCCGAAAGATCCGAACGATCTCACACCGGCGGGCAAGGAAAACATTCCATTGCCCGAGCTCATGCAAACGTGGATGGCACGCGCCGCTGGCACCGCCGAAGCCCGCCATCCGGGCGCCGGCGCGGTGTCGGACGTGATTTTCATTTCTGCGCGCCAAAAGCAGAACATCGACGAACTGCGTGAACTGCTCTACACACGGGTGCGCGAACTCCATGTGCAGAAATACCCGTACAACGATTTCCTCTATCAGGAATATTCGCCCGACGGCGAACCGGTGTGAAAACCGAAACCGTCGTCGACTTCCCGCAGGGGAAGGAAAACACGCCGCTTCTCGACAAAAACGCGGGACGAATTGCTCGATTCGTCCCGCGTTTTCTGTTCCGGCTCCGTGTCGCGGATCGCCCACTGGTGAAGGTGAAGCAACGCCTCGTGCGCACGCGCGTGATACGCGCGCCTCAGCAAGTTTTCGTTTTTCCTCTTCACCCTTCACCGGTCCTACTTTTTCGCCTGAACGGCAGGCATTTTGGGGTGAACATCAACCCACTTTTTTGTCTTCACCTCGAGAGTGAACCTCAATTCGAAAAACCTTCACCCCTATCGAACTATGACACAACAAGTTGCGGCATACGGGTGAAGAAGTGAAGGCAAAAAACAAAAACCTCCTGACGCGCGCGCGTACGCGGGCACGCGAGAAGCAGCTTTTTCAACGCTTTTTTCTCGGCCGCGGAAGGGGCAGCACTTCGGCCAGAATTTTGACTACACGCAGGGCTTCTGCACGGTGCGAAACATCGAGAATGTAATGCAACTTCGCGCCGGGGTAGGGAGTGCCGGTTTCGGCGTCGGCCATGCACGCTTCGAGCGCCGGGTGCATCTTCACATAGGCCACATTGTCGCAGAGCAACACAGCGGGTTTCTCATCGACATAGAGCAAGTGGTCGCCAAACATTTTGCGCACGCGCACTACGCCAGCGTCAGCCAGTTGTGTGGCGACGAAATCGACAAATTCAGGAGTACAAGCCATGGACGTCAGTTAGGTATGAGGAAAGCGCACGCGATGTGCGCCTGCGGAAACACAAAACCGCCCCGGCACTCGCAGGGCAGTGCAAGTGCTGAGGCGGAAAGAAAAGAAAATCACGGTGCGAATCAACCGAGCTGCTTGCGAATGAAGGCTTCCATGCGCGGAGTGGCCTCTTCGACGCACTGCAACAGGCGGATTTGATTGGCGGCGCGCTCGAGGTTGTGCGAGGGGTGGGTGATCTTGTAGTACGTGTCGCCGTTCAGATAGTCGGTGAGGAAACGCACGCCCTGCATGTAGGGGAAGAGTGCCGTAGCGTAGGGCAGATTTTCGATTTCCAGCTCGGTGAGGAAACCGTGGGCACCCTTGAGGTAACCGCCGGCGAAGGCTTCGAAGATGTCGAAACGGAACGACACATTGTCGAGGTTCGGATCGTCTTCGCGCGTGGTGTTGGCGGCCGTGCGAAGGAAGTCGCCGAAGTCGGAGAAGATGAACGAGGGCATCACGGTATCGAGGTCGATGACGCAAAGCACGTTGCCGTCGCGGTCGAAGAGGATGTTGTCCACCTTCGTGTCGCAGTGGCAAATGCGCTTGGGCAGCTTGCCTTCGCGGAAGAGGCGTTCGCTCTTGGTCATTTCTTGCTCACGCTTGCGGATTTCGTCGAGCAGGGCTTTCACGGCGGGTTCGTCGACACGGCCGGCTTTGTTGTCGGCCACAGCGTCATTGAGTTGCTGAATGCGGAACTCGATGTTGTGGAAGTCCTTGATGGGTTCGCCGAGCTGTGCGGGGAGGTCGGCGAGCATAGACTGGAACTGGGCGAAGGTTTCGCCGACAATGGCGGCATTCTCCACGCTCACGCCGCTCTTGGAGGTGGTGTCGGGGATGAGCACCATCACGCGCCAATATTTCTCACCGTCGTGGTAGTAGTATTTGCCGTCCTGGGCGGGCACAAAACGGAGCACTTTGCGGTCGATATCGGGGGTGCCGGCGGCTTCGAGCTTTTGGCGAATGTGGCCGGTGACTTCGACGATGTTGTTCATCAGCAGATCGATGTCGGGGAAGATGGCTACATTGACGTTTTGCAGCACGTAGTCGGTGCCGTTGCCTTCGGTTTCCACGGCGTAGGTGGTGTTGATCAGCCCGTTGCCGAGGGGATGGATGTCACGCACTTCGCCCTCAATGGCGAAATGGGATACGATGTCTTTGAGTTGCTGTTCCATTGCGGAGTTTGTTTTTAGATGATAAAGCGAAGATACAAAAAAATCATCGGCAAGGAAGCATTTCGCGAGAAAAAGCGAAATGGAAATAGCAAAACGCGCACTCACGACCCACGATCCGGCATTATACAGCAAAAAACGCCGCAGATTCTGCGGCGTTTCCCTTGAACTTATACAGCATTCGATTACCACCGACCAGAGTTCCTGTTTAATTTAAGTTCCCCTGCTGCGCCTTGGTCTGAATCCAAGAAACATACAT
>CAJPJR010000055.1 GCA_905369775.1 Prevotellaceae bacterium UBA1746
CTCCAAATGTGATTAAAGTAATTTTCTGTCTCATAAGTTGTACATTATGGAATTTACCGCAAATGTACTCCTTTATAGGGAGGAAGGCGAATAAAACGGTAAGAAAACAGCTCTTGCGAATGCTTTATCTCCAATAATTCTCTTACAAAATTCGTTGCAGGTCAGACAATCGATAAAGTATTTTCCCCCGCAATTTGCGTGTATGGAAAAATGCCTTTATCCCGATAATCCTGTAAGGCTCGAGGAGAAAGAAAGAGCCTTTATCGCAGACCTTTCTCCCTGTAAGGTCGAGTTCTCCCTCGAATAGGTGGCGATGTGTCCGTGCCGTTGTCCACACACGCTTTGTGATGTTTCTGATGCCCGAAATGAGCTGTTTCATTTCGGGTGTTTCTTTACTGATGTTTTTGGTTTCAGGGATGAAAGGTATTTTCAGCTAAGGCTATATGCGCTGCACGATTGCCGCATCACTCCAAATGTCGGATGAACCTTACTTTTACCCAGACGTTTTAAAAGCAACAAGAGAGCCTCATATGCAGGCTCTCTTGTTGCACAATCTTACTCTACGAGCAAAACCCTTTTCTTAGTATAGTCTATAATAAAGGCTCTATCAAGTAGAAACTCTACATTAAGATAGCCTATAGATTCATTTGTCAGTAGAAAGTCTATTGGCAAGTTTATAGAAGAAAGTGACAACTGTGCTGCTTGGACTCTTTCTCTATTTTTCCATACTATGGGTGTTGCAATGTTAGCAAATTCTTTTACGATTGTATCAGTAGGTAGAATACCCACCTCCTTGGGTAATTGATTATAGCGAGAACCTGTATCAAAGAGGAAAAATGCCTTCTTGCCATTTACTTTGGCTTTTAACACAATACCATTATAGAATAAGGCACTACGCTTGTCCCAAGTAATAACGCTCTTATAGGAGAGTGAGGAATTTTTATCTAAACATTCTAAGATGCAACTCTTGAGATTGAATTTCCATAGCTCTTTGCTCAAGATATCTGCTCCAATGATAAAGCGATGATTTGTTTGGAACTTACCAGACAAATCTATTATGGCGCACTTGACTTCTGTGAACTCTTTTCCTCCCACACATAAAATAGGAATTGTGGTGTAGAAAATACGAGTTCTATCTCGCGATGTGTTATATCCATTATAATCAGGATTCTGGGGCGTAATTCCACAAGAATCTACGGCAAAAGTTGAATCTATAACACAATAGGTGCATCCTGTATCTATCATTGCAGAAATTGGAAAACTCTTATCGCCATATGAAAAAGATGCATCTACATACATCCAGTTGTTTTTAAATGTTATGGGTATTTGTGCTGCTGAGCTGAGAACAGAAACGATGGTTACCGAAAAGAGTATAAGAAAGCGATTTGTCATACAATAGGAGGTATTTCGTGGATAATAATAGAAAAGTATAAATCATATGCGCTTGCTTACGGAGCAAGAACTCTATGTCATTATGGAGGTAATACCTCTACTTCTGTCTGGAATTGGCTTAAAAGCATTTTACTCTCTACGTAGAGAATGAACCTCAAATTGGTCCTAACGGAGGGGGTAGGGGCTCTTTTACGATCTGAGAATTCTTTCTCAAGACACACAAAGGCGAGATACAGTTAAACTGTATCTCGCCTTTGTGTCATATCTTTTTATTCGCCTTCAATCTAAAATGAATATACATTTGTTCTTGTAGTCTAGAACAATAGACTTGTCCCATAGGAATTGTGCATTGAGATAACCTTCTTTCTCGGGAGTAAAAAACATGTCTATTACCTTATCAATAAAGCCAACTTTTAGTTGTGCCTGCTCAACAACTTGTAGCTCTTTTATGCTCAAGGATTCTGCAATATTAGCCGTTTGCTCTTGTTGATTTTTAGTTGCGGCTATACCTAAAGACAGAGGAAGCATATTTCTTCTACTGCCAGTATCAAATAAGAAGTATCCCTTTTTGCCATTAACTTCTGCCTTAAGAATGATTTCATTAGGAAATCTGGCTTTCCGGCTTGCCCATTTTATCTTCTGCTTTTGCTGTGGTAATTCTGTGAGGAACGATAAAACATTGTTTTTAAGGTCTATGTTCCACAAGTCTCTTCTTATGATATCTGCACCAATGATAAAGGAGGGGGCATATTCCTTGAACTTTCCTTGCAAGTCCACGATGACGCATAAAACATTGTTATACACTTTCTCTCCAATAGCAAGTTGGGGTAAGTTTACTCGAGATGCTGACACCGGAGGCTTTTGCGTGCTGTAGCTTACAAACACAGTATCGATAGTAGAGAGTTGTAAATCTGCGGCAAAGGTGGAGTCTATCAAACAATAGGTACACCCAGTATCAATAATTGCCGAGGTGTGGACGTTTTTCTCTTTAGACGATAGCATGGCATCTACATACATCCAGTTATTCTTCGATGTTATGGGTATTTGTGCTGCCGAGCTGAGAATAGATACAATGGTTATTGAAAAGAGAACAAGAATGCGATTTATCATATAGCAAGGGGCATCTAGGGGATAATGATAGAAGAGAATGTAATTGTATGATGCAAAGATAATACTTTCTGGCCAAAAGGAAGAAAAGAATTCAGACAACGAAAAAATATCAGTAGGAAAGTTTTGATTATTTCATTCCTGATTCCTAATTTTACACTTACTATCAGGCACACAACTCATAATTCCTCGATAGAATGACAAACAATCATATGCGCTTGCTTACGGAGCAAGAACTCCAAAGTATTTATGGAGGAAATGTCCTTACCTCTATTTGGAATTGGATAAAGAAACATTTGCTTTGTCCGACATTTAACCTCTATACCCGATTCTAAGAACACGGACGCCGCCGTAGAAAAAAAAATATTTCTGCAGTACTCATACCGGTGCCATCCAACGGATGGGGAGCAAGATGAGCCGCATTTGCTGCCTCAGAATTGCCGACAAAAAAACTGCAACAGGGGCACGCCCAGTTGCAGTTTGACATGAAGTTCATTCAAAGTTTCCGTCTACTTCGCCTCCAACGTGACTTCCGAACGTCCGCTGTTGCGCCCGTAGTACCAATCGAAAGGTCCCCACATGGTGCGACCTCGCTGCAAAAATTCGACTGCATTTTTGTTGAGACGCAGCACAGACCATCTTATTCCGGTGCCTTCGAGCACAATCTCGTTGCCAACCTCGTCGTAGACGTAGTTCACCGTATCCACATGGTTAACATTGATACCCTGCCTGTGCAGCAAGATGACGCCGTTGCGGCAAGTGAATTCCGTCGTAGTAACCCATCCCATGATCCCGGGATTTTTCTTCGCCAGACTCAAGTCTGTTTCCACGGCACAAATGTCTTTGATTTCCCAAACGGTTTGTTTGAAAAGACTGTCGAAACGTTGCTTGGGAATACTTGACGTGCGCATCTCCAACACCCAGATGAGGCCGGCGCCATAGTCGGTCGAGTCCAACCGCATGGCGGGAGTTTGTCCGTACCAAATGCGTTCGCCCACTTCGTCGAATTGGGGTTTGGGCTTCGGCACTGGCACTTCGTGCTTTTCTTGCTCACGTGGTTTTTCTTGCGGGGTGTCGTTGTCACAAGCCATGAGCATGAGGGCGAAAATGAGAATTAAGAATCTGTACATAAGCGCTATTTTTAAGGATTCAATAGACACTGGCTAAAATGCCACGCTATGTGATCGGTTGTTTGCGATTCACAACAAGCACATCGCCTATCAAAAGGATCAAGACTATTGAGAACATCATTTCCCATGTTCACAGATTTATGTCCTCCGCAAACTTACAACAATGCAGGCAAAGAACCAAACAAATCCACAAAAAAATAAAACGAGACTCAAAAACCCACTTTCAGGAAAAGATTCACTACACAGCTCCTCTCCAGATCGGCGAAGCGAAAAAACAGCTTTTTTTCTTGTTTGCTCCTCACAGTTGGCGTAACTTTGCAGCTATATACCGAGATACAACGACAGCAAAATGGAATATAATTTCAGAGACATCGAAAAGCGGTGGCGCGAGACGTGGGCTCGCGAAGGCACTTACACGGCGAAGCTCTCGAGCGATCGCCCGAAATTCTACGTCCTCAACATGTTTCCCTACCCTTCGGGCGCCGGCCTGCACGTCGGTCACCCGCTGGGCTACATCGCTTCCGATATCTATGCACGCTATCGTCGTCTGCGCGGCGACAATGTGCTCAATCCCATGGGCTACGATGCCTACGGGCTGCCTGCTGAGCAGTATGCCATTCAAACCGGACAGCACCCGGCGGTGACCACGGCGCAAAACATTGCCCGCTACCGCGAACAGCTCGACAAAATCGGATTCTCCTTCGACTGGTCGCGCGAGGTGCGCACCTGCTCGCCCGAATACTACAAGTGGACGCAATGGGCTTTTGAGCGCATGTTCAAATCCTACTACGACACCGCGGCAGAGAAAGCGCGCCCCATCTCGGAGCTGGAAGCGCATTTTGCAGCCCACGGCACCGACGGTCTCACGGCGGCCGAAAGTGAGCCCCTGCAGTTCACCGCCGACGAGTGGAACGCCATGAGCGACGTGCAGCGTCAAGAGGTGCTGATGAACTATCGAATTGCCTATCTCGGCGAGACGATGGTGAACTGGTGTCCGGCGCTCGGCACGGTGCTGGCGAACGACGAAGTGGTGGACGGCGTTTCGGAACGCGGCGGACACCCCGTGGTGCAGAAGAAGATGAAGCAATGGTGTCTGCGCGTCAGTGCCTATGCCGGCCGACTGCTCGACGGACTCAACGAACTCGACTGGACCGATTCGATCAAAGAAACGCAACGCAACTGGATCGGTCGTTCGGAAGGCACGGAGATGGAGTTTGCGGTGAAGGACAGCGACGTGAAGTTCACCATCTTCACCACGCGTGCCGACACGATTTTCGGGGTGACCTTCATGGTGCTCGCTCCGGAAAGCGAACTCGTGGCGCAACTCACCACGGCCGACCGCCGCGAAGAGGTGGAAGCCTATGTGGCCGCCACGGCCAAGCGCACGGAACGCGAACGCATCGCCGACCGACGGGTGAGCGGCGTGTTCTCGGGTAGCTATGCGGTGAACCCCTTCACAGGCGAAGAAATCCCGGTGTGGATTTCGGACTATGTGCTGGCGGGCTACGGCACGGGGGCCATCATGGCGGTGCCGGCACACGACAGCCGCGACTATGCTTTCGCCCGTCACTTCGACCTCCCCATCGTGCCGCTCATCGAGGGCGCGGATGTGAGCGAAGAGAGCTTCGACGCGAAAGAAGGTACCGTGACCAATTCGCCCCGCGCCGGAGTGACCACCCGCGAGGGCTTCTCGCTCAACGGGCTTTCGGTGAAAGAGGCCATCGCCGCCACCAAAGCTTTTGTCACAGCGCACGGGCTGGGACGCGTGAAGACGAACTACCGTTTGCGCGACGCCATTTTCAGCCGTCAGCGCTATTGGGGCGAACCCTTCCCCGTGTACTATAAAGACGGCATGCCGCATCTCGTGCCGGAAGAGTGCCTCCCGCTCGAATTGCCGGAGGTGACGAAGTTCCTCCCCACCGAGACGGGCGAACCGCCCCTCGGCAATGCGACACGCTGGGCGTGGGACGAGGCGGCACAATGCGTGACGGACAATGTGCGCATCGACCACAAGACCGTTTTCCCCCTTGAACTGAACACGATGCCGGGCTTTGCCGGATCGTCGGCCTACTATCTCCGCTACATGGATCCGCACAATGACACGGCGCTCGTGGGCAAGGAGGCTGCCGACTACTGGCAGCAGGTGGATCTCTATGTGGGCGGTTCGGAACACGCCACGGGACACTTGATCTACTCGCGTTTCTGGAACAAGTTCCTCTTCGACCTCGGCGTTTGCCCGAAGGATGAGCCCTTCCGCAAGCTGGTGAACCAGGGCATGATCCAGGGGCGTTCGAACTTTGTCTATCGCATCAAGGACACGAACACCTTCGTGAGCCACGGGCTGAAGGATCAATACGAGGTGACGCCGCTGCACGTGGACGTGAACATCGTTTCGGCCGACGTGCTCGACACCGAAGCCTTCAAAGCTTGGCGACCGGAATATGCCGATGCTGAATTTGTGCTCGAAGACGGCAAATACGTCTGCGGTTGGGCGGTAGAGAAGATGTCGAAGTCGATGTTCAACGTGGTGAACCCCGACTTGATCGTCGAGAAATATGGCGCCGACACGCTGCGCCTCTACGAAATGTTCCTCGGCCCCATCAGCCAGAGCAAACCCTGGGACAGCAACGGCATCGACGGCTGCTTCCGTTTCCTCAAAAAGGCTTGGAACCTCTTCTTCCGCGGCGAAGATTGGGCAGTGACCGACACGGCGCCGACGAAGGAGAATCTCAAGACGCTCCACAAGCTGATCAAAAAGGTGACGGAGGACGTCGAGGTGTTTGCCTACAACACGTCGGTGCCGGCCTTCATGATCGCCGTGAGCGAATGGGCACAACAAAAGTGCACCTCGCGCGAAGTGCTTGAAGCCTTCGTGGTCCTTCTCGCTCCCTTCGCTCCTCACATGGCCGAAGAACTTTGGCACCGCCTCGGTCACGACACCACGGTGTGCGACGCCGCATGGCCGGCCTTCGACGAGTCGCTGCTCAAAGAAGAAACGGTGACGCTCGGCATCTCCTTCAACGGCAAGACGCGCTTCACCCTCGATTTCCCGGCCGACGCCACGAAAGAAACCATCGAAAAGGCGGCACTCGAAGCCGAACAGAGCCAGAAATATCTCGACGGCATGACGGTGGCCAAGGTGATTGTGGTGCCTGGACGCATCGTGAACATCGTACTGAAGAAATAAACTCACTCACAATTTTCACTTCCCTCTCACTGCCCACGTGGTGAGGGGGAATTTACCCTCAAATGACCATGTCGCGCTCCTTTCAAATCAACTGGTGGCTCGAATTTCAGGACTACCTGATCATCACATTTGGCTTGCTCTGCTATGCCGTGGGCTTCACTTGTTTTCTCATGCCGCACGAGATCACGCCGGGCGGCACCACCGGACTGGGCGCTGTGATTTTCTACGCCACGGGCTGGTGGAAAGTGCAATACACCTTCTTTCTGGCCAATGCGGTGCTACTCGCCATGGCGCTCTATGTGCTTTCGTGGCGTTTCTGCCTGAAAACCATCTATGCCGTGGCGGCGCTCACGGCGCTGCTCTCGCTGGTGGAATGGGTCATGCAATACCTTTGGGCCACGAACCCCGAACTGTTTCCGGCGGGCTACAACGCGCACGTCAAACTCCCCATCGTGACGGACAATGCCTTTATGAGCGCCGTGTTTGGCGCGGGATTCATCGGCATCGGCATGGGACTGGTGTTCCTCCGCAACGGATCGACGGGCGGAACGGACGTGATTGCAGCCATGATCAACAAGCACCGCAATGTGTCGCTCGGCACGATGATCATGCTCTGCGACGTGGGCATCATCACCTCCTCCCTCTTCCTGCCCCACAGTAACTTGCAAACGTTGCTCTACGGCTACACCACGCTGATTTGCAGCACGATGATCATCGATTATGTGGTGAACAGCGGTCGGCAGTCGGTGCAATTTCTCATCTTCTCCGACAAATACGATGAAATTGCATCGGGCATCAACAGTTTGCACCGCGGCGTGACGGTGCTCAACGGCCAAGGTTGGTACACCAAGCAGGAGCGGAAGGTGCTGATCGTGCTCGCCAAACGCCGAGAAGCCAACACGATTTTCCGGATCATCCTCTCGATCGACCCGAATGCCTTCGTCAGTCAAACACGGGCCTCGGGAGTGTTCGGCTACGGATTCGACCGCATCAAACTGCGCGCCAATGCCGACAGAGATCGCGCCGAAATAGAAAAAATGAAGGCCAAGGTGGCCAGCGACCAAGCTGCCAGCACGGCCGGACGCAACAAGTAACAACGACTTTCCTCCCCCCAACCTATGAAACAACGTCTCGTCATTGCGACCAACAACGCCCACAAACTCGAAGAAATCACCGCCGTGGTGGGCGACAAATTCGAAATTGTTTCGCTGGCCGACATCGACTGCCACGAAGACATTCCCGAAACGGCCGACACGCTCGAGGGCAATGCACTGCTCAAAGCGCGCTTTGTGCACGAGCGCCACGGCCTCGACGTCTTTGCCGACGACACCGGTTTGGAAGTTGATGCGCTCGGCGGACAACCGGGAGTGCACACTGCGCGCTATGCCTACCCCGATCGCAACGACAATGAGGCGAACGTCGACAAATTGCTGCGTGAATTACAAGGTGCCACGGACCGCGGGGCGCATTTCCGCACCGTCATTGCGCTGATTATCGGGGGCGAAGAGCACCTATTCGAAGGGCGTGTGGACGGACACATCACCGAAACGCGTCGCGGCACCGAAGGCTTCGGCTACGACCCCGTATTTTCGCCGGAAGACACGGGGAAAACCTTTGCGGAATTGGGTGTCGAGGTGAAAAATCGCCTCTCGCACCGAGCACGTGCCGTACAAAAGTTGTGCGCCTTCCTCGAACAACTCGATCCTCACTGATTTCTCTTCCACTTATGAAAAAGTGCTTTGCTCTCCTCGTCTTAGGCCTCCTGTTTGTCGGGTCGCCGACCGCACAGGGCGCCCTCCCCGACCGCTGGACGCCGCATTTGGCCTACCACGACGGCACGGCCTGCGCCACGACGGGGCCCTATCTCTATGCGTTGATGGGCGAGAACTTGCTCATTTACGACACCGAAAATGATGCCGTCGCCTTTGTGGACCGCGTCAGTGCAGGTTTGTCGGACAAACAGATTCTACACATCGGCTACTCCCAGACTCGGGGCTGGTTGGTGCTGCTTTATCGCAACGGCAACATCGATCTCTACCGTCCGCGCGACGGGCAATTGGTGAACCTCCGCGCCATCAAACAGGCCACGAACGAAAATTTGACGGTGAACCAATTGCGGGTGCAAGGAGACGACGCTTTCGTCACCACCAACAAGGGTTTTGTGTGGATCGATCTCACCCGCGCAGAGATCAAAGGGCATTTCCCCATGGCGGCCTGCAATGACGTGGCACGCGTGGGCAACCGGCTGGCAGTGGCCACCGATCAGGGTTTGAAAACGATCGGCGTGCAACAGAATTTCTCCGATCCTTCGCTCTGGAACAACATTTTTGCGCATCCGGTGAAGCTGCTTGCCGCCACTACGCGCGTGCTCTACCTCAATGTACCCGGCGGTCAACCGGGATTTGTGGGTACGTGGCGCATTGCGGCGGACTTGGTGGAGAAAGCGGGAACGAACGACTTCGCACGCGTCGATTTGCTCGCCCTCGACCGCCTGAGCACGGGCATCGACGGGAAGGCGTTCGGCTACAACGACCGTACGCTGCTGCAATTCGACGACGACTCGGCGACGCCCACGGCGACGACTCTGCAAAGCGGCATCCACTGGTTGGAAAGCGACGGGAAAGGCGGCTTCTGGATCGGCCGCGACGGCGAGGGATTCGTCCGTGTGCCGCTCAACGGTACGACTTTCGATTTCACAACGGCCACAGCGCACGTCGGCGGCTACGGGCCGCGGTATGACAGAGGCTATTTCATGCGGCAAAGCGGCAACCGGCTTCTCATTGCCTGCGGACGCCTCGATCCCTACGACCGCGTCGACACGCCGCAAATGACGATGATCTACGAGTCGGGCCGATGGACGTTTTTCGAAACGCCCACCGAGGAGAAAGGTTTCGTGCGCGCCCCGTTTGAGAATGCCACTTCTGTGGCGCAATCGCCCAACGACGAAAATCGTTTCGTCGTGACCACGGGGAGAACGGGCATTTATCTTTACGACAAGACAAGCCCCACACAACAATATACGTACAATAATTCTCCGCTGGTCTCGGCGGTGAAAAACGGTTCTCCCGCGGCGGCGTCGTATGTGCGCACCGACGGAGCCATCTTTGACCGTGCGGGCAACTTGTTTGTGCTGAACAATAGTGCCGACACCGCTCTCTGGGCGCTGCGGCCGGACGGAACGTGGAAAGGATTGTACCAAAAAGAACTGGACAACGCACCGACACTGGAGAAAACCATGATCGATCGCGACGGGCGCCTGTGGGTGACCTCGCGCCGCACCGTGTCGAACCACAACGGGGGCTTCCTTTGTCTGGACTATAACGGCACCGTCGACAACACCAACGACGATGTGTCGCGCTATCGCACCACTTTCCTCAATCAAGACGGCACGCCTTGTTCCTTCTCGCAAGGACTGTCGATGGCGCAGGACCGCGACGGGGCGATATGGCTCGGCACCAACGAAGGCGTTTTCGTGGTCGACGACCCGAAAACCTGGTTTGACAACGATTTCCACGTCACGCAAATCAAGGTGCCCCGCAACGACGGCACCGATTATGCCGACTATCTGCTCGCTGGCGTTCCCATCACGGCCATTGCCGTGGACGGCGCCAACCGCAAATGGATCGGCACGCAGGGCGACGGCGTCTATCTCCTCTCACCCGACGGGGTGAAAACCATCCACCACTTCAAAGCGAACAACTCTCCGCTGTTTTCCGACAATATCTGGAGCATCGCTTGTCACCCCACGGATGGGAGCGTGATGATTTCGACCGACGTGGGGATACTCTCTTACGAAGGCGATGCGTCGGAGCCGAACGAACAGCTCAATCGGAGCCAACTTCGGGTGTACCCCAACCCATTTCGTCCCACATTGCAACGCCAAGTGACCCTCGACGGCCTGACAGCCGATGCCGATGTGCGCGTGACCACGACCTCCGGCGCGCTGGTCTTTGCCGGTCGCAGCCAAGGCGGTCTGTTCCGCTGGGATGGGCGCGACAGTCGTGGGGTGATGGTGGCTTCGGGTGTATATTATTTCCACATTTCCACGGCCGACGGCTCGAAAGGTGCCACCGCCAAAGTGGCCGTGGTGCGCTGACCGGCTCGACGCACGGGGCATTTTCGTCTGTCGGCAGGAGCAAAACGCTCCATTTTCATCGCGTTGCGGCAAAAAAAGCACGTTTTATTTGCGCACCAAACCAACTTACAATATATTTGCACCTACAAGGGAACTATCTCCTTAGCACTATAATTCTAAGACACGATAATATGAATAAAACTGAACTCGTCAATGCAGTGGCTAAGCAGGCCAACTTGACTCAAGATCAAGCCAAGGCAGCTGTCAATGCCACCCTCGATTCGATCGCAGACGCCATCAAGGCAGAAGATAAGGTTACACTTCTCGGATTCGGCACCTTCTCTATCAGCGAACGTGCTGAGCGCAAGGGTATCAATCCCGCCACCAAGCAAGAAATCACCATCCCCGCTAAGAAAGTGGTGAAGTTCAAGCCCGGTGCACAGCTCGAAGTGAAATAACCGCGAGTCCAACACACAAAACGTCCCGCCCTCCAATGGAGAGCGGGACGTTTTATTTTTGCCCGACCGATGATTCATCGGTCTGATCGTTCATCGTACAATCTTTTGGCGGAAGCCGTCGGACGTTTCGAGCAAGAAGAGGCCACGCATGGGGCCGAACTCGAAGCGGAGAGGGGCACCGGTGGCGACCACGGTGCGCAGCGTTCGCCCTTCGAGGGTGCACAACCGAACGCGAACTCCGCGCTGCACGCCACACAACAACAAGTGCGAGCCACTCCACTCCACATACGGGCGAGTGCTTGCGGACTGAGCGGACAAAGTCGTGGGGCCGACCACCGTCACTCGGCATTCGGCCTTCGCACCGCTGCCGTCGAGCGCCAAAGCGGTGATGGTGACTTCGCCCTTTTGCAAGGCTCTGAAACTTCCACCGCCCAACATATCCACGATGCCCGGCTCACTCAATTGCCAAGTCAACTGCTGAGCGGCCGTGGCCGGCAAGACTTTGGCGGCGAGGTTGAAGATGTCGTCCACATGTACCTTGATTTGCGTCGAATCCAGCACCACTTGTGCGGCTTTCGGCACATTGGGCACGACGGGTTCGGCGGGCGTAGGCGGAACGACGGGTTGAACCGGCCGGTCCGGCGTCGGCGTGTCGTCGTTCTTCACCACCATCAACTGCGCGCGAGGCGAATCGTTCGTCCAAATCTCGCGACGGCCGTTGCCGTCTTCGATTTCCACGTGCACTTCATAGCGGCAGCCCGGCTTCAAGCGCGAGACGTCGATTTTGGCAGCCGTCTTTTGTTCCGGGTTGTGTACGAAGGGCTGCAAACTCACGTTGCGCGCCACACCGGCATCGACAGATTCGCCCGTTTCGGGGCATACCAAACGATAGAACACGCGTCCCCAATAGGCTTTCCGCTGGTCGCCGCGCACCTCCGTGTGGATGCGCATCGACAGATCGCGGTCTTTGTCGACATCAAAAATTTGTTGGTTCACTTCTTTGCCCCCGATCAGGTAATCGACATTGCGGACAAAAATCCGCAGATCGGGATACGGCAACACTTCGATCTCAAAATCTCGATCGGCACCGAGCGGAATGAGTTGCTTCTCCTTCGTGTTGGTCGTTTCCAACACCAACTTCAGTTTGTAGCGGCCGGGCTTCATCTCGTGATTCCCCGTGTTGTCCGAATAGTTCGTGGGGAAATCCACCGCAACTTGCGTGTCGGCCAAGCGGCGGAAGGAGACAATGCTGCTCGGGCGGAAAGGCGCTACATATTCCGCGCCGCCGTTCACCGGCGTGAAGGTCATTTTCAGGTTGCCGTGCATCTCATCGACATTCGGATTGCGCACGGTGAAAGTCAACAGTGCCGGATCGCCCGAACCCGCATAGGCCGGGAAAAGCAATTCGGGGTCGCGGCAAACGCTCAGCGCGCCACCGGCGATTTCGTCTTCCACAGTCAGCTTGCCGTCCGCCACGCTCAATTTCATGCGGTTGCCATATCTGATCGGATACCACGGCTTGAAGGTGTCGGGCTTGCGCGCCACGAGTTCGCGGCACACCGGTACCAACAGATAATGGCCGTCGGGCACATCGGAAAGATCGATATCGCTCATCTCCCAGTTCCACGTGGTGAACATACTGCCCCACAACGTGTTTTCGTACCG
>CAJPJR010000056.1 GCA_905369775.1 Prevotellaceae bacterium UBA1746
GTTAACAGAGCCTTTTTGCGCACAGTTTCGAGCCCACAGAACGCCTCCGGCATACAGAGTTCACAGAGCGTTACTGCTAAAGGTGGCTGTAAGGTTCTGTGAAATCGGTTGACTTAATGTCTCTGTGAGCCTTTGTGTGTTCTGTTCATCTGTGTTCTTCTGTGAGAAATAGAACGCACCCTAGCTAAAAGATGAGACACATGTGACTCGCTGGGGAGTTTTATCTCTCACAGAGCGCACAGAGTTAACAGAGCCTTTTTGCGCACAGTTTCGAGCCCACAGAACGCCTCCGGCATACAGAGTTCACAGAGCGTTACTGCTAAAGGTGGCTGTAAGGTTCTGTGAAATCGGTTGACTTAATGTCTCTGTGGGCCTTTGTGAAATCTGTTCTTCTGTGTTATCTGTGAGAAAAAGAACATTTTTGAGACTTGCTGCGGAGTTTTTTCTCTCACAGAACTCACAGATTTAACAGAACTTTTCAACCAACGTTTCGAGCCCACAGAAGGCCTTCGGCATACAGATATCACAGAGCGTTATAGCTAAAGGTGGGTGTTGGGTGTTGGGTATTAGGTGTTGATGATTAGCTAACGTTGGCTATAAGGTTCTGTGAAATCGGTTGACTTAATGTCTCTGTGGGCCTTTGTGTGTTCTGCTCTTCTGTGTTTCTCTGTGAGAGAAAGAAAGGTCCTCTTTGAGAGATAGAGTACTAACCATGTAAATAGGAAATGTCAAGATATTTCGCAGGCTGTTCCCTTCTCTTTTCGAGAAAAGGCTGAGTATGCTACAAGAAGAGGCTTTTCTACGTTCGAGAACATGCCCTTCTTGCGTCAAGAAGGGCATCTTCTACGAGCAAGAAGGGCATATACTCGAATGCAAAACGTAACACACTGATTTCTTGTGGGTTATATCCTTGGTTGTAGATGATGATATATGCGTGTTGTGAGGGTTGTCAGCTTGGTGGGTTGTAAGGATTATTTATCATCACATGAACTCTCCTCTCTCACATACATCACACCCAACGAAAGCTGAAACGCTCTGTGTTCTCTGTATGCCGGAGGCGTTCTGTGGGTCAGAGGCCCCTCCCCCTTCCCCTCCCCCAAAGGGAGGGGCGTAATCACCGAGATACCCCTATGGCTAATCATCAACACCTAACAACTATCACCCAACACCCTTCTTTAGCAGTAATGCTCTGTGAACTCTGTATGCCGGAGGCCTTCTGTGTGCTCGATACTGTGCGCAAAAAGGCTCTGTTAACTCTGTGTGCTCTGTGAGAGAAAGAACTCCCCAGCGAGTCTCGCAATTGTTCTATTTCTCACAGATTTACACAGAAGAACAGAACACACAAAGGCCCACAGAGACATTAAGTCAACCGATAACACAGAACGTTACAGCCAATACCTATCACCCACCACCCATCTTTAACTAATCATCAACACCTAACAACCATCACCCAACATCCCTCCCCGCCAGAAAACCATACCGAATCCTTTCCTTTCTCTATATTTTTCTTTATCTTTGTAGCCATCTATTGTGAGATAGTTATATTTTATCAATAATCTAATAGAAATCATTTTAAGGACAAGAAGATGAAGAAGATATTTACACTCCTTGCTGGATTGCTCATCGCATCATCGTCGTTTGCCATACCAGCGATGAAGATTTGGCGAACAGTTAAGCAGGCCGATGGCACGTTACTGAAGGTGATGACCGTTGGTGATGAGCACTTTAACTATGCCATGACAGAGGACGGTATTCCCCTTGTACCCTATCATGGCAACTACTACTATGCGCATATCGTAGACCAGCAGTTGGTGGCCTCGGCGGTTCTGGCACATAATAAAGAACTCAGACACGGCCGTGAGGAACTCGCTGCAGCCGCTCTGGAGGAGGTAAGACAACTGCAGAGAAACAAGGAACAGCAGGTCAGCTCGAAGCCTTTCGGACTCAGTGATGGGACAACATGGGAGGGAAGTAAGAAGGGACTCGTCATCTTAGTGGAGTTCTCGGACAAGTCCTTCACCAATCCACAGAATGTTCTCACACTCCGACCACGTGAGTCTGACATCAAGACCCTCTATGAAAAGATGCTTAACGAGGAGGGTTATAAGAACGACAATGGTGCTATCGGGAGTGTGCACGACTATTTCAAGGACCAGAGCAACGGTAGGTTCGACCTTACCTTTGATGTCATTGGACCCGTGAAGTTGGCTCATCCGTATAAATACTACGGTGAACACACGCAGAACATGAACGATGCTAATGCGCCACAGATGATTATCGACGCTTGTAAAGCCGTCAAAGGACAGGTAGACTGGCGTCGCTACGACTGGGACGGAGACGGAGAAGTGGAATAGGTCTACGTTATCTATGCGGGTGAAGGCGAGGCTACGGGTGGCAATGCAGACACGGTTTGGCCACATAAGTATTCGCTCACGGACGCAGGACTGAGTGCGCTCCATTTCAATGGACAGACGATTGACACCTACGCATGTAGTAATGAGATCATTAGAGCACAACTGAACGGTATGGAACGAGTGTTCTATTCGGGCATAGGAACCATCTGTCATGAGTTTTCTCACTGCTTAGGGCTCCCTGACTTCTATTCAACCAGCGGGAATCCGTTGGATTTCCAAACGCCGGACCTATTTGATGTGATGGATTACGGGCAATATTGGAATGATGGCTACGCACCGATGGGCTATTCCGCCTACGAACGTGCTTGCTTGGGGTGGTTGCAACCGGACGAATTGAAGGTTTCCAACGGGCATCTCCGCATTAGTCCGTTGGCAAAGCCTGCTGCCGGCACGCCGAACGCTTATATATTGCGCAATCCGGCTAATTCCGCAGAATACTACCTACTTGAAAACCGGCAACCCTCGCGCTGGTTCCCCAAAGGTCTCGGCCACGGCATGTTGTTCTACCATATTGACTACGAACCCAACCGCTGGGAAGTGAATGCTGTGAATACGAATCGCAATCATCTGCGGTGCAGTATCGTTCGCGCGGACAATGTGTGGCAAAGTGCCGCGGTTGCCCAAAAACTCGAAGAATATCGTGGAGATTTCTACCCGGGATTGAACAACGTCATCGAATTTTCGACCGAGAGTTCTCCCCGTTTGTCTTGGTATCAGGGGAATGCACGTCATCGCTTCTATGGTATGCGTACAAACGAGGACAGTACGATGACATTCAGCTACGACGACTACACAGTGACGGGACTCAACCAGCAAAAGACGGAGGACGCCGGACGATTCGCCCCCCTCTATGAACTCAGCGGCCGACGAGTTAGCGGTACGCCCCGACCGAATCACATCTACATTCGCGAAGGTAAGAAATTTGTGCTGCCCACTACACTCTAATTTTGGCGAGCTTTGCCCGCGCCTCGTCGGGTTAATGTGGAAACGCCGCGCCGATGAGCGACTCGCGTGGGAGGGATGCACGATAAATTCATCGATGCGCCTTCGCTGCTGTGCGAAAAGTCTGAAGAAAATAGATCCATGGAAAGAAATGTACCCATTCGGTGGGGATTCATCGGCTGCGGACAAGCCACGGAGCTGAAGATGCTACCGGCTTTCTCCGAGTTGTCGGATGCGGAAATCGTGGCGGTGATGAGCCGCAACGGGCTTCGCGCTCGTGCCTTCGCAGAACGGCATGATATCCCCCACTGGTACGCCGATGCCCAAAACCTTGTGACGGATCCTTCCGTCGACGCGGTTTACATTGCCACGCCGCCTTCCACACACGCCATTTTTTCGATCATGGCCCTCAAAGCCGGCAAAGCAGTGTACGTAGAAAAACCGTTGGCCACGAGCTATGCTGATTGCTTACGCATAAATCATATCTCGGCAGAGGTGAGACGGCCTTGTTTCGTGGCTTATTATCGGCGCTACCTACCCTACTTCGACAAAGTGCGGCAGTTGTTGGCAGAAGGAACCATCGGGAAAGTACTCTCGGCCCAGATCCGTTTTTCCGTTCCCCCGCGTGATCTCGACTATCGTTCGACAGATTTGCCCTGGCGACTCCAACCGGACATTGCGGGAGGGGGATATTTCTATGACTTAGCCCCACACCAATTGGATTTGCTCCAGCAATTGTTTGGCCCCATCGTGGAAGCAACCGGCTACACGGCCAATCGCGGTGGACTTTACCCCACGGAAGACACAGTGAGCGCTGCTTTTAGATTCGCAGACGGCATGCCGGCTTCGGGCACTTGGTGTTTCGTGGCTCACGAAAGCGTGAAAGAAGATCGCATCCTCCTGATTGGCGACCGCGGCCAGATTTCTTTTTCGGTTTTCACCTACGCACCCATTCATGTGCAGTGCGAAACCGGCGACCGCCACCTGGAAGTCGAAAATCCTGAGCATGTTCAAATCCCCTTGCTCCGCGAAATCATGGGACATCTCCAAGGGCACATCGTTTGCACCTGCGATTCGGTCAGTGCGACCCCGACAAACTGGGTCATCGATCGCATTCTGGGCAAAATATAGGTGCATGCAAGCCGTAGTTGGCGTTAAATGCGTAACTTTGCAACACTTCATTTGATTTTACGACACAAGAATATCGTACACTATATGGAATTAGCCACGAAATACGCCCCTGAGGCAGTGGAAAGTAAGTGGTATGCTTACTGGACCGACCATAAACTTTTCAGTTCCAAGCCCGATGGGCGCCGGCCTTACACAATTGTCATCCCTCCCCCCAACGTTACCGGTGTGCTTCACATGGGGCACATTCTGAATAATACGATCCAAGACATTTTGGTTCGCCGTGCCCGCATGGAAGGCAAGAACGCTTGCTGGGTTCCCGGGACGGATCACGCCTCGATCGCGACGGAAGCCAAAGTTGTCAACAAGTTGGCAAAGCAAGGCATCCGCAAACGCGACCTCACTCGTGAAGAATTCTTGCGCCACGCCTGGGATTGGACAGAAGAGCACGGAGGCATCATCTTAAAACAGCTTCGAAAGCTCGGCGCCTCCTGCGATTGGGACCGTACAGCCTTCACAATGGACGAAAAACGCAGCGAAAGCGTGATCAAAGTCTTTGTTGATCTCTTCAACAAGGGACTTATCTATCGTGGCCTCCGTATGGTCAACTGGGATCCCAAAGCCCAGACCGCTCTTTCCAACGAAGAGGTCATCTATCGCGAAGAGAAAAGCAAACTCTACTATCTCAAATACTACGTTGTGGACGATAACGGCGCCAGCACCGGCGCAGAAGGCGAAATCATCCACAGCGATGAGAAAGGACGCTACGCCGTTGTGGCCACAACCCGCCCCGAAACCATCATGGGCGACACTGCGATGTGCATTAACCCCAAGGACCCGAAGAATGGCTGGTTGAAGGGACAGAAAGTGCGCGTCCCTCTTGTGGATCGCGTCATCCCCGTGATCGAAGACCGCTATGTCGATATTGAATTCGGAACCGGTTGCCTGAAAGTCACGCCCGCCCACGATACCAACGACTACATGCTCGGCAAGAAACACAATCTTGAAACGATTGATATCTTCAATGCCGACGGAACCTTGTCGGAAGCGGCCGGCATGTACGTAGGACAAGACAGAATGGCCGTTCGCGAACAGATCGCAAAGGATCTGGCTGCTGCCGGCCTCCTCGAAAAAGTAGAAGACTACGATAACAAAGTGGGTTACTCGGAGCGCAACGCCGACACTGCCGTAGAACCTCGCCTTTGCATGCAATGGTATCTCAGCATGCAACACTTTGCCGATCTCGCCCTCCCGCCCGTCATGGAAGACGACATTCGTTTCTATCCGGCAAAGTACAAAAACACCTACAAAAACTGGTTGACCAACATTCAAGATTGGTGCATCAGCCGACAACTGTGGTGGGGACATCGCATTCCTGCCTACTATATCAGCGCGCCCAACGCCGAGCAAGAAGAATTCGTGGTGGCCGAAACGCCCGAAGCCGCTTTGCAGTTGGCACGTGAGAAGACCGGACGCAAAGACCTGCAACTTTCGGATCTGCGTCAGGACGAAGATGCACTCGACACCTGGTTCTCGTCGTGGCTCTGGCCCATTTCGCTCTTCGACGGCATCAATCATCCCAACAATCCCGAGCTCGAGTACTATTATCCCACCAGCGACCTCGTAACCGGACCGGATATTATTTTCTTCTGGGTGGCTCGCATGATTATGGCGGGTTATGAGTACACCGGCAAGATGCCCTTCAAGAATGTCTACTTCACCGGCATCGTTCGCGACAAGTTAGGGCGCAAAATGTCGAAGTCGCTGGGCAACTCCCCCAACCCGCTCGATCTCATCGACCAATTTGGCGCAGATGGTGTGCGTATGGGCATGATGCTTTCGGCACCTGCAGGCAACGACATCCTCTTCGACGAATCGCTCTGCGAGCAAGGTCGCAATTTCTGCAACAAGATTTGGAACGCCTTCCGCCTTGTGCAAGGATGGCAAGTGGACGAAAAGCTGGAACAGCCCGCCACTTCATTGCAAGCCACCGAATGGTTTGCGGCGCAACTCCGCAAAAGCGCTGCCACCATCGCAGATCTGTTCTCGAAGTACCGCATTTCCGAAGCCCTCATGGAAGTGTACCGCCTCTTCTGGGATGAATTCTCCTCTTGGTACCTCGAAATGGTGAAGCCCGCGTACCAAGCTCCGATCGATGCGGCGACTTATCGCGCCACACTCGGATTCTTCGACGACTTGCTCCACCTCTTGCACCCCTTCATGCCCTTCATCACCGAAGAACTGTGGCAACATCTGGCAGAACGCCGCCCCGGCGAGAGCATTATGGTCTCTCCTCAGACCATCGAAGCCCCGCACTGCGGAGACGAAGCCCTCATTGCCCAATTCGAAACCGTGAAAGGCGTAGTTGCCGGCGTGCGTGGCGCAAGAGCGCAAAAGAACATTTCGCCCCGAGAGGTACTTTCGCTCACCGTTGTGGGCAAAAATGAAATCAGTGCCTACGATGCCCTCGTTGCCAAGATGGCTTCGCTCAGCGAAATCAAGGTTGCCGATGAAGTTTCGGGTGCAGGCTATTCGACCTTCCTGGTCGGCACCACGCAATACGCTCTTTATCTCGGCGATGTCGTGGATCTCGAGGCAGAGAAGGAAGCCGCAAAGGCCGAACTCGAACACTTGCGCAAATTCTTGAAGAGCATTCAAGGCAAACTCTCCAACGAGCGCTTCGTCAACAACGCGCCCGAAGCCGTTGTGGCCCTCGAACGCAAGAAGGAAGCCGACACACTCACCAAGATCGCGGCGCTGGAAGCCAAACTCTGATTGTGTGCCGCTCTAAATTAGACGCGTTTTTGTCGATCGGTGCGCGAATCGATTGACCGAGCCCCCGCCCCATTATAGAAAGTGCACGCTTCGCTCCTTGAGCAATGCGTGCACTTTTTTTATCCGGAAGATATTTCCCCTATGATCTCAATTCTTATTCCCACTTACAACGTCGATTGCTTGCGTTTGGTGGCCGATGTGCAAAAGCAGTGCGAGGAATTGCAGGCACAATACGGAGAAAGCGAGTTTGACTACGAAATCCTCGTGGCCGACGACGCTTCTCCCGTCGAAAGCATCGTTGAGCGCAACGAAATGATCGAGCTCCTGCCCAACTGCACGCACTTGCGACTCACCGAAAACGTAGGAAGAGCCGCTGCACGGAATTATTTGGTCGAGCAATCCCGCATGCCCTATATTTTGTTCATGGACGCCGATGCCGAAATCTGCACCGACGATTTCATTCTCACGTATTGGCAACAACGGGAAGCCGCCGATGTGCTTGTCGGCAGCATCACCAACCTCGCCGAAGCCCCTTCCGGTTGCGAATTGCGTTGGCGCTATGAGGTACAAGCCGAGCAGCAGCGCACCCTCACCGAGCGGCGCCGCCACCCTGCCGCGGAGTTTACGGTGTTCAACGCGTTTTTTCATCGAACCGTGTTCGATCGTGTCCGTTTCGACGATGCGCGCTGCAAAGACTACGGCTACGAAGATGTCCTCTTCGGGCTGGAAGTCGAGGCAGCCGGTTTTTCAATTCTCCCCGTCGACAATCCACTCCGCCATCTCGGCATTCACTCCAACGAACACTTCCTGCACCAAACAGAAATCGCGCTCCGCACCCTCGCTCGCTTGGGAGCGCCGATGACGGAACGCGCAAAAGTGGCCAAAGCATGGAGCCGCTTGCGCCGATGGCGTATGGACGGCCTCTATCGCCGGCTGTTCAAAATGATTCGACCCGTGTTGCGTCGCAATCTGCTTTCGCAACGACCGATCTTGTTGCTTTTCAGTCTCTACAAACTCGGCATCTACTGCGAATTGATGGGCAGTTCGATGCGAAACACCGTCCCTTCGCCAGGTGCCGACCGCAACACGTAAATGCGGCCATGGTGGTATTCTTCGATGAGGCGCGTGGCCAACGACAAACCCCGGCCCCACCCGCGTTGCTTCGTCGTGAAACCGGGGCGGAACACCGTTTTGTGGTGTTTCCGTTCGATGCCTTTGCCCGTGTCTGCCACATCAATCACATACCGATCGCCCACTTTTCCGCCGCTGATGCCAATTTGTCCCACGCCGGGCATGGCATCGGCGGCGTTTTTGCAGAGCACCTCCACCACCCACTCCACCAACGGGGCGGAAATGGGAATCAATTCCGATTCATCGCGCAGGTCGACCGTCAGTTTCACCGATCTCGGGATGCGGCGCGCGATGTATTCCGCCACGCGCTCCACAATCGGTCCGACCGTCTCGGGATGTAATTTCGGCGCACTGCCGATTTTCGAAAAGCGTTCGGCCACCATCTCCAATCGGCGGACGTCGGCCTCCATTTCGTCGATGAGTGCATCGTCGGGATGGGTTTCGCGCATCACTGCCATCCAGGCCATCAGCGACGAAATGGGGGTGCCCAACTGGTGAGCCGTTTCTTTCGTCAGCCCCACCCACACCTTGTTTTGCTCGGCCCGTTTGGTCGACAGCAAGGCCAGGAGTGCCACGAGCAAAAACACCGTCACCACTCCCAACTGCACATAAGGAAACCAGGCCAACCGCTGCAATAGCAGTGATTGGCCATAGTAAATGTAGAGTGCCGTGGCGTGTGTGTCCCCCACTTCGTCGGTGCCGAGCGCAATGCGCATGGAATGCCCTCCCGCTTTGAGGCGAGCAAGCGCCTCATTCACCTGTTTCACCGAGTCACGCGAGGTGCGGTAGCGCAAACGGAGGTTGCGCGAGGTGGTCACCCGCCCTTTCTCGTCGGTCACAATGACGGGGATGGTGTGGTTGTCGTTGATCACACGCAACACGAGGTTCAAATCCGTGGTTTCGTCGGCCGAAGTGAGCGAACGCATGGCCTCAGCCCACACGCCCATCTTGGTTTGCTCTTCGTTCTTCAGGTCCGAGATCAAACCGTGCGAGACCCACAGCGAGGCCACCACAATGAGCACGGCGCCGACCACCAAAATACGTTTCACACGGCGCACACCGTCGTAGCGGTTCATGCGTTCTCGTGAAATTGAGTGTTGATTTGCTCGATGTAGTCGAGCACTTCGTCGCGTCCGCGACCTTGTGCGCTACTCGTCACAAAGTGCGGAGGCAGTTCCTCCCACTCCTTGCGCAGCTCATTGAGGAAACCATCGACGTTCTTGCGCAATTCGGTCGTCTTACTCTTGTCGGCCTTCGTGAAGATGAGGGCAAAGGGCACGCCCTCCTCGCCAAGCCACTGGATAAACTCCAGATCGATGCGCTGCGGCGTGAGGCGTGAGTCAATCAGCACAAAGAGGCAAGTCAGTTCTTTGCGTTCCAACACGTAATACTCGATCAGGTTGCGCAGCTTCTCCATTTCTTTTTTCCCTCGCTTGGCGTAACCATAGCCCGGAAGGTCGACCAAATACCATTCGTTGTTGATCGAAAAATGATTGATGAGGAGCGTTTTACCGGGCGTGGCCGAAGTCATTGCCAACTTCTTGCGCCCGGTGAGCATATTGATGAGCGAACTTTTCCCGACGTTGCTTCTTCCGATGAAAGCATACTCCGGTTTTCCTTCCGTCGGCGGACAGCGATCGGCGCGGGCCGACGAAATGACAAATTCCGCGGTTTTAATCAGCATGATAAATCAGATTTCGTGGTGACGATCGAACTTGGGAAAGGTGAGAATGCCCAACACGAGCGAGATGAGCACACAGTATTTTGCGTTTTCGGCGTAGGAGGCCACACAATAGGCCAGCGCATTGAAATTGAGTGCAAAGGCAAAGGCGCCGGTACGCACGAAATGCGCCACGCGGCCGGCGTGGCGAGCCACCGATTCGTCGGGCGATTGCAAACGCCGCGCCACAAAACCAAACTTTTCCCACGACACCACCACGATTACGGCTGCAATGGTGACAACGATGCAGGCCAAGTTGACGCCATAGCGGGCTTCGTTGCTTCCGCCGAAGAGATCGGTGCCTTCGAGTGTGAGATAAAAGATGGCTGCCAGCACAATGGCGGCAAGATAGAGCGCATAGATGCTTGTCTTGTGAGTGTAAGTCATAATTAAAGTTGAGTTGTGGTTGGATTTCAGCTCTCAGGCGGAGCGCTGTTCCGAATTTAGTTTTTCAGCTCGACACGATCCACCAACGAACGGCCGAGGGTGACCTCGTCGGCAAACTCCAAATCGTCGCCCACCCCGATGCCGCGTGCCAGGACACTCATCTTCACCGGGTGTTCGGGCGTGATGACCGCCGCGAGTTGGCGGGAAATGTAGAAATTGGTGGTGTCGCCCTCCATGGTGGGGTTGAGGGCGAAGATCACCTCGTCGACCGTGCCGCTGCGCACACGGTCTACCAGTGAGGCTATGGTCAAATCGCCTGGGCCCACTCCGTCCATCGGACTGATCACGCCGCCGAGCACATGATAGAGCCCTGCGTAGATGCCCGTGCTCTCGATGGCCATCACGTTTTGCACGTTCTCTACCACGCAGATCTGGGCATGGTTTCGGCGATCGTCGGCGCAAATCTCGCAAACCTCGTGATCGCTGATGTTGTGACAGTGGGTGCAGTATTTCACCTCATCGCGCAAGCGCAAAAGGCTGTCGGCCAGTGCGTGAGTCGCCTCGGCGTCTTTGCGCAACAGGTGCAAAACCAGGCGCAATGCCGTTTTGCGTCCCACACTCGGCAGTTTCGCGGTTTCCGACACGGCACGTTCGAGCAACTGTGAGGGGAATTGGTCTATTTTCATATCCCTGCAAATTTACGGGCTTTCCCGCGCATAGCCAAATTCGGCCGTGCACGAATCGTGTTACACGAATCAAAAATAAGATAACGCGCGCAGGTTACTTTCCACAATGCGAACTCGAGTGTAAAAACGCGAAGCTTTTCGCGCTTTGTCCCCAAGTTTTCTCCCAAACCTCCCGATTTTCGCCCGAAAAATCACCGCTTTTCGTTCTTTCCTTCGAGAAATTCTAAAAAATATGCCTCCCGGTCTTGGTCAGATCCGGACAAATCTATACTTTTGCAATAAGCTTTCAGCAAATCTCTGACAAATGACAACTCAACGCTATTATTTCGGTTACTTCTTTTACTTTACCTACCGGGTGAAGCGGGAAGTCGTGCAATAGCATCACGAACAATCGATTGGTCCCTCGACCGTATTGTAATCCCGCTCACAAGGCGGGATTTTTTTGTTTCCGTTTTCTGTATTTCTCTCTCCTATTTTCGCCTCTATGAACATTGCTATTCAAGGAATTCTCGGTTCGTTTCACGACATTGCCGCTCGCCGCTATTTTGGCGACACCACGTTGCACATGCACTGTTACGACACCTTTGAGGCGGTGTTCGAGGCCTTGCGCAACGAAACGGCCGACTTGGCCCTCGTGGCCATCGAGAATACCATCGCCGGGAGCCTGCTCCACAACTACGAACTCCTGCTGGAAAACGCCGTCACCGTGGTGGGCGAACACAAGCTCCACATCGAACACGCACTCATGTGCTTGCCCGATGACGATTGGGACACCATCGCCGAAGTGAACTCGCATCCCGTTGCGCTCATGCAGTGCCGTCACTATCTGGCACGCCACCCGAAAATGAAAATGGTGGAGACTTACGACACCGCCGGTGCCGCTGCCGACATTGCACGCGATCGGCGACATGGGCACGCCGCCATTTGCCATGCCGATGCCGCGCGACGCTACGGACTCAAGCTGCTCGACCGCGGCATCGAGGACAACAAACACAACTTCACCCGATTTCTCGTGCTTTGCGACAGTCGCCACGAAGAATACGCCCCCTGCACGGAGTTGCGCAACAAGGCGACACTCGTTTTCACGCTGCCCCACACCGAAGGCGCCCTGGCTCGTGTGCTCACCGCCATCAGTTCCTTTGGCATCAACTTGACCAAAATTCAATCGTTGCCCATTATCGGTCACGAATGGCAATATCGATTTTATGTTGATGTGACCTTCGCCGACTATGTCCGCTATCTCCAATGCGTGCAAGCCTTGCGTCCGCTCACACTCGAATTGAAAATCTTAGGTGAATACACCGGCGACTAAAAAATCCCCCACCACCATGAACATCCACGTCCATCCCGCCCGACGACTTGCCGAGGTACAAGAATATTACTTCTCGCGCAAGCTCAAAGAAGTGGCCCGTCTTCGCGCAGCCGGCCACGACATCGTGAGCTTGGCCATCGGTTGCCCGGATCTCCCGCCCTCTCCCGCCACCATCGAAACGCTTTGTCGCGCTGCGCACGAACCTGCGGCCCACGCCTACCAGCCCACCGTGGGCACGCCGGAGCTGCGCGAAGCCATGGCCCGCTTTTATCGACGATGGTTTGGCGTTCAACTCGATCCGACTTGCGAGATCCAACCGCTCATCGGTTCGAAAGAGGGCATCCTCCACACCACGCTGGCTTTTGTCGACCACGGAGACCAAGTTTTGGTGCCCGATCCAGGCTATCCCCCCTACACGTCGCTCTCGCGCCTGCCCGGTTCGCCGCCTGTGCCCTACAAACTCCGGCCGGAGCGCGGG
>CAJPJR010000057.1 GCA_905369775.1 Prevotellaceae bacterium UBA1746
GTGAAGAGGTGAAGGATAAAAACGAAAACCTCCTGACGCGCGCGCGTACGCGCGAGGACAAATGGAGGGAAATTCAAGTGGCAGCCACTCGCCCCGCGATCACAAGCTCTAATATAACGCCGATCCAAACACTAGCCTTTCTCCATTGCCGATAGAACAAGTATTCACTCGCGTCCCGAGCAGGCGGACGGAAAACGCTTTGGGGATTTTGAGATGGATTTGATTGTGGATGCTCACAACCACGCCATACTCACGATTGTGGAGCGTTCCACAAACATGCTCTTCATGACCAAACTTCCCCATGGCAAGAAGTCCGAGCCGTTGGCCAAAGCGGTCAGGCGTCTGCTGCTGCCCTACAAGAAACACATCAAGACCATAACCACTGACAACGGCCCTGAATTTGCTGCACACAAGCTCATTACAAAGTATTTGGGAGCGGTCGTCTATTTCGCAGATCCTTATGCCTCATGGCAGAAAGGAGCGATTGAAAATACAAACAAACTCATCAGACAGTATATTCCCAAACAAGCCAACTTCGATGATTTCACAGATAAAAGATTGCGAGCATACAGAAGAAAATCAACAGTAGACCCAGGCAAAAGCTGAGGTTTGAAACACCAAAAGCAGAGTTCTTCAAACGAATAGCCTAATTTTGCACTTGCCGGTTGACTCTACGGGCTGATTCCCACGATACGTGCGATCTCTTTTCTTGGGCATTTTCTTTGCAGCAAGGCAAAGATTTGCGACCTTTGCTCCGAGGTTAGTTGTTTGTACATAAGCAATACAAAGATAATTAATCTCCGAGAGTCCTCGAAAGGGGACTCTTTTTTTTGTATTGCCGGTATCGCTCTTCGGGGCTACGCGCCCCGGCCGCGAGGCCAACCCGCGGTGTTTTTCATAGATTAGAGCCTATGAAGAAACGAATGATTTGTTGCACTTCGATTTTGAAAGAACGGTTGCGGATAGGGAAATCGTGTCGTTTTGAAGTTTAGCGGACAGCAATAATTTTGTGTAGCAGTTTATGTAGCAGAATTTGACCGAATGATGACTATCAAAACCTAGGGTTTAGCCGTCACTGTGTAGGCTTATATACAAAGAAAAATCGTTGTAAGTATAAGTCTTACAACGATTTACGCTAATTTAGAAGGCTATTTTGACGACCGTTTTGAAGTCATCTTGAAGCCACTTTGCGGAGAGAGGGGGATTCGAACCCCCGAAACGCTTTAGGCGTTTACACGCTTTCCAGGCGTGCCTCTTCAACCACTCGAGCACCTCTCCGGTTGAAAAGTGATTCTCATTGAGTTTTATGAGAATTGCAAAGAGCTCGCTGCTCGTTTGCGAGTGCAAAGGTACGATCTTTGTGTGGAATGACGAAATTATAGGGAGAAAAAATGCGCGCGAATTGCATTTTATCGGTTTTTGCTCAAGAGAACGCAGAAGTTTGTCTATATTTGCCCATCATGTCACCCAGAAAATAGCTAACAGAAGAATGGAAAAGTACGCTTATCCCGTTCGGCAATTTGCCGGCGCCACGAAACGCGTGGTGCAAACCCTGGATTTGAAAGACGACCCCGAGCTGGTGGCCGCCTACAAGCATTGGCACTCTCGAGAAGGGATTTGGCCCGAAATTTTGCAGGGCATCAAAGACAGCGGAGTGCTCGAAATGGAGATTTACCTCCTCGGCACCCGTCTTTTCATGATCGTGGAACTCGCTGCATCCGACAGTTGGGACGAAGTGATGGCGCGCATGGGAGCAGGACCGCGACAAGCAGAATGGGAAGCCTTTGTGGCCCGCTTTCAGCGCGCTGATCCCGCCGCCGGGAGTGCAGAAAAATGGCAGCGCATGGAGCGTATTTTCCATGTGTACGAATAATGACAAGCACTGTGCCGGGGTTCTACATTCGGCACTGCGGATGTCACAATATTAAAACGACGCGCACCACATGATTTGTGTGGTGCGCGTCGCTTTTTCTATTGGTGTGGAGGCGCAAATCGTGTGAACGGCCTGCTCAATTGCGTGGTGTGCGGAACAAAGGCACAGCGCAAACGCGGGCGGAGCCTTTATTTTTCGAGCAGATCGGGGCGGAGTCGTTTCGTGCGCTCGAGCGATTGCGCCATCTCCCATTCGTGGATCTTCGCGTCGTGGCCTGAGAGGAGCACATCGGGCACTTTCCAACCTTTGTAGTCGGCCGGGCGCGTGTAGACGGGAGCAGCCAGCAAGTGGTCTTGGAAGGAGTCGCTGAGTGCGCTCTGTTCGTCGCCGATGGCACCGGGAATGATGCGCACGATGGCGTCGGTCATGCAGGCTGCGGCCAATTCGCCGCCGGTGAGCACGAAATCGCCGATCGAAACCTCCTTCGTGATGAGGTGCTCACGAATGCGGTAGTCGATGCCCTTGTAGTGTCCACAGAGAATAATGAGGTTGCCCTTCATCGAGAGGCTGTTGGCCATGGGTTGGTCGAACTTTTCACCGTCGGGCGAGGTGAAAATCACTTCGTCATAGTCGCGTTCGGCCTTGAGCGCTGCGATGCAGTCGTCGATGGGTTGGCACTGCATCACCATTCCCGCAAAGCCGCCGTAGGGATAGTCGTCGACGCGGCGATGTTTGTCGGTGGTGTAGTCACGCAGGTTGTGCACATGAATTTCGACCAGTCCTTTTTTCTGCGCTCGCGCCAGGATGGAGGTGTTGAGGAAGCCGTCGAGCATTTCGGGAACTACGGAGATGATGTCGATGCGCATGCCGGTTAAGTTGTGTTGGGGTGATAGTTGTTCGTTGAGGACGTGTGGGGGTAGACCACTTCGGTTCTTTGCTGCAAAGGTAGCGAAAAAATGCCGAGAGGTGGAGCGGCGACCTCGATTTTCGTACGCTGTGGGCAAAAGTTCGTCCACGGCGAGGGGAGTGGTGCGACGAAAATCGACAACGCGGTGCGCGTGCGCACGCTGCGTGTTCAGGAAAGTGGGCGCGAACGGAGCGGAGCGCAAAAAAAGCGCAAGCGTCCCTCACCGGTTGCGAGAAACCGGCAAGGGACGCCTTGGCATAGAGTGGAGACAGGAGCGAATCACTCAAAGTCATCGCCGTAGGACAATTCGGCTTCGACTACGAGCTCGAGATCTTCGATGCTGAAATCGCCCACCTTGTCTTTGTGTGCGGTGCGTCGGAGTGTCTCGGCGATGCGCTCAAGATCGACATTGACGAAACCCTCTTCGTCGGGTTCGGCATCGAGGATGTCGCTGTCTGCCAAGAACTCTTCGATGAGATCGTGGAAGTAGTAAAGTTGCTCTTCGTCAAATCGTGCACTGACTTCCGAGGGAAGCGAGCGACGAACGTGAGCCACAATTTCTGCGTCGAGGGCAGCGTCCTCGAGCAATTCGTTGTCTAATACGGCCATGGGAGGGTATAGAGTGAGGCGTTAACGTTCGCTGATCAGAGTTGGTTTTCGATCTTGGAAACGATCTCCGACTTGGGCAGTGCACCGACGAATTTGTCGACCTGCTGACCATTTTTGAAGAACAGCACCGTGGGAACCGAACGGATGCCGTAGGTCATGGCGAGATCTTCGCTCTCGTCGACATCTACCTTGACGATGTTGACGCGGTCGCCGAACTCTTCGCTCACCTCGTCGAGCGTGGGCGAAAGTTTCTTGCAGGGGCCGCACCAAGTGGCGAAGAAGTCAACGACGAGGAGCTTATCATCTTGTACGAGTGCGGGGAAGTCTGTGGAATTGATGAGACGTGCCATAAAGCTTTTGTTTTTTTTGAAGTTTGAAATCGCTGCACCGAGTACGGCCGAGCGTGGTTAGTGTGGCTTTGCTGCCTTGATGTCCCCAATCATGCCAATAGCGTGCCAAAGCGGCGAGGGACTGACAGGCGTCTGCCACGTCTTTACGCTGCAAAAGTACTACTTTTTTGTCGGTGAGCGCTACGAATACAGAAAAACATGTGTCGCGTCGGATATATTATCACTTTTTCTCCGTGAAGATGTGATTTTGCGCTCCGCGGACGGCCATTGGGCAAAGCGAGCATTCGCCGTTCGCCTGTCGAATTGGCAGTTTATTGAGGGCGCAAGGGAGGCAGCGACCCTGCGGCGACCACGGCGGGGCGATGTGTGCGCAGTGCTGCGTCTCTGTCTCGCCACGGTGCGCACCTATCCCGGAGCCGTACGTGAGAACATGTGGCACGTAGACCGAAAGTCCCCGCTGCGATGGAAAAAACGCGGGACTTTGCAACGAAAATGCGCGAGTTTCTGCACAAAGCGCCCCGTTTTCCGCATTTTCTTGCCCGTCGGAAGGCCGCGTGGGAGGCTGTTTCGCCGTCAGGTGGGGCGTTTCATCCTCGGAGGGGCCTCGATGCGGACGAAGGAGGGGAAAGAGGGAAGCCTCCCACAGCAAAAAATCCCCTTTGCAGCGAAGCGAGTGCGCTGCAAAGGGGATTCTATTCGAAATGAGCTGCCCGATGGGCAACGGCGATTAGGCTTGATGTTGCGGGCGGAAGTGATCGTGGACCGTCTTCACGGGATTGAACGTGCTGAGCGGCACTTCAACGAAGACGGTGTTCCAGTCGCTCATGGCGCCATTCCAGAGGCCGGGGAGTTCGAGGGCCAGCAATTCTTTGCCGTCCTTGGATTTGCGGGAAATGAAACCGGTGGCGGGATCGACGAAATCGGGCAAATGGAATTTTTCGCCGTTGAAGTCGCGCAGACCACACACGAGATCGACGGGATTGAAGTGCGTGCCTTGCTCGAAGAGCGCTTTTTTGCTCGGATCGTTCATGTCGATCTGGCTGCTCTCGAGAATCTGGAGCGAAACACTCCCGTCGGGATTGTAAGCGAGGAAGGGGCCACCGCCGGGTTCGCCGACATTGCGCACCATGCCGCAGACGCGCATCGGGCGGTTGAGCCGACAATAGAGATAGTCGAGGAGTTCGAGTCCTTCGAGGGCTTCAGCGGCGTCGCTGTGGCAGTGAAGATCTTTTTCGACGAACTGCAACATCTCGTGCAGGCGCTCTTCGCTCACATCGCCCGCTTCGAGTTCTTCGAGATAGGCGAAAGCACGGGCTTGCAAGCTGACGAGCAGACCGGCAAGCACCTGCTTGTAAGTGACGGTGTCGGCCTTCAACCGATCGGGGCAGACATTGTCGACGGTTTTGACGAAGACCACATCGGCATCGAGGTCGTTGAGGTTTTCGATCAGGGCGCCGTGTCCGCCGGGGCGGAAGAGCAGGCTGCCGTCAGCGTTGCGGAACGGTGTGCCGTCGGGGTTGGCAGCCACAGTGTCGGTGGAAGGTTTCTGCTCGGAGAAGGTGATGTCGAGTTGCACGCCCTCGTTTTGCACAAAACGCGGAGCACACTTTTCGGCCAGTGCTTCGAAAAGGGCGCGGTGTTCGGGCGAAACGGTGAAGTGGAGTCGCACGTGGCGGTCGGCGCAGGCGTATTTCACCCCTTCCACGAGGTGCTCCTCGAACGGCGTGCGCGCTCCGTCGGCATAGCGATGGAATTGCAGCAGTCCCTTGGGCAGACGGCCGTAATTGAGTCCTTCGGGCAGCAGCAAACCGGCCACCACTTTCTTGTATTCGCCTTCGGCCACGAGCGCAGCGCTGTCTTTGCCGTGCAACTTCACGAGCGCTGCATCGAGCGCGCCGAGGAACGGGGCGTGGGGCAGGTTTTCGAAGAAGGTTTGGGTGAAGGCGTCGGTCGGTGTGTCGGATGTGCCGTCGAGGAAGGCAAAGAGGTCCTTGAACATGCGGCTTGCTGCGCCAGAAGCGGGTACGAACTTGACCACTTCATGGTCGCCTTCGTTGAGGTAGCGCTCCCAGGCAGCGAGATAGAGGTTGCGTTCCGTCTCTGAGGGGACGTAAATGCCACCGTTGTCCACCGATGCGGCAGCTTCCAGTTCGAGGAAAGGGAAACCGTGCTTGAGGTCGGCTAATTGTCGGTTGAATTGCTCCTCGCTGATGCCTTTGCGGTCGAGGAGTTCGCGGTCTTGTGGAGTAAGCATGTGGATTGGAGTTGATTGCAGGGATTAGGTATTTGACGACTGCCCGGTGCGACTCGGGGCTGCCGGTGCGTTGGGTGCGTAATGGTCGAGGGGAGCATGGGACCGGCTCGTAGACGTCAGCGAGACCGAACTAAAACGAGGCTGCCCGTGGGAAAGGGAGATCACGCCCTGAAGAATGCTTTCCAATACGGATTTTCTTCGTCGAAGATTCTTTTTTCTTCCGCGGAGAGCTTGTGCGGATAGTCAGAGAATAGATTGTAGATTTTCTTTCTGTCGAAGGAAAAGAGGTAGAGTCCTATAGTGTCGACCGTATCGACCCACCAGATGCGGTCGGTGTCGTTTTCTTTGTAAAAATCGTATTGCATGGTGAATAGGTTGTCTCGGGTGCTATGGCGACGGACGGAGCCATCGGAAAACTTCAACGGTCGATGCGCACTTTGGCCACGAGTTTCCTCATCGTGCCTCGGCCGATGATGGGGGCGTGGGCGTCGTCGGGAAAACAAATGTAGCACTGACCCGGCTGAATTTCGAAGTAGGTCTGTGCGGGGCCGGGATAGAACGCACGATCGAGCTGCTCATCGTAGGGCACAAGGGGAGTTGTGAGCGAAGACAGGGGCGACCAACCGCAAATCTCGGTTCCCGAAAGCGGGAAATGCACGTCGATGTAGCGACTGTGGACTTCGAGCAGCTGTTCCTCGCGGGTTTTCATCGTCGTTTCGTCGACGTTGATGAAGAGCTGTTCGCCGTCTATCACGATGCGGCCGGTCGGTGTCTGCGTGAGGTCGTGCTGTTCGAGATAGTCAGCGAGTCGGAGGAAGCCGGGATGTAGGGAGGCGTAAGCGCGAAGGCGAGAGATTTCGTCGAGAATCATGGGGCAGAAGTCTATCGGTGGGGAACTATGCATACAAAAGTAGTGCGTTCTGCCATGTAGAGCAAGAGAAAACGCGGGATTTTCGCAAAGGGAAGCAAAAAGACGAGGATGCGGTGGGGCGAAGTGTCGTTCCGTGGGGCACGAGTGGGGTGGTTGGTTGTGGAGCGTGGATGAAGACGGGGCGCTCACCCGAGTCGGTGCCGAACGGGCGGCCGGCTGTGCTCGGTGTCGGTCAAGGAATGGGGGAGTGTGGCGCGCGAACGACAAGGAACGTACGAAAAAACGCGCCCTTCGACCCGTAGCATGGTCGAGGGGGCGCGTGGTGTGCAGAAAAGCAGAGTGCGTGGTGCGCGCGGAGGGAGGATCATTGCATGTCTTTGGCGCTTTTGATCGTGACCTCCACGATCTTCGTGGGATCGAGCTCACGATTGCGGCGTTCGGTGGCTTCGACCACTGCGCCGGCGAGGTGAACGAAGGCTTGTCCCGTGAGGGTCTCAGCACGGAGGGCTACGGGTTCGCCGCTATCGCCCCCGTCGCAGATGCTTTGCACAATGGGAATTTGTGCAAGTACGGGTACATTGAGCTCTTCGGCCAATCGGGTGGCGCCTTCGCGACCGAAAATGTAGTAACGGTTGTTGGGCAATTCGGCAGGTGTGAACCATGCCATGTTTTCCACGAGGCCCAGGATGGGCACATTGACTTTTTCGTTGCGGTACATGTCGATGCCCTTGCGTGCATCGGCCAGTGCCACCTGTTGCGGGGTGCTGACAATGACGGCACCGGTGATGGCGAGCGTTTGCAGGAGGGTGAGGTGAATATCGCTCGTGCCGGGCGGCGTGTCGATGATGAGATAGTCGAGTTCTCCCCAATCGGCATCGGCAATGAGCTGCCGGAGCGTGTTGGAAGCCATGGAGCCGCGCCAGAGTGTGGCCGTTTGCGGATTGACGAAGAAACCGACGGAGAGGAGTTTCACCCCGTATTTGAGCGCGGGGATGAGGAGTTGGCGGCCTTCGACGATGTGTGCGTAAATTTGTTCGCTTTCCACGCTGAACATCTTGGGCATGGACGGACCGAAAACGTCGGCATCGAGGAGCCCCACTTCGTAGCCTTGGGCGGCCAAAGCCACGGCGAGGTTGGCGGAGACGGTGCTTTTGCCCACCCCGCCCTTGCCGGAGCTGACGGCAATGATGTTTTTGACGCCGGGCAGGAGCTTTTCGGGTTCGGGACGCTCGGCTTGTCGATAAACGGGGGTGATTTCGACTTGCACGTCGGGGCTGATCTCACGATGAATGGAAGCCTCGATCGATTTGAAGAGGCTTTTCATGAAGGGGTCGGGGTTCTTGTCGAAGACGATGGAGAAACTCACTTTCATGCCGTCGATGTGCGGCTGATCGTCGAGCATATCGGCTTCGATGATCGTCTTTCCGTTGCCGGGATAGCGAATACCGGCCAAGACGTCGGTGATGAGTTTGGGATAGAGGGTCATGTGAAAAGGACAAGAGGGGGAGGTTCAGCATTCGAAGTCGACAGCGACGCGACTTTCGGCCACGCGCTTCGCATATTCCACCACTTTGAGGTGTTCGGGGTGGTTGGCGTAGCGCGACAAGGCGTCGAGATCGTCGACCGTTACCGTGAGAACGCCATCATACGAGGAAGCGGAGCGGAGCACATCGACGCCGTATTCGAGAGAGTGGAGTTCAGGCACCACCCCCACGAGGGCTTCGAGGTGTTGTTTCATCCAAGCGGAGTGTTCGAGGGCTGTTTTTCCTTCGGCGCCGTCTTTGAAGCGCCACATGACGATATGTTTGAGCATGAGATTGCGAGATATGGGGATGAATGAAAATTATTTTGTCTTGTTGAGTTCCGAACGTTTGTGGCGATTGTAGGAGCGATAGTCGTCCATCTCGATTTCGACGTCGGGTTCCACGAGCGTTCCGACTTGCGGGAGGCGGAACTTGAGGTATTTGATGGTGAGGCCTCGGTCGATCCACTGCTGTTCGTAGTAGGTTCTGATGCCGAGAATGTTTGCCACCTCCTTGTTCTCGTTGGCTGCCAGGGTGTGATAGAGATCGTCGGTGCGGAATTCGACGGGGAGCCCGTTGGCTTTCACCAGCAAATCGGTGTAGGTGAAGAGAAAATTGGAGTCCGTTTTGAGGTGGATGAGTCCATTGTCGGCCAAAAGGCGGCGATAGCGTTCGAGAAAATGGGTGGAAGTGAGTCGTTTGGTCACCTTCTTCATTTGCGGATCGGAGAACGTGAGCCAAATTTCAGCGATTTCGCCGGGTGCAAAGAACTTGTCGATGAATTCGATGTGCGTACGGAGAAATCCCACGTTGTGCATGCCCTTGTTGTGGGCTGTTGTTGCCCCGCTCCACATGCGTGCGCCTTTGATATCCACCCCAATAAAATTTTTGTCGGGGAAGAGTTCGCCGAGTCCCACGCAGTATTCGCCTCGTCCGCAGCCGAGTTCGAGCACGATGGGGTGCTCGTTTTTGAAGAAGTCGCTGTGCCATTTCCCGCGCAGAGGGTGGGGGGGAGTGTCCGGTGTCTGGAAAGGTGCCTCGACAACGTGGGTATAGGTGGCCATTTCGGCAAACTTGGAGAGCTTGTTCTTACTCATGGTCTAATAGTTTCTTTACGTCGTCGGTAACTTTCTTGAGTTGAGATTGACAGAGGGCGAGAAGTTCTTGTGCGCGCTTGATTTTCGGCGTGAGTTGGTCGATGTCCATTTCGCCACGCTCGATTTCGGTGACGATTTGTTCTACTTCCCTGACGGCTTCTTCGTAGGAGGGATGGGTGCTGCGGGGCATATCGGTGGGATTTATGGGGCGGGATGACACATTATTGTGGGGTAACGACGCGACTGCGCACGATTCCATTGGCCAAGTGGGTTTCTATGAGCGTGTCGGCGGGAATTTGCTCTTCGCTGCGCACGGTTTTTCCGTCGAGGGTGTAGGTTATGGAGTAGCCCATGCGGAGAATTCGTTTGGGGTCGGCGGCCTGTATGCTTTTCTCGGCGACTTGCAGACGATGTGTGGCGCGTTCGAGCATGCGCTCCGCGGCCGGTGCGAGGCGTTGTGCAATTTGTGCTGTACGATGTGCGCAGTTTGCAAGCTGTTGAATGGCGGCAGTCTGCAACCGGTTGGCTTGTCGAAACACGCGGTGCCGTTGTGCGGCCACAAACTCGGTGGCGCTGACTGAGTAGCGGTGGGCAAGTAGTTCGAATGTACGCTGTTTCGCTTGCAATGTGCGGAGTGCGCCGTTGTGCAACGCTGCTTCGAATTGTAGGAGGCGGTGATCCTCTGTTTGCATGCGCTCGATGAGAAAGGCGGCCACGGCCGTCGGTGTTTTGCAGCGGGTGCCGGCCACCAGATCGACGACGGTTTCGTCGCGTTCGTGCCCGATGCCGGTAATCACGGGGAGGGGAAACTGCGCAACATTGCTCGCGAGCTCATAATCTTCGAAGCCATCGAGATCTGTCGTGGCACCTCCGCCGCGAATGATGACGACGGCGTCCCATTGGTCGAGTTGCTCTGCGATGGAATCCAAGGCCGCGATGACACTTTGCGGGACGTTGGCACCTTGCATTTGGGCGGGAAAGAGTTGCAGAACGAAGGCGTAGGGAGATTGCTCGATCTGATTGCAGAAATCACCGTAGCCTGCGGCATTTTCCGAGCTGATCACGGCGATGCGCTTCGCAAGACGGGGCAGGGGAATCTCCTTGTTGAGCGTAAAAATTCCGTCTTCCATGAGCTGGTTGACGATCTCTTGCCGTCTTCGAGCGAGTTCGCCGAGTGTAAATTCGCTGTTCAGGTCAATGATGTTGAGCGAATAACCATAGACTTCGTGGAAACTGACGTTCACACGGGCCATGATTTTGAGCCCCTTGTGGAGGTGTTGGTGCGTTTCGCGCTCAAATCGGATTTTAAGTCGCTGCCACGTGCTGTTCCAGACGTTGGCGTGTGCTTTTGCGCGGAACTCTCCGGAGCGGCGCTCGTCTTTTTCGACGAGCTCCAGGTAGCAGTGTCCGTTAGGCGGCTCACGCATCTCAGCAATTTCGGCCACGACCCAGAAACTGTCCATGAGTGTGAGTTCCAACGTCTGGCGAACGATGGAATTGAGCTCATAGAGCGAGAGTGCGGGGGAGGATTCGAGGTCTTGCACTGAACGGGAATTGAAACGTTGGGATGCAAATATAACGATTTCTACGCAATTTCCCAACGAACGGGGTCATTTAGCCGATAGATTCGGACAGACGCGCGTTCGTTGGGAAATGAGACGCAAAGATTATGTTTGGTAGTTGTCACTCAATGCGGAAAAACCGGGGACTTTGCTGAGTTATTGCACGCTGACTTCGCGTACTTGCACTTGATTGCGGGGCAAAAGTTGCGAGGAGTTGCAGATTACACGTTGCCCTACGTTGTCTTTGAGGAAAAAGTAGAACGATTTGAGTGCACTGCGGGTTCTGGGATCCGTAGTGATGGCCCAAACGGAGCGAACCAGCGGGTATTCGCCCGTGGCAATGTAGTATTGATAGGGGCGCTGCCAGTCATTGGCCTTTTTCCCCACTTTCCCGACGAGCATCACGTGGACATCAAGGTCTTGGAAGCTCTTGATGACAGTGGTGTCTCCCTTCTCTTGGCGCAACCAGTCGGTGGAAACGACACCAATAACATTGGGATTCTCCTTCACCGCTTGGATGACTTTCAAGTTGCTCCCTTGCGCGAAGATGTTTCCCTTGAGTTCTTTGCCGCCGTTGAGACTGTCTTTCATGTAGCGCACGGTACTCGAACCGGAAGCATCGAACACGAGCGAGAGTTTGCCGCTGCGGTGGGTGACTTCCAGCTGTTTCCAGTCTGTGATCCGCCCTTGCACGATGGCGCGCAGCTCGTCGAGGTTGATTACCGTGTCGGTATTGGCTTTGTTGACGATGAGTGCGAAGGCATCGTAGGCGATTTTGCTTTGCGTGACGGAGAGGTTGTGCGAGCCGACGAATTCTTTCTGTTTATCGTTGAGGGGATGCGTGGTGATGGCCATGCGCACCGAGTCTTTCAACAGCAGCTTCACCGCCGAGTCTTCGCTACAATAGACCGGCAGCAGGGTGGCTTCCGGCTTGCGGAGGGCATAAAGGTCGGAGAGTTCGGTCAATATGGGCTGGAAACTTTCATCCGCCGCAAAATGTACGTCGTCTTCGTGAAGATCTTCGTAGGCCGCCTTAGGATTGGTGCCGCATGCCGTGGCAAGGAGGGCGGTCAATAGGAGTAGAAAGGTGAATTTGCGCATGAGATAGGGTTTTATTGAAGAGTAGCTCGGCAGTGACAATCCGTCAGTCGGCCATTTGCGAGAGGGTGGGGGACCGACGGCTGAAAATGTCGACGGGAGTGGCTTACTCTTTGGTTGTTTTTTCGGGAATCATGAAACGAATGGGGATAGTGTACCAAACACGTACAGCCTTACCTCCTACCTTACCGGGAATGAAGCGGGGGAGAGATTTCACCACGCGCTTGGCTTCAGCGTCGCAATGCGGTTCGAGGGATTTGATGATTTGTACTTGGCCAACGCGGCCGTTTTCAAGAACGACAAAACGGAGCTGGACGACGCCCTGCACGCTGTCTCTTATCGCCTGTTCGGGATACTTGAGGTGCTGCGCCACGTAAGCCAACAAGGCAGACTCACCTCCGGGGAAAAGCGGCATCTGCTCGGGGATGGTGCACACTTCCCGGCTTCTTTCTTCCTCTTTGACGGGAAGCCGGTCGTGGTTTCTTTTGGTGTTTTGCGCACTCAGTGTCGCTGTCATGGACGAGAGCATTGCCACAATGAGGAGATGTTTCAGCATAGTTCTTCGGATTTGGGAGATTGTTGGGGCGTATATACC
>CAJPJR010000058.1 GCA_905369775.1 Prevotellaceae bacterium UBA1746
GCCTTCGTGGCGTAATAAAGTGGAACAGCTTTTGGTATCGAGCTAAGTGTGATACGAAAAAAGCGCGCGCCCCCGAAAGGGAGAACGCGCGGAAGAGGCTTATTTCATGTTGTTGCCCGATCTATTTTTTCCCTTCAGTGGAGGTCATCGGTTCTTGTGTGATGAGGAAGGGATCGAGGTACATGGGGAAGATGCTGACATTGACTTTGAAGCTAATCTTTTGGCCCGTGGTGTTTGGGCGCGCCATGATTTTTAGTTTTGTAGCCTTCTGTGCTTCGATTTTCTGCAGTACAACCATGATATGCTTGTAGATGGCGGTATCACCTGAAATTGGATTTTGCCAATAGTGGTAGTGTTCAATGAGTGTGTCTAATCCGTAGTTATTGCTGCGATCGAGCCAAAGATCATAATTATTACCGATGTATTCGAGCGTGTCTCCTTGAGCCGGTAGGTTCACTCGGATTGTCTCGTGCGAATACTGGCGTTTGGGGACGTTGGTCCAGTGTACGGCGACATCTTTGTCCACCAACTCTTCTTTGCAGGAAAGAATAGAAAGGCAAAGGAGAGAGGCGAGAAAAAAATGAATTGTTTTCATCGTTATTTGGGGATATGGTGGAGTATTCGAGATGGTGTTTGAAACAGTAAGGTACGTTGTCGCGTAGAACCTCTTTCTTCGGGCTTTTCGATAGTGCCGCTCAAGGGGACGTGCTCTATTTTTTGCCCTCGGTGGAGGTCATTGGGGCTTGTGTGATGAGGAAGGGATCGGTGTACATGGGGAAGATGCCAACTCGGATGGGGAGCCTGACCATTTGAGACGTCGCGTTGGATCGTGCCATAATTTTTAAAATTGAGGTTTTGTGCGCTTGGTCTCTTCGTAGCACGACCGTGATGTGCTTATAGATAGCCGTATCCGATGCTATGGTGTCTTGCCATTTATCATAGTGGGAGATGACCGTGTCGCATTCGAAGTTTTCGTGCTCTCTTAACCAAAGATTATATTTATTACCGATGTATTCGAGCGTGTCTCCCTGTGCCGGGAGGTTCACGCGGATTGTGTCGTGTGAGAATTTACGCTTAGGTACGTTTGTCCATTGGACTGTTTCGTCACGAGTGTATAATTCCTCTTCGCACGAGAGGAGTTGTAGACCTAAGAGAAGAAGGAGGAGAATTTGGATGGATTTCATTATTTGGTGGTGTAAATAATGGAGTATTGGAGATTGTATTGGTAGTAGTAGGGAATGTTACTCCGAACCGGAGGAGGGGAGATTGTGCTGGGTCGGTTTGCGGGATTGTTGGTGTTGAAAATTTTACTTTGGGAATGGATGCTTCCGTTAGAACTGCATGCGCGCCGATACATCGTTTTGCTCAGTACAGCTGACGAGAAAGCGCAAGACTGCGTGTTTTGTTTGTAATGTTTCTATTTTATCTATTCCTTCGCGAATATAGTTTCTTTTTTTTTGTGTACAAGATGTGGTGCCGTTTTTAACGAAATTCCCCGACCGTGCGAGACGATCGGGGAACCGGAGTATGAAGAAACGGTAAGTATCAGAAGCGGAATTCGGCACTGAGACCGAAGACGTGGTTGGTGCGGGTGAAGAGGTCGGCACCTTGGGGGCTGAGACGGCCACTTTGTACCATTTGGGTCACTTCGCCGGCGGACTGGCGGAGGATGTTGGCTTGCTCGTTGGGATCTTGGGTTGCGAGAAGACCATTGCTGACAGCAGCAATTTTGGTGGCGGTGGCGAGGGTCTGGTGGTAGTCGGCGGAATTTTTGAGGTAGTTTTCGTAGAAGGTGCGGAAGTAGGCCGCGTTGAGTTTGACGTGGTCATTGAGACGGAAGCCGACACCGACACCGACGCTGTAGGAGTTGACGTTGAAGGAAACGTCGTTCATCATGCGGTCGTTGTTGGGATAGAGGGTGCGCTGCATACCGGCGCTGATTTCCCACTGACGAGTGAGGTCGTATTCGGCACCGGCGAGGAACTCTTGGGTGCCACGATCGAGGAGATCGTTCTTGTAGGCGTTCTTCACACCGGATTTGGCTTGCTTGTCGAAATAGTAGTGGTAGCCGAGGTTGAGACGGAGGCTCTCGACGGGGCGAACGCGGACACCGACGGTGAGAAGAGCGGGGATGTCGCTGCGCACTTCGGTCTTGTCGGCGAAGGCTGCAAACTGCTCGCCGGCAGCGGCCGTGGTGGCGCTGTTCTTCGACTCGTTGGCGAAGGCGATGCGGGTGCGGAACTCATATTTGGCCGCCACGTCGAGGAAACTGTTGTGGAAGTGGGCACCTACGATGGGGGCGAGGCCGAAGGCGTGTTGGTGGACGTTGATGCTCACGTCTTGGGTGGCTTGGGCGAGGGCGCCGGTGGTGTAGGCGAGTTTGCGGTAGTCGCCGAGTTTCTGATTGTAGGATTGGGCCAATTGGGCTTGCTCTTTGGCTTCCGCGCTCTTGGATTGTGCCAAAGTGATGTTGCCCGACGCGCTGGCGGCTTGTGCTGCGGCAGCGGCTTGCGTGGCGGCGTTGGCGGCCGTCAGTGCGAGCTTTCCGTTGGTTGCGGCTGCACTTGCAAACTCATCGCTCTTTTGCTTTAAGTATTCGGGAGCGGAGGTCATTTGGTTGCCATTGCGATCGCCTCCGTTGACGCGGATGTTGCGGAGGTAGCCATCGTAGTGGGCTGCGGCGAGTACACCGCGCACACCGCCATAGATGGAGAAGTGTTCGCCGATGCGGTAACCGGCACCGAGGGTGAGCCCGTAGAAGTATTGGCGGCCGTGCATGTAGGCGTCGACGTCGTAGCGGTTGAAACCGAGTGCGTGGTTGGCATTGCCGATCGCACCGAGGAGGGAGACTTTGCTTTCGAAGCTGCCGAGGCCGTTGTGGTAGGTGGCTTTACCACCGCCGCCTACGAGAGCGAGGTTGACCTGGAGGCTGAGGGGGCCGTTGACCCAGGCGCCCTGGAGCGAGGGGATGACGGGTGCTTTGGCTTCGGCCTTGAAGGTTTTGGAGGCGGAACCATTATTGCGAATGCCGTATTCGAAGGGTTTGAAGGCGGATTCGATTTCGCGCGTTTGGTAGGCAGATTGGAGGTTGATGCCGAAGTGGAAACCGGGTTGGAGGAAGTTGACACCGGCAGGATTGGAGTAGACACCGTTCAGGTTGATGTTGGCGTCTTGTGCGGGGTTGCGCAGGAAGGCGACGCTCTGGTTGGTGTTGGTGAGATAGCCACCGGCCATCATGCTCAAGGTGCTGCCGAACAACATGGCCGACAATACAATTTTCTTCATGGGGTGTGTGAAAACGTGGTAGTTGGTTTGGATTGCGAACGCAAAGTTACAACGTCATTGCACACAAACAATGAAACTGTGCGAAGAAGGGGACTATTTTCTGTATATCTTGTCGTATTGTCAGGTGAAGATAGCGGTTTCCGGTGAAATGGAGGAGCGGATTGGCTATTTCTGCACAATTGAGCGGAGAGTGTGAAATGAGGAATGAAATTTTATTCCAATTGGAAAAAGCCTCTTTCGGCGATGTCGTAGAGCGGGAGGTGGTGACAGCGGGCGTAGTGCGTGTAGAGTCGGCGATAGTAGGGACTCAGATCGGCTGAGAGGAGGAGGGTGACCGGGCGATAGTAGCGAAACAGATGGGTGGGGGGACGATGCACTTGGTGGGTGACGAGCAGGAGGTCGACAGAAAGGGGGGCGGCGGGATAGGCGTGGGAGAGGGGATGGTCGACCACGGCAATGCGGCGCCCATGGTGGAGCAACACGCCCGGTGCGAAGGCGGAACGTTGTGTGCGGCGACTGAGAAGGGCGCAGCCTGTGGTGTCGCGCAGGGCGGAGAGGGGGAGAAAGAGGGGCCGGAGCTCGCGGGCTTCCCAATCGTGGAGCGCGGTGGAGCGCAGGGCGATGCGGGCGCGGGCCGTATCGGTGCAGAGCAGGAAGGAGGGGCCGTTGGTTTGCAGGAGGTGAATGGCGGTGCAGGAGTAGGTGTGGTAGACGATGAGGCGGTCGGTGGGACGATGATGGCGATAGTCGTCGATCAGGGTGGAGATGCCAAGCAGAATGAGGGGGAGGAGAGGGAGCCACCGGCGCACGGGGAGGCGCAGTTGGTCGCGACGATAGACGACAAACAGTGCAGTGGAGAGCAGGAGGTAGGCGCTGAGGGTGGTGAGCAGCGAGGGGTGAAGCTGAAGGGGGGCGAAGAGACCTTGCGAGAAGAGGCTGAGCGTGCGTTCGAGCCCCGACAGAGTGGCGGTGAGCAGAGGGGCGAGGAGCGTGCGGAGCGGGACGAGCAGGAGAAAGAGGAAGCTGCCGCTGAGCAGGATGTAGGCGAGGGGAATGACGAGCAGGGAGGAGAAGATTCCACTCCAGGGTAGGCGACAGAAGACGTAGCAGACGAGAGGGGTGGTGGCGAGTTGGGCGGCGAACGAAACGACCAGGAGGTTCCAAACGGCGCGGAGGGAGTTTTTGAGTAGGCGCATGCCGCGCGAATCGGGTGAACGCCGAGCGAGTTCAGCGCCGCGGGGTGTGAGGGGCGTCAGTGCGGGCGGCGGAGGCAAGAGAGGGGCGATGAGCAGGATGCCGCCGACGGCGAGGCAGGAGAGTTGGAAACCGAGGTCGAAGAGCCACTGCGGAAAGAACAGGAGGAGCAGGAGGAGGGTGAGCAGGAGGCTGTGGAGGCCGTGGCCGTCGCGGCGAAAGAGCGAAATGACCGCGGACAGGCTGAACATGAGGGCGGCACGGATGAGGGAGACGGGGAGGCCGGCGAGGAGGGCGAAGAGCCAGATGCCAACGAGAGAGAGTAGGGTGGAAAGAAAAAAATACCGGCGACCGGCTCGGCGGGCAGGGAGGTTGACAAAAAGATTGTAGAGCGAATAGAGAATGGCGAGGTGGAGGCCGGAGAGGGCGAGCAGATGACCGGCTCCGCTTTCGCTGTAGAGTTGGCGGGTGGAGCGGTCGAGTGCGGTGCGATCTCCGAGTGTCATGGCGGAGAGCAATGCGGCGGTGTGCCGATCGAGATGCTCATGGTATTGGGCGACGAGGTGCGCGCGGGCGACGAAAAGTTGCTCGCGAAGGGTGAGTTCGACGGGGAGATGCGAGAGCTGCCAGTCACCGGTGTAGCAATGGGCACTGCCCGAAATGCCTTGTCTGCGCAGGTAGCCGGCGCGGTCGGGCTCGCCGGGGTTGCGCGCATCGGTGGGAGAGGTGATGCGCGTGTGGATGAGGAGATGAGCGCCAACCGGAAGACGATCGGTGGGGAGCGGAGAGGAGGAACGGAGGGTGGAGTCGGACAAGGAAAGTTCGATGAGGCGACCTTCGTCCGCGTCGGGCGCGACGAGTCGGCATTTGGCATACCATTGTCCGGAGGAAACGTAGGGCGCATCGCTCACCACGGCGAAATGGGTGCGGGGCTGGCGCTCGTCGGGGAAGTTGAGGCGACTGCGCTCGTGGTGGAGAAGGGTGAGACCGAGCAGGAAGGTGGTGAGGGTGATGCCGACGGTGGTGAGAACGGCCGGAGGGGTGCGGCGGAAAAAGAGTAGGGAGGCTGTGGAGAGGCCGACGAGGAGGGTGAAGAGGAAGAGGAGGTTCGTCGAGAGCGCGAGGTGGGGGTAAAAGAAATCCCCCGTTGCAATGCCTGCTGCCAGGGGCAACAGGATACGCAACAGGGGAGATGAGGGGGACGATGCCGGGGGTGTGCTCATTGATCGTCGTTTTTTATGTAGCCTCGGCGTTCTTCCGGGAGTCCGTCCATGATGGTCTGATAACTTTCGTCGAGCAGGCGTTTGATGTTCTCGTGTCCTTGTGACGTGGGATGTATCGGCGCGTGGATCGTGAGGTGCAGCGGGGCGAAGTGGGCGAAATGGAAATCGCGCATACGTGGCATGACGTCAAAACTACCGTTGATCGTGATTGGCACGACAGGGAGTTGGAGTTCGTCGGCGAGTTGGAATGCGCCACGACGGAAAAGACCCATGTGGCCGGTGAAGGTGCGGGCGCCTTCGGGGAAGACGGCGAGCGAGGTCCCACCAACCAGGCGCTGGCGTGCGGCTTCCATCGTTTCGGCGATGGCGCGGCGACTCGATTTGTCTACGAAAATGAAACCGGCTTTGGCACAGGCATAACCCACGAAGGGAATTTTGCGCAAGGAGGCTTTCATCATCCATTTGAACTCACGGCCGAGGAAGCCGGAGAGGAGGAAAATGTCGAAAGCGCCTTGGTGGTTGGCGACAAAAACGTAGCTCTGGTGCCGTTGCAGGTGTTCGCGTCCTTCGACTTTGACGGGGAGGAAGAGTAAACGGATGGTGAGCCATCCCCAAATCCGGCTGGGGGCGAAAGCAAACCAACGCGATAATCCCACGGCACAACCTACGGCGGTCACCAGCGCGGTGATGATCGTGAGGAGAAGGAAAATCGGGAAAAAGACGAATAGTTGATAGAGACGATAGAGGAATTGCATGACGATTCGGAGTAAGCGCGAGCGGTGCGTCGGTCGCCAATGTGGCGGTTGTCAACGGTGGCCCTATCAATTGCGGCCGTAGCGGCGTGGCATGTAGGTGATGGGACGACCGCAGTAGTTTTCGTTGGTGATGCACCCTTTATTGTAGACCAGAGAGCCGTTGACGAAAGTGCGCATCACTCTCCAGTTGAACGTATGTCCCTCGAGTGGGCTCCAATTGCATTTGGAGAGAACGTGGTTGGGAGTCAGCGTCCAAGGACAGTGGCGCTTCACGAGTACGAGGTCGGCCATGTAGCCTTCGCGTAGGAAGCCGCGGTTCTCGATGCCGAATGTACGAGCGGGATTGTGCGACATGAGTTCGACCATGCGCTCAATACTTAATACGCCTTCGTCGACGAGGTCGAGCATGGCGACGAGCGAGAATTGGACCATCGGCATTCCGCTGGCAGCTCGTGCGGCTCCGCCTTCTTTGTCGGCGATGGTGTGCGGTGCATGGTCGGTGCCGATGCAGCGAATGCGTCCGTCGGTGAGGGCTGCGCGCAATGCATCGCGATCTGCCGCTGTTTTAATCGAAGGGTTGCACTTGATGCGGGTGCCGAGTCGTTCGTAGTCGGCATCGGTAAAGAGTAGATGGGGAAGACAGGCTTCGGCCGTGATGAGCGGATCGTTCGGACTGAAAAGATCCAATTCGCAGGCCGTGGAAATGTGAGCGACGTGTAAACGGGCTTGGGTGGCTTTGGCCAGTGCAATGGCTTGTTGTGTGCTCTTGAAACAGGCTTCGGCCGAACGGATGGTCGCATGATAGCGCACGTGTGGGTCTGCTCCGTAGCGCGCTTGATGTTCTTTCATCGCGGCGGTGATCATCGGGGTGTCTTCGCAGTGTACCATGATCGGGAGTCGCGATTCTTCGAACACGGTGAGTAGTGCGTCGGGATCTTCCACTTGAAGCGAACCCGTGCTGCTGCCCATGAACAACTTTACACCCGCTACAATGCTGGGATTGATTTGGCGCAAGCGGTGGGCGTTGTCGGCGGTGGCACCGACAAAGAACCCGAAATTCACGTGACAGAGGTTTTGTGCCCGTTCGATTTTTTCTTGTAGCGCCTCGGCCGTCACGGTGGCGGGGATTGTGTTCGGCATGTCGAGCACGGTGGTCACGCCGCCCGCTGCCGCAGCGCGACTTTCGCTGTCGAAATCGGCTTTGTGCGTCAACCCCGGATCGCGGAAGTGAACATGTTCGTCGATCACACCGGGGAGGAGGTAACATCCTTCTGCGTCGATGGTGGAGTCGGTGGGAAGTACCGGAGTGACGTCGCGTCCGATGAGAATCTCTTCGATGCGATCGTCTTCGATGACGATGCTACCGAGCTGACTGCCCCCCTCGTTGACGAGGATGGCATTTTTGATAAGCGTTCTGTTGTGCATAAGATCCTAAGACTGCTGTGTGCGTGCCGAGGCACGAAAGATATCAGGCTTTGCGGGGTTTGATCTTTCCGGTGAGAGCGGCCCAGCGTAGGCGCATCACGCCGAAGAGGGCTTCGCCGAAAATGCCGCCGCTCATTTTGCTCGTGCCCAGTTGGCGATTGACAAAGACAACCGGCACTTCTTTGATGCGGAATCCGAGCTTGTAAGCCGTGAATTTCATCTCAATTTGGAAGGCATAGCCTTTGAAGCGGATCGCGTCGAGATCGATGGTCTCGAGCACCCGACGGCGATAGCATTTGAAACCCGCCGTCGTGTCGTTGATGGGGAAACCGGTGACGAAGCGCACGTATTTCGAGGCGAAATAGCTCATCAGTACGCGGCCCATCGGCCAGTTAACCACATTCACTCCCGAAACGTAGCGACTGCCGACCGCCACGTCGTAGCCTTCTTCGGCACAAGCCTTGTAGAGCCGCGGCAGATCCTTCGGGTCGTGGCTGAAATCGGCGTCCATCTCAAACACATATTCATAGTGGTGTTCGAGCGCCCATTTGAAACCCGCAATGTAGGCCGTGCCCAGCCCGAGTTTACCTTGGCGTTCCACAAGGAATACACGATCTTTGAACTCTTCGGCCATGAGCCGCTTGACGATATCGGCCGTGCCGTCGGGACTGCCGTCGTCGATGATCAAAATGTCGAAAGCGTGTTCTTGCAAACCCGTCACCGCGCGAATGATGGCTTCAATATTTTCCTTCTCGTTATAGGTAGGAATGATAACAATGCTGTCGTTTTGCTGCATAAGTCAAGAGAATGGTGTGATGCACACAGTGGATGGAGGAAGCTGAGCGCACTCCTTATATATAGGGGCCTTCCTCACTCACAAAATCGAGGAAAGCAGCATGATCCGTCGAGGGGCCTCATCGCTTCTCGCATACAAAGGTAACAAATCTCAACAATCATACAAAGGCGCGCCTTATTTTTATCTCGTCTCGTGTTGTTTTCGTCGGCTCCTCCGGTGGGAGCGCGGTCGAAAAGACGAAAATATAGCTGCATTTCGCCCGAAATCAAAGTTTATTTGTAGCTTTGCTCATCACTCAATCCTTACACGGCATGATTAAAGACATCGATAAGCAAATTGCGGCCTGGCATGAGAACAATGAGCCCGCCAAAATCATCGAGTTGCTCGAATCCCTCCCGCAACCTGCACTCACTCGTGAGCGTATGGGCTGGTTGGCGCGAGCCTACAACAACTTAGCTGGCGAAGAAGACAAGCCCGAGTACTTTGAAACGGCCATTCGTGTGCTCGAGAGCATGCGGGACGAAGAGAGCGAGAAAGACGAACTCTGGAACCATCGCATGGGTTTTGCGCTCTATCATCTCGACCGCGAAGGTGAAGCCGCCGAATACTTCCTTCGCACCCTCGACGGCAATCCCTACGATTCGTTGCGCGACGATACGAAAGCGCTGCTCGACGATTGCTACAAGTTCCTGGCCTTCCCCCGTTATGTCAAAGGCTCGTTTGCCGAACGCGTCGAGAAAGCCTGGGCGGCCTTTGCCGAGCACGAAGCCGAGTTGCGTCGTCTCGTCGACGAAGACGCACCCGGCGAAGAAATCCAACAGCTGGCTTTCTCTTGTCTCGAACCGGCCTTCCCCGATCTTTCGTTCGAGATCGGCACAAAAAACTATCACATCATCCTGTCGGCCGGCGGCACGTGGATGCTCTACTTGCTTTTCCGCTATTTCCTGAGCCGCATGCCCGAATCGGTGCGTGCGCACTGGAAATTCTCCATCGGTCGCAACGCCAACCCCGATCTCGTCATCAATTTCGGCGAAGGTCCCGTCCCGGCCGAAGAGGTGAAGGTGGTCCTCACCGAGGATGAAGGCGGAGAAAGTGTGAGTGTCGGGGTCTACCACCCCTTGTTGCGCGAAGGCGAAAGCCCCGCTTGGTGGCGCGCCGAGGTGCTGGTCGACAATGCCGTGGGCGAACTGGTGAACACCGAGTTTGTTTCGGTGATCAAGGTGCTGGAAGAAGCCCCGGCGCCCGAAGACAGCATCCCGCTCGCCCAACTGCGTGAGGTGCTTGCCGAACGCTACGGCGACGATCCCCGATGGGAGAACATCGACGTCATTTTGCAGGGCACGATGAACTATAGTTTCAAAGAGCAAGAAAACATTGAGCCCGAAGATCTCCGTTTCGACATCATTCGCGGCACCACCACCGTGCCGCGGCTCGTGGGCGAATTTGCGCGCGACGAATCGGGACTCGAAGACCTCCTCCATCGTTTCGGCTGCGTGGGCGGTTTCTTCGCCTTCGACGTGCCCGGTCTGAACGAAATGCCCGAAGCGGAGCGCGATGAGGCGGTCAATGCGGCCTGCACCGCCCTCGAGAACTACGTCAGCTCCCACGCCGAAGGCCACTGTGTCGATTTCATCGGCCGTGCCGTGGGACGCTTCCATGTCTATGTGGACTTCATCGCCTACGACATCCGTGCGGTCTGCAATGCCGCGTTCGAATACTTCGAAAACTACGACACAACGTTTGCAGCCTTCCAAACCTATCGCCGCCATGTGGCTTGGTACAACATGAAGAAGCAAAAGTAAAGAATTTCAGGTTCATCCGACATTGGGAGTGATGCGGCAATCGTGCGGTGCGTATAAGCTTAGATGAAAATTCCTTTTATCCCTAAAACCATAGGATATTCTCTTCATCACCTTTATCTTATCGTTGATTCCTTCTACTTTCCCGGTCGATATGGGGCAGTCGTACCAGGCCAGAATACCGGTTCTATAAGCCATGATCGTGACGGCCATTTTCATCAACTGCGGCACTTTGCTCTCCTGCGCCTGTTTCACCCAATCGAGCATGACCTTTTCGGCTGCTTGTTTATTGGGCTGCATCCATATCTCTCTGAGTTGCTCTTTGAGGTAGTTGGCCTGTGAAATAGGTTTGTTCATATCCAAGGCATTGTCAAGCCTTGTCCTCTTTTGCCCGTCGAAGATATCCGCTCCATTGCGCAGCAGCAGGTAGCGCGTCCCCTTCAAGACTTTGCGCTTGTTGATGTCCTTTTCCATGTTATATTGCGCCCTGCGTATCTCGTCCAACTTCTCATTCATTAGTTTGACCACATGAAAATGGTCGAAGACCTGCACGGCGTTCGGGCAGTTTTCAAGTACGGAGGAGATGAAAGCGGCAGAGAGATCGGTGGCGATATACTTGATGTCGAGCTTCTTGCATCTGACCCTTTTCCAAAATCCGGCCAAAGCATAGGCCGCCTTGACCTGACCCACCTTCCCCAAATGGGTATGACCGAATTGGGGACAACATTTCGGAGCTCGTTTACTTTCGATATGTAAGATGATTGTATTCCTCTCGTAGACACTTGTGGTGATACAATCCCCAAGCATGATATAGAAAACTGCTGTTCATAGCTGCATATTTGTTGGTGCTAATTCAAATATACAATTTGTTCAGCGGTTTTCTTCTTTTTAGACCCGCATCACTCCAAATGTCGGATGAACCATAAACTTTTTCTATGCCGGTGTCCGTGTTCTTGAATCGGGTATAGAGGTTAAATTTCGCATGCACGCCGTGTGAAGAAAACGTCCTCTCTCGCGCGTGCGCGTCAGGCGGTTTTCGTTTTTCCTCTTCACTCCTTCACAGGGTGTCGATAAATCTTTGTGCAATAGCTTGTTAGGTGTGAAGGCTTTGGGATTTTTCCTTCACCACCGATGGAATGGAGGAGAAACGGCAGTTGACGTGTTTTTGTTTTGCTAAAATAACAGTTGTTTTTCGGCGTTTGTGATTTTGTCTCTTGCAGAAGAAAGAGGTGAAGGAAAACCATGTTAATTTTAAGAAGAAAAAAGAATGAAAGCATTTTAATCGGCGATAATATTCGTCTTACGGTAATTGAAACTGCCGCTGACGGCGTTCGTATTGCCATTGATGCTCCAAAACATATCTCCATCTTACGGGAGGAGTTATCCCATGCGGAAGAAGCGAACCGCTCTGCTGTTGCAGGCGATTCCAATGCAATCTTCCAGTTACAAAACGGTTTATTAAAAAATCTTGCCGTAAGCAAACCAGAATGATCATAAGAAAGTCCCCGGAGAATTCTCCGGGGACTTTTGTTTTATGTTCTACTATATATTTCGCTCTATATGCTACTTTATGTTCTTATCCTGCTCCTTTAACGATTCCTGCTCCATGGCTTTTGCCCTCTTTGCCCTGGCTTTCTGCTCTCTTTTATGGAGAAAAATCAAAAGCAAGACGATAGCTGCAATTCCTATAATCTGAGGACTGTACACAAGGATTAGGAAAAGAAGAGCTTCAAAGAACCATTTGATACCGTAGAGATTTTCTTTAAATCCCGTCTTCAATCTATCCTTAAAGCCTTCCTCCTTCTGCTCTCTTGCCTCCGGCTT
>CAJPJR010000059.1 GCA_905369775.1 Prevotellaceae bacterium UBA1746
TAGCGGGAGTGATTAAATAGAAAATGGGGGGACTTTTGGGGGATTTCTCCCCGTTTTCCTGAAAAAGTTGGGGAGTTTTTGAGAGAAAGTCCCGCAGTTGAGGCAAGCATCTCCATGAAGGGGGCGAGAATGTGCTTCCGGATGGGGAAATGTTCGGTCTTTTTGTCGATCGTTGGGGAGGAATGGATCCGTTTGCCGTAAGATGGAGTTGTGCATAGGCGATGAGAGGAGAACAGCCGTGGTATTTGTGCGGAAAAGGAAGGTATATTGAGCAACATGTGGCATTTGGGGTGCACGCGGTGGAAGCGGTTGCACGATTCCTGTAATGTGTGCGCGCTAATCTCCCAAAAATGTTGTATATTCGCATCGTTTATCCTCACTATTTCCGATGATGATACGTGCACTCTTGATTTGTCTCTTGACCTGTTGCGCTTGTGTAAGTCGTGCGCAGGTCTATTTTGAACGTGATTTCCGTGATTCGACGCTTCGCATCGACTATGTTTTTGCAGGTACGGACAGTACACAGCGCATCGCGGTAGACGAATTGAAATCCTTTGCCGGTTGGGCCGGACGAAGGGTGAATTTGGATCGTGTCCCGCTGAAAGGAAATGGAGAAATCGTGATGCGCGATGCACAGGATGGACACGTGATGTACAAACACTCGTTCAGTACGCTTTTTCAGGAATGGCAAAGCAGTGAAGAGGCCACGCGTGTGCCGCGGTCGTTCGAGAGCGTGTTTTTACTCCCCTTCCCGCGTAGAAATGTGCTGGTGACAGTTTCGCTGTTCGACAATAAAGGACGAACGGTGTGCACAATGAGTCACCCGGTGAAGGTCAATGACATTTTGATCCGCCCTGTTCAGGCTCCGACCGCGCCTTGGCGATGGATACACCGTGGGAATGAGCGGGAGGCGTGTATTGATCTGGTGATCGTAGCCGAGGGATACACTGCGGCCGAGCAAGAGCAATTTTTTGCCGATGCGAAAGCGGCGAGTGATGAGATTTTGAAGTATGCGCCCTTCTGCAATTATCGCGATCGTTTCAATGTGCGTGCTGTGGCCTTGGCAAGTCAAGATTCCGGAGTGAGCATTCCCCATGATGGCGTGTGGAAGCGGACGGCGCTGTCGTCGCATTTCGACACCTTCTACAGCGATCGTTATCTCACCACGCTGAAGATCAAAACACTGCACGATGGTTTGGGCAGTTTGCCCTACGAACACATCATCATCTTGGCCAACACCCGGCAGTATGGTGGCGGTGGCATTTACAACAGCTACGTGCTTTCGGCTGCTCACAACCGACACTTCCTCCCCGTCACGGTGCACGAATTCGGTCACTCGTTCGGAGGTTTGGCCGATGAGTACTTTTACGATGACCAATACAGCAATTTCTATTCGCCGGATGTGGAACCCTGGGAGCAAAACATCACCACGTTGGCCGATTTCGGCAGTAAGTGGAAAGACATGCTGCCCCGTGGGACCAAAATCCCGACTTCGACCAAAGGACTATCGGAGTTGGACATGCGCCACATCGGGGTGTATGAAGGAGGGGGCTATATGTCGAAGGGCGTGTACCGTCCTTTTGTGAACTGCCGGATGCGTACGAACGAAGTACCCGAATTTTGCGGAGTGTGCCAACGTGCACTGCGTAGAATCATCGAATTTTATACTCGTCCTCAGGACGTGCCCAGCCCGGGGCGATGAGTCTGGGCATAGCAAACCTTGAGTCCACAACGAGAATCACTAATCAATGAAGTATGGCTTCGAAAGCAAAGACTGACAGAAAGAAGAAAAAAACACCCAAGAAGGGAGCTAAGACGGTGAATGGTCGCCGAACCGAATTGAAACAGGAGCTGCGCGAGGTAGTGGGCGTGGAGTCGAAGGCGGACATTGTGCGCTTCTCGTTCGGCGTCGTGTTTGCGCTCGTCTCGATCTTCCTGTTTCTGGCGATTGTTTCCAATGTGTTCACCGGAAGCAGGGATCAAGCCGGTGTGGAAAGCGGACAGTTGACACAAGCTGCCAACTATGCCGGGACCTTCGGGGCCTATGTCAGTTACTATTTGATGCACAACTTGTTCGGATTGTTCAGTGTTTTGATCCCTGTCTTCGGTACGACACTGGCCATCAAGCTGTTTGTCGATGATCCGAAGGCGATTCGTCTTTGGAAGGTCTTTATTCACCTCACCATTATCATGGTGGTGGGCAGCGTTGACTTGGCTTTTGTGCAAGAAGCCTTCCTCCCCGAGGCCATGGTCCAGATGCTGCCTTTTGACTTGGGCGGTTTGCACGGGAAATTGGTGCTGGAATTCATGACCCACTATGTGGGTTTGGTTCCTTCGGGCATTGTGCTTGCTTTGCTGACGGTGTCTTATGTGGGCTATTGGTTCCTTCAGGTCCTCATCACCCTATTTGCGGCCATCTCCACTTTCTTTGGTTGGATTTTTGCTTCGACCAGAACAGACGATGACGAAGAGGAAAGCGAAGAGGAGGACGATGACGAAGAGACAGAGGCCGAAACAGGGGCAATGTCGACCGAGGAGCAAACAGAGGCGGATGAGATTCCGGAACAGGACGCCACCGGAAGGCAGACTGACGAGGAGCAGACCAACGAATTTGCCACGACAGATGAGGGAACAACGCATGATGCACAAACGATTGAGTTGGATTTGAATGACAATTTCGAAGTGAAAGGACCTGATTCCGAAGAGTCTGCGCTCCCCTCCCCCACTTCGCAATCGGCCAATGCCACCGACGGCGCATTGCCCGATCCTCAATTGTCTGTGGAAGCGATACATTCAGAAGTGGAGGCGGGCAGCAAGACGGTGGCCGCCGTCGAGGCATTGGGACCGTACGATCCGCGAGCCGATCTTTCACGCTATAAATTTCCTCCGCTTTCGCTTTTGGACAAACATGGTGAGGGAAACCCGCCCATCGACATGGAGGAACAGAATGCGAATAAGCGGCGCATTGTCGAAGTCTTGGGCAGTTTCGATGTGAAAATCACCCATATTTCGGCGACAGTGGGCCCCACCGTGACGCTCTATGAGGTGACTCCCGAAAAAGGGGTGCGCATTCAGAAAATTAAGAACCTGCAGGATGACATCGCGATGTCGTTGGCGGCTATCGGTATCCGCATTATTGCTCCCATTCCGAAGAAAGGGACGGTCGGCATCGAAGTGCCTAATAAACGGCCGCAGATTGTGTCGATGGAGAGCATTCTGAATACGAAAAAGTTCAGAGAAACGGACTACGCGCTACCGATTGCCCTCGGAAAGACGATCACGAACGAAGTCTTCATGGTGGATCTGGCCAAGTTGCCGCACTTGCTTGTGGCAGGTGCCACGGGTCAGGGTAAGTCTGTGGGACTGAATGCCATCATCACGTCGCTGCTCTACAAGAAACACCCGGCCGAGCTGAAATTGGTGATGGTTGACCCGAAGAAGGTGGAGTTTTCCATGTATAATCCGATTGTCAATCATTTTTTGGCGCAAGTTCCCGAGAGTACCGAGCCGGTCATCACGGATGTGAAGCAGGTTGTGCAGACTTTGAAGAGCGTATGCCAAGAAATGGACGATCGTTACGATTTGCTCAAGCGGGCGACGTGCAGAAACATCAAAGAATACAATACGAAGTTCGTGGCACGCCGACTCAATCCCAATGACGGCCATCGATTCATGCCCTATATTGTCGTGATCATCGACGAATTTGGCGATTTGATCATGACAGCCGGAAAAGAAATCGAGATGCCGATTGCGCGCATTGCGCAGTTGGCACGTGCGGTGGGCATACACATGATCATTGCCACGCAGACGCCGCGCGCAACCATTATCACCGGCCAGATCAAGGCCAACTTCCCCGCAAAAATGGTCTTCAAGGTTTCGGGACGTGTGGAGCAGACGGTTCTTGACCAGCCGGGCGCGAACAATCTCATTGGTCGTGGCGATATGCTCTTTACGGGCGAAGGCACAACCGAGCGCGTTCAATGTGCTTTCGTCGATACGCCGGAAATTGAACAGCTCACCGAATATATTTCGCAGCAGCAAAGTTATCCCTACCCGTATGAATTGCCGCTGGTGGCTGAAGACAGCGAGGGCGGCTCCGAAACGTTTGGTGGCCCGGGAGGTAGCACATTCGAACAAGTGGCTCATTTTGTGGTGAGCACGGGACAAGGTAGTACTTCGAAGATACAACGCACATTCAGCATCGGGTTTAACCGTGCGGGACGACTGATGGACCAACTCGAAGAGGCCGGAATCGTCGGACCGGTCAACGGTTCGAAGCCCAGAGAGGTGTATGTGCAGTCAGAAACAGAATTAGAAAAGATCCTCGAGCAGCTGAAAGCTCAAGGAAAAAAGTTTGATTGATATGAAACTACGAATGCTAATGATGGCATGTGCCTTCACCGCGATCGGTGCTTGGGCACAATCTGCCAAATCGGTACTGGACAAAGCGGCTTCGCAGCTGAGCCGAGGCGCTGTGTCCGCTCATTTTTCTGCAAGCGGCGCAATGGGCAAGCAAAGCGGCACATTGGTGGCGCAAGGCAACAAGTTTGTGCTCACATCGCCCAAAGCGCGTATCTGGTTCGACGGAAAAACGGAATGGGCGCTGGCGCAAGGTTCCGGAGAAGTGAACGTTACGACACCTTCTGCCGGAGAGGTGGCTTCCATGAACCCGATGAACTTCGTTTATCTCTACAAGCGTGGCTATAATGCCACGGTTGCTGACAAGGGAACTTCGTATGAAGTGCATTTGGTGGCCACGAATGCGAAGAATTCGATTAAGGAGGCCTATGTGATGGTGGCGAAATCGTCGAATCTCCCGTACCAGGTGCGGATTCGTACCGGGGCGTCGTCGTGGACTACGATATCGATCTCGGGACTACAGGTGGGGGCCAAGAAAGGAGATGCCTTCTTCCGCTTCAACGCCAAGGATTTTCCGAAGGTTGACGTGGTAGATCTCCGATAAGACACATATTTAATACAACAAATTCTCATGGAACATCTCAAAACACTCATACTCGGTAGTGGTCCTGCGGGCTATACTGCCGCCATTTATGCAGGTCGTGCCGGTTTCTCACCGGTGATTTACGAAGGATTGCAGCCGGGAGGACAACTTACGCAGACAACAGAAATCGAAAACTTCCCCGGTTATCCCGAGGGAGTGGAAGGAAATCAGTTGATGGAGGATCTTCGCAAGCAAGCAGAGCGCTTCGGAGCGGAGGTTCGCAACAAGGTGTGTGTAAAAGCCGACCTCTCGAAACGCCCCTTCACGCTGAAATTTGATGACGAGAGCGAAGTCCTGACGGATACGCTGATCATTGCGACCGGAGCTACCGCGAAATACCTCGGATTGCCCGACGAAACGAAATATCAAGGTGCCGGTGTTTCGGCTTGCGCCACGTGCGATGGTTTTTTCTATCGGAAGAAAGTTGTGGCTGTTGTGGGCGGTGGAGACACGGCGTGCGAGGAAGCCACGTATTTGGCCGGTTTGGCAGCGAAAGTTTACATGATTGTGCGTAAACCTTACTTGCGCGCTTCGAAAGCGATGCAAGATCGCGTGTTGAACAACGAGAAAATCGAAGTGCTCTTCGAGACGAACACGCTCGGCTTGTACGGCGACGGTGGCGTAGAAGGGGCTCACGTGGTGTATCGCAAGGGCGAAGCTGACGAACGCGCGTATGATTTGCCGATTGATGGGTTCTTCCTGGCGATTGGCCACAACCCCAACACGGAACTCTTCAAGGGACAACTTGATATGGACGCAACCGGTTATCTCGTAACGGAGGGACAAACGCCGCGCACGAACATTCCGGGTGTTTTCGCTGCCGGAGATGTGGCTGATCCCATTTATCGCCAGGCGATCACGGCGGCTGCCATGGGCTGCAAGGCAGCTCTCGAAGTGAAAACGTTCTTGGACGAGCACGCGAATTGAGTCCTCATTCGCATTACTCCATAACAATAAAGGCGCCTTCTCACATCCGATGTGAGAAGGCGCTTGTTTTTGTTCCTGTGAGCACGATATGGCGGCGGGTATACGAAAATCGCCTCCGTTTGCACGTGAGCAAGACGGAGGCGATGGGGAAGTTCTTTTCGAGGTCCTCTATTTAGGAGCAGAAACGCTTCGCTGCGCGGAGCAAGTGACGCGCATTGGAGATGATTTCTTGGGTCTCTTGCAGTGTACTGAGGTAGAGGAGCGCGATTTTGAGGCTGGACTCATCATTTTGGATGCGCTCGAGAAGAGAATGACGGATGGCAGAAATGTCGCTCTTGAGGGCGTTGCCTTCTACGAGGAGCTGATCGCTTTGAGAGAAGTCGTTTTGATCGATACACTGTTGTATTCCTTCGAGAAGGTGGTCGGTGCGCTCGATGATGGGGGTGTATTCTTCGACGTAAGCGGCGGGAAGCGGGTTGAAGTTGTTGTCTACGTGTTCGAGAATCGGTTCTGACATGCGTTTCAATCCGTAGAGGATCTGAGAAATGCTGTTGGTGCCGAGATAGAACCAGGTATTTTTCTCGACGGCCACGAGACTGTCGACGCGACGCATACCTAAAATCTCTTTTCTGCGGTAGCGCTTCCACATTTCGCGTTCATCTTTGAGTTTAGAGTCGGCCGTGCGAACCGAACGCACGTTGTCTGCTGTCAAACCGTGGGTTACGCCTTTGAATATCTCGCGAGAGGCTGCGATGAGATGGACTTGTGTGTCTTGCGTGTGGCGCAATAGCAATTGCCAAACCTCTTTTTTATCGCGCGAGTTGACCATTTGACGGAAAAGTACATCGACGTTTTCGGCTTGCTCCTGCTTTTTCTTGAATCGGCGGTTATTGCTGATCATCGGGAAGGCAATGAGGAGAATTACGCCGAGCATCGCAAATACGCCTCCGACATTATTGAGCGTGGCAATGAGGAAAGCCAGGATGAAGGCCGCGCCGGCAGTGATGAACCAGCCACCGACGACTGTAATCACGCCGGTAATGCGGTAAACTGCGGTTTCGCGTCCCCAAGCACGGTCAGCAAGAGAGGAACCCATCGCGACCATGAAGGCTACATACGTTGTGGAGAGCGGAAGTTGGAAAGAAGTACCGATCGTAATGAGCAAACCGGCCAACACGAGGTTGACACTGGCACGAACAAGGTCGAAAGCCACCCCTTCTTCTTGGTCTGCATTGTCTTTGTTGAAGCGGCCGTTGATCCAATCCTGAACACTCACAGGAATGTAGCGAGCTACCTTACTATTAAAGTTGAGAACGTTGCGAACCGTGGTGCGTGCGACCTTAGAAGAGGAGAATACTTCCTCACTCTCGTTTTGACTCGAGAGATTGATGGTACTTTGTACGACTTGCTGGGCTTTTTTCGAGGTCCAAATAGCGGCGGTCATGATCACACCAGCGCCGATAAGGAAGAGATGCACCCCGGGCAGGGTCGAGGGTTGGGCGAGAACCCCCATATTGTATTGTTCGGCAGAAACTCCATTGGCGTGGTTGGTAAAATCAAGGAAGCTTTCCAAACCCGCAAGGGGGACACCTATAAAATTCACGAGGTCATTGCCGGCAAATGCCATGGCCAATGAGAATGTACCGAAGAGAATGATGAGACGGAAGATGTTTACACGCAGCAAATGCAGGATTTCGACGATGATAGCTGCGATGATCGTGGTGTAAACAAACAACTGTACGGGATGATCTTGGACAAAATGGCCGAAAGTGCTGTTTTGTACGATCGGAGCATTCTGAAATCCCGTGGTCATCAGGAAGAAAAAGATCAAGGCGATGGACAAACCTCCGTAGATTGCGATGGTCCAGCGCAAATGCTTCTTGTAGTTGAAGGTAAACACGATGCGGGTGATCCACATGACCACGAGTCCAACCACAAACGCGATCGCAACGGAGAGAAAGATACCGAAAATGACCGTTAGTGCCTTGTCTGTGTTGATGAGTTGGGAATAAGTCAATCCCTCGTTGAGGATATGCTTTAAAGCCAGGGCTGTTGAACCACCTAGCAGGCCGAAAACCATGGATACAGTGGTTGAAGTGGGCATACCCAGCGTGTTGAAGATGTCAAGCAGGATGACGTCTGTCGCACTTACGGCGAGGAACACACACATCACGTCGGCAAAACTATAATGTGTAGGTTGTAAAATGCCGTGTCGCGCGATGTCCATCATACCGCTCGAGGTAGAGGCACCAATAAATATGCCAATTGCGGCAACAAGTAGTACGATTCTGAATTTGGCAGCCCTCGCGCCGACGGCGGGCGAGAGAAAGTTGACTGCATCGTTCGCAACTCCGACACTAAGATCAAAGACAGCCAACACGAGCAGGAAGCCAAGAATTCCAAGGTACATGAAGTCCATAAAGAGTAGCTTGCTTTTGGTGGAAAATTCGTTTCGTGGCAAAGATACCTTTTCTACTTCAAATGAAAGGTATCCCCTTTCCGAAAAATGAAGCGATCAAAGTTTATTTTCTGCGACGAGCGTCAGACCATTACCTTTGCAAAAAACGGAAACACCGTTGGGGAGTTGAATTTTGTAGGTGGTTTTTGAAACGTGGTCCAGGATGTGAACAGTGGTTCCCTCGTAAAGTGTGGGCCCCGCCTTGCCTAATCCGCTTTCTGTTGTGCTTGTTTGCAGGGAAGTGCCCGTGACCACGGCTGTAGTGGTGTCATTGTATAGCGTGTGCGCCCGATATGCCGAGAAAACGCTGAGGATAACAAGAAGGACGCCTATGCAACAAAGCGAAAACCCCGCTTTTTGGACAAATATACGGGAAGAAAATCTCCAAATGCAGAGACCTAAGAATGAAACGAGGAGAAAAATGAAAATGCAATACGTCCAAAAGGCTAAACTATGAACGTCTATCCAATCGTAGAGGAGAGCTTCCCACACACTATTGTCTGTTTTGGAAATGGGGTTGGTAAGATGCGTCTCCACAAGCGCAAGGTTGTGACGAGCATCCGTATTACCGGGATCAAGACGTAGGGCACGGCGGTAAGCCAACACGGATTGTCCGTATTCTTTTAGGCGATAGTAGGTATTTCCCAGGTTGTAATAGCCGGAGGACGAGGGGGCAGACGCTACTTGTTCCCGATAATATTGCAGCGCTTTGGTGAAATCCTTTTCTTGGTAGGAGCGATCGCCGTTTGTCACCGTTGTTGCATGGCCCAGCAGACAGGAAAAGGAGAATATCAGGAAACTAATGAACAAAAATAGCTGTCGCATAGTCGGTTTTAGTTGGACGAGTTTTCAATTATAGTGATGAGCGATCGGATATCCGTGAAAATCGTTTGTGATGCTGCGGAGTTATTGCCGGGAGCGAACGCGAGATAATCCAATTGCTGCATGATGTCTTCTGTTTTCTTGCGAATGGCTTCATTGTAATTGGCCGAGACCATTTTTTCGGTCAATACTTGGTGGGTGAGTGAGGGGCGATCACAGCGGAATTTATCGGCAAAATATTGCAGGAGAAGCTGCTTTAACTCAGTGATCCACTGATTATTCTTATCCGTGTTGTCTGCTTTCTCCAATTTTCGGAGTGCTTTGAATGCCGTCTGCGCAGCTTTGCCATAGCGTTGCCCCACAATGTCGGATTGCTTCGAAAGGTATTGGCGGATGCATAGGAATATTGTCACAAAGCTCGCTAGTAAAGCCAAGAGCGCGGCGAAGAATGGGAATGTACCGAAATGATTCCACGACGATTCCTTGTAGGATTCGTGCGCGCCCGGGTGAATGGGTAAAATATCGGAGTTGCTGAGACCGAGTTGTGCGTTGGTTTCTTCGCGCGTCTTCTCTCCTTTGAGAATTTGGAGCGTAATGGGAGCCGTCTGCGCCGTAACGTAGGACCTCTTTTCGGGGTCAAAATAGACCAACTGCACGGATGGAATGGTGTAGGAACCCACATTTTGAGGAACGAATGTGTAGTCAAATTGCATATTTCCCGTCACTCCTTCCGGCGTGATGCGCACATTGTCCGTCACCTTGGCAGGATAATTGTCAAAATCTTTGGGGAATGCCACATCGGGTGCCTTAATGAGTTTCAGATTTCCCGTTCCTGTGACTGTAAGCCGGAGTGTACCGATATCGTTCGTGCGCGGTTGTGGAGAAATCAGCTGCGCGGTGAGTTGAAACTGCCCCACCCCACCTGAGAAATGTTGAGGTTTGGGTGTGGGAAGCGGGAGAACTTTCAGCTGTGTGGCCGGAGAAGTGACCTGAACTTTCTTGTCGATCATTCCTCCTCCGTTGAAGAAGGCATCAATCTCGTCGATGTTGTTGTCTTGTTGGGCTACATCGCAGGTGAAAGTCACGGGTGCAATTTGGAGATTTCCCGTTTGCTGAGGAAAAACAAGGTATTGAAATGCCGAACCGACTGCGTAAAGCCGGCCACCAATGTTCACCCCTTTCGGACTAATGTTTCTGGATTCCGGTATTTCCTGCGTCCAAAACCCCTGCAACTCGGGTTTTTGTGATAGCGAAATCTGTGCAAGAGCGATGCCTTCCCTCGCGTGATAGCGATAAGTCAGCATGACTGCCTCTTGTTCATATACCACTTTTTTGTTCAGATCCGCTGAAAAATAGAGGTCGCGCGGAGCAATCTTGCTGCCGCTCGATTGTATGTTCGAGGGAGCGGGGGCCGAGCGAGCGTACCCACCGCCATTGTTTTTCGGTGCCTTGGCTTCCCCATTCACAACCACGGTAGAGGCAGCGGTGCGCAGGGTTTTCCCTCCGACACGCACGGAGGCTGCGCCGATGGTGAGCGCACCTTTGTGCCGAGGACTCAAGATATAAGTATAAGTGGTCGACGACTGGGAGAATGTACGCCCATTTTCAATGCGCGTATTTGAGAAACTTGATACGGAAGGTCCGGCCAGTACTTCGAAATCGTTGAATTTCGGAGGAGTAAAGCCCTCCCCTTCGGCTCCGTTGAGCGTGAATTGTACACGAAGTTGCCCATTTACTTCACCGTGTGACGGTATTTGGGCAGTAAACCGCAATTGCGCTTGCACAAAAAGCGGAAGTAAAGCAAGGATAAATAGGGAAAGTATGCGCGCCATAGTGCTTTCTGTGGCATTCATTTATGAGTTACCAATTTTTGTCGAGCTGTTTTGCACGAGGATGTTGTGCGTTTTCCACCTTACGACGGGTTTGCTGCTCTGACTGTCGAGATAGGTTGAGCAACTGTTCCGCATTGTCTTTCGACATACCGGAGTTGGATGCCGAATTCTGAGTCTGTTGGTGATTTTTAGACTGTTGTTTTTGATCCGGTTGCTGCGGGTTTTGCCCCTTACCGGACGATTTGTCAGAATTGTCGCGTCGGTTGTTCTTTTGGTTGTTCTGTTTGTTTTGATCTTCCTGCTTCTTCTGTTTTTGGCAGAGGACTAAGTTGTAACGCGTGTCGTTGTCTTCCGGATTGTTGCGCAGGGCTTCTTTGTAGTAGCCGATGGCTCGGTCATAGTTCTTGGAGACTTGGTGAATGTAGCCCATGTTGTGATAAGCCATCGCGCGCACCACTTTACTCTTTTCGAGTTTTGCGGCGCTCGAATAGTATTTCAACGCATTTTGTGCGTCTTTGTTGGACAGATAAACGTCTCCAAGGTTGAATGCCGCCCGGGCATTGCGCGGATTCTCTTTCAAAGCTTGCCGATAAGCCTTTTCTGCGGTGGCCATATCGCCTGATTTGAACGCAACGTTTCCCTTGTGGAGGTTTATCCACTCGGAAGTTTGTGCTGTGATCGACAGGAAGGTGCAGAATAAGATGCCAATGAGGCAGAAACGAAGGTACATTGATCTCATTACGCCCTGTTATTAAATAGTTTGATGTGCCGAGTCCAATTTCTACTTCTCTCGGAGAGAAAAAGTTCGCCTACCAGCAATCCTATAAAACATAATGTTGCTGCCGCAAATAATTCGTTCGGAGTGCCGGAGAAATCTGACGAATTCTCAGCGCGTTTGAGAGTATCCAATTTTTTCTGGAGTAAGGTCTGTGCGACATTGCTCGCATCTAAGTGAATATAAGCACCTTGTCCGGCTTGGGCCAACTTTTCGCAGGCTGTTTCATTGAGTGCGGTATGCACAATTTGGCCTGATCCGTCTCTCAGTGGGCCATTAGGAGTAGGAATCTCTGCACCTTTCGTACTGCCTACGCC
>CAJPJR010000060.1 GCA_905369775.1 Prevotellaceae bacterium UBA1746
ATACATGGCATCACGCGGAATTAAAGCGCAACTATAAGAAAGGTGCGGAGCATCATCGCCCCGCCCCTTACCTTTGAGCTTGCATCTTCGTCGCCCATTTGCTCACCGCATAAATAAGGCGAGCAAATAGTTTTTTACACCGGGAATGCGCTGAAAACGGAAAAAGTGTGCGTAAAATAGCGCAATCTCATTGTATCTATTTGATAATCAGAGCGCATGATATTTCGTCGAAAAGTTCCCGCCTTTTTTCGAAAAGCCCCCAATGCCCGTCGCGCCGTCGGCCGTACACGGTTCGCCCCTTCCTGCTTTGTCGCAATAGGTCGGGAACCGTGCGTGCGAAAACGCGGGCCCCGCCCGCCGTCTGCCTGTGTCGGCGCTTGCGCTGCGGCGAAATCGCAGTGATCCGGCGCGGTAAAAGCGAAAGCCCCCTTGTGCGATTCGACGCAAAAGTGTAATTTTGCCCTGAGGCACATCAACAAGCACACGGTGCGCGTCCGGCAGAGCGAAAGCCCCGGCCCTTCACCGATCGTGGCGCACGATGTCGCTCGCCAACGCCAATTCCCATCCGCCCATGTCCTATTTCCTACAACACGTCGCGCAGGATTTGCGCGCCCACTTCGCCGACCTGAGCCGCGTGGTGGTGGTCTTCCCCAACCGCCGCGCCGGTTTGTTCCTCAATGACTACTTGGTGGAAGACGCCCCCGACGATACCCCGCTGTGGGCGCCGCGTTATGTGACGATCAGCGAGCTTTTTCGCGAACTCTCGGACGTGACGCTCAACGATGCCGTCGACAGTGTGTGCCGGCTCTACGCCCATTACGTGGATCTCCTGCGCAGCGCGGGCGATGCCGCGGCCGACGAACTTTCGCTCGACACCTTCTACGGCTGGGCCGACCGCATTCTGGCCGACTTCGACGATGTGGACAAAAACATGGCCGACGCCTCGCAGCTGTTTCGCAACCTTGAGGAACTCAAAGAGCTGGATGACATGGGCTTTCTCGATGACGAGCAGAAAGAACTCATCGGGAGTTTCTTTTCCAACTTCGATCCCGATCACAAGAGCGAATTGCGCGAACGCTTTCGCCGACTGTGGAATGCCCTCCTGCCGCTCTATCGCCGCCTCAATGCGGAGCTGTTGGCCGAAGGCAAGGCCTATGAGGGCGCACTCTACCGGCGTGTGGTCAATGCGCTCGCAGAAGAGCGTTGTGCCTTGCCGGCCGATGTGGATTGCTACGCCGTGGTGGGCTTCAACGTGCTCGACAAAGCCGAACAACGCTTGTTTGAAATCATGAAGAAGGCGGGGAAGGCCCGTTTCTATTGGGATTACGACGTCTATTATGCCGACCCCTATCGCGCCGCCGACCGCGATACGAGTCGAGGTTTTGAGGCGGGACTGTTCATCGAGGAAAACCTGCGCAACTTCCCCAATGCTTTGCCGGCCGAGTGCTTCGACAATTTCCGAAACATCGAGCAAATCGAAATGGTCTCGGCCACGAGCGAAGCCGCACAGGCGCAAAGTGTGAGCGGATGGCTCGAAAATCACTTGCCACCCGACGAAACGGCGCATCGGCGCACGGCGGTGGTGCTGTGCAACGAGAATTTGCTCCAACCCGTGCTGCGCGTGTTTCCCGAACGGGTGCATCAGGTGAACGTCACCAAGGGTTTCCCGCTCGGGCACGCCGAAGCCAACACGTTGGTGGAACAGGGCTTCGCCGATCTGGAGCGTCGTGGCATTTCGTTGCCGGCCGTCGAGGTGCTCGACCGCTTGAGTGCGCGCGTGAACGAGCGGGCCAAGGAAGTTTGCGGGCGACCGGATTTCGACACCTCGCGGTTTGAAGATGTGTTGCAGTCCGAGGCCTTCTATCTCATGGCCACCTTGCTCAACCGCCTGCGCATCATTGCGGCCGCGGGCCGATTGGAAGTGGGCGTGAGCACCTTGCGTCGTGTGGTGCGCCAGATCGTTCGGCAAACCACGGTGCCTTTTCACGGCGAACCCGCCGTGGGGTTGCAAGTGCTCGGCGTGCTCGAGACGCGCTGCCTGGATTTTGACGACGTGCTGCTGCTTTCGGTCAACGAAGGTACGCTGCCGCAGACGCCCAACGACAACTCGTTCATCCCTTACATGCTGCGCAAAGCCTTCGGCCTCACCACTCCCGAACGCCGCACGGCGGTTTATGCTTACTACTTCTACCGTCTCGTGCAGCGGGCGCGGCGTTTGCGCATGACGTTCAACAGTTCGGCCGAAGGACTCTCCTCCGGCGAGATGTCGCGCTTCATGACGCAGCTGCGGGTCGACCGAAATTTGCCGATTGTCGACTTGGCATTGCGCGTCGACCTCGATTCGCTGTTGCACACGCCCGCCGCCGTCGACAAACCGCGCGATCTCGTGGAGCGTCTCTACCGTCGCGATGCGGAAGGCCACGTGAAGGGCGCGCATCCCTCGCTTTCGCCTTCGGCCATCAACACGTATTTGCGCTGCCCCTTGCGCTTCTACTACGAATATGTGTGCAACTACCGCATGCCGCAGCCCACTCCCGACGACGGCATCCAGCCCAATCTGCTCGGAACGATCTTCCACGCGGCGGCACAAGCCGTGTATGAGCGCGTGGTCAGCGACCACCGCGGCACGCCTCCGCCGGGATATCTCGAGGCGTTGGCACGCCGTCCCAAAACCGGCGAGTCCAGTCCGTTGCGCCCCTACATTGTGCAGGCTTTTGCGAAAGAAAATTTCGAACCCGAGCAACTGCCGGTGCTCGAAGCCAGCGTGGTCGAGATGTACCTGCGCATTTTGCTCGAAGACGACGCGCGGTTGGACGAACTGCAGGTGTGCGAATTGGAGCGGTGGCACGAAATGCACCTGCCGCTGCCCGAAGGTTTGGGCGCTTCGCACGTGACGATCGGCGGGATCATGGACCGTTTGGATCGCGTGACGCACGACGGCCGCCGATTGTGGCGCATTGTCGACTACAAAACGGGAGGCAATCTCGAAACGGCCGATTCGGTGGCGCAACTTTTCGAAGTGCGCGGCGGGAACCATCGACATTATATGTTGCAGACGTTCATCTATGCCGAAATCTTGCGGCGCGAACTCGCCCCCGACGCCTCCTCGATCGCCCCCGCCCTCTACTTTGTGCATCGCGCCCGCGGCAAAAACGGTTTTTCGCCCTATTTGAAGATGGGCAAAGGGAAAGAAAAGAGCGAAGTAGTGGATTTTGCGGAGCAAGTGCCCGATTTTGCGGAGCGCCTCACGCACTTGGTGGGCGAAATTTTGGATCCCGCGCGCTGCTTCGAGCCGTTGACCGGCGACGAAAAGACGTGCAAAGTCTGCCCGTTCTACGCTTTGTGCTACCGATGAGGCGCAGGGTGGGGCAGCACCGCGGGTGCGCTGTGCGATGGGGCGCAGGGTGCGGCGATCGGCGTGTTGAGAATTGTGGACAACGGGCGCAAAAAAACTACTTTCTGTGAAGTGACTTGGTCGAGACGCTGCAAAATCGTACTTTTGCTCTTGAAATTAAAAAGACTATGGCCCGCAAGAAGAAACCGCTTCCCCTGCTCGAGAAAATACTTATCACCGATGTCGCCGCCGAAGGAAAGGCTTTGGCCAAGGTCGACGGACTCGCCGTTTTTGTGCCCTATGTGGTGCCCGGCGATGTGGTGGATCTGCAGATCCGTCGCAAGAAACACAGTTACGCCGAGGCGGAAGCCGTGCACATCCACGAATATGCCGAGGAGCGTGCCGAACCTTTTTGTCCACACTACGGCGTGTGCGGCGGATGCAAGTGGCAAATCTTGCCCTACGAGGCACAGTTGCGCTACAAACAGAAGCAGGTGATGGATCACCTCGCACGAATCGGCAAGATTGAGTTGCCGGCGTGCAGTCCCATCCTGGGTTCCAAAAAAACACGCGAGTATCGTAACAAACTCGAGTTTGGTTTCTCCAATAAGAAGTGGCTTACGCTCGAACAAGTGAAAAGTGGCGAGGTGTTCACCCAAATGAATGCCCTCGGCTTCCACATTCCCGGCGCTTTCGACAAGATTCTCGACATCGATGAGTGCCACTTGATGAGCGAAATCAACAACCGCATTCGCAACGACTTGCGCGCTTATGCCATCGATCGCGGCCTGGAATTCTACGACCTGCGCGCCAACCGCGGCTTGATGCGCAACATCATGCTGCGCACGGCTTCGACGGGCGAAATCATGCTGCTGGTGCAATTTTGCATCACGAACGACGAGGAACAACGCGCGGCGCTCGACGTAATGAAGCATTTGCACGAAACGTTCCCCGAAATCACCTCGCTGCTCTACGTGAACAACACGAAGTGCAACGACACAATCGGCGATTTGGACGTGGTGACGTATGCCGGCACCGACTTTATCTACGAATCGATGGAGGGACTGCGCTTCAAGGTGGGGCCGAAGAGCTTCTACCAGACGAACAGCGAGCAGGCCTACGAACTTTATAAGGTGACCCGCGACTTCGCCGGCCTCACGGGCGGGGAGTTGGTGTACGATCTCTACACCGGCACGGGAACGATCGCCAATTTCGTGGCAGGCAAGGCGCGTCACGTCGTCGGCATCGAGTATGTGCCCGAAGCCATCGCGGATGCCAAGGTCAATGCCGAGCTCAATGGCCTGAATGACAAGACAACGTTCTATGCGGGCGACATGAAAGATATACTCACCGACGAGTTTATCGCGCGCCACGGGCGTCCGGATGTGATCATCACCGATCCTCCGCGCGCAGGTATGCACAATGATGTGATCAACGTGATCCTCAATGCCGCGCCGCGCCGCATTGTTTACGTGTCGTGCAACCCCGCCACACAAGCCCGCGACTTGCAGTTGCTCGATGCGAAATATCGTGTCACAGCCGTGCAGCCTGTCGACATGTTCCCCCAGACTCATCATGTAGAGAACGTGGTGCGACTGGAATTGCGCGATTGACGGCCGAAACACCCGCCGCGGGTTGGCTGCCGTGAGCCGCTTTCGGGCCGCACACGCGCTGTATGGCCATCGCGACACGCCTTATATATATAAGGAGTGCGCCGCCCCGCTTCGTTTCCCTCCGCTTCGTTCATCGCCACCTCCCTTTTTCTATGCCCGCTTCCCTCCCGACCGCCGCTTTGCGCACCCGTTTGTCCTCCCATTTGGCACTTTGCCGCTTCGATGCGCTGCGCGATCATCTGTTGGCGCTGCGGAATGCAGAATTTCGTGCGGCAAGTGTTGTGCTGGCTGAGGCGAATTTTTGGACCTCGCTGAGCGATGAGGCGTTTTGGTCGGCCTTTCGCACGCTTTGTCGCGCCGACAGCCGCGCTTTTCTCGGCACGTTGCTGAAAGCCGCCGTCGGTCGCCGAAAACACGGTGAACTACAATGGACGGCCCCCGATTTTTTCGGGTTTTGTCGCGAGGATGCGACCGCAATCGACCGCCGCAAAATGCTGGAAGCCCTTTTGCCGTTGGCTTCCACGCCGGAAGAGGCCGAAAGTCTCCTGGCGGTGCTCTGGCATCGGGAAGAGGGTGAGAAAGTGCGCGCGGCACAATTGTTTCGCGCGGCCACATCGCCGACTTATTTCCTGTTGTTCAAAACACTGCGGCACTTTGAAGACGACAAAAACTATCTACGCCGCGTCGCCTTGGAGTTAATGCGCCGCGGCGACAAGGCTGCATTCAACTTGGCGGGCATGTTGCGCGAATACTTTGCCCTCGGCGAGCTGCCGGGTACGTTTGCGCTGCAATTGCCCCCCTACGAACTGTCGAGATTAGACAGCCGATACGACGCTTTTCTCAAAATACTCAATCGATGACGGGAACTCCTCACGACGTTTCGCACGACGATTTCGTGGAAGCGCTTTTGAATTACGTGAACGCCGCCTTGCGCGCCTCGGGCGAAGCCGCCGACTATTGCCAAGAAGCCTTGCGTGTGGTCGATGCCCGCAACCATTTGTTTGCTTCGGCCGGCATTCACCGCACCGATGAGGAACAGGGCATCTATGCCCTGCGCGATCTTTGCGCACTCGACGACGAAACCATGGAATGGCGCCCTGATCGAGCACGTTGTGCCGCAGTGGCACGTGATTTTGGACTATAAATGTGGGCTTTCGCCACAGCAATCGAACAATATCTCCCCCTCATGACTGAAAACTTCCGTCATCGCACCCCGATCCAAATCCGTTTCAACGATCTCGATGCGTATCAACACGTGAACAACAACGTGTATTTCTCCTTTTACGACCTCGGAAAAGAAAACTACTTCGCCACGGTGCTCTGTCCGGACTTCCGTTTGCAGAGCGTTGTTCCCTTGGTGGCCAGTATTCATGCCGACTTCATCGAGCCCATCCACTACGAAGACCGGATTGTCATCGAAACGCGAGTGAGTCGTTTGGGCAATAAGAGTTTCACCCTCCAGCAACGTGCCGTGAACCAAGAGACGCAGCGCGTAGTCTGCCAGGCTGAGACCGTAATGGTGTGTGTCGACCTCAAACAAGGGAACTCTGTCGAAATTCCCCCCCACTATCGCCGGTCCATCGAACAATATGAATCCGGCACCGCCGAGTAATCGCTTCGACCAGCGAGACGCGGTGGAAAACTCCCCAAGAAAATGCAAACGATACTCTATACTCACGACGCAGCCAGCGCCCTTCGCGCGATCATTGACACACTTCCCGGAACAGACCGAGTGGTGTGGCTTGCCGACGCGCACACTTGTCACATTGCGGAGGAACTGAAGCTGCAATGTACCGTCGCTTCGCACACCATTGTGGTGGGTGCGGGCGATGACCACAAGAACATCGAAACCCTTGTCAACGTTTGGCAAGAACTCCAGCAGGCCGGCGCCACACGCCACTCGTTGCTCATCAATGTCGGAGGCGGCATGGTGACCGACCTGGGCGGTTTTGCGGCAGCCACCTTCAAGCGCGGCATTCGCTTCGTGAATGTGCCCACAACGCTGCTCGCGATGATCGATGCCTCCGTCGGCGGGAAGACAGGCATCAATTTTGGCGGATATAAGAACGAAATCGGCGCATTCAAGGAAGCGGACTACGTCGTTGTGTGCACAGAATTTTTGCGGACGCTTGACGAACAAAATTTCCGCTCGGGATATGCCGAAATGCTCAAGCACGCGCTGCTCAAAGACAAGCAGATGCTCGTGCAGCATCTGCAGTTTGACATCGCATCGCCCGACTATGCTGCGTTGCTCGCGATGGTGAAAGAAAACATCGAGTTCAAATCGCACATTGTGGAGCAAGATCCCACGGAACGCGGCTTGCGCAAAGCCCTCAACCTCGGGCACACTGTGGGACATGCCATCGAAAGTCTTATGTTGCGCCGCGCCACACCCGTGTTGCACGGATATGCCGTGGCTTGGGGGCTGGTGTGCGAACTGTTCATAGCGAGCACCAAACTGGACTTCCCCACAGAACACCTTTATGCCGTGACGCGCTACGTGACCACCCACTACGGACGTCCCGAAATCACCTGCGACGACTACGACGAACTCCGTGAACTGATGCTTCACGACAAGAAAAATACGGCCGGCGTGGTCAATTTCACGCAATTGGCCGAGGTCGGCAAAATCATACTCGATCAAACTGCCGATGCCTCCCTGATCAACGAAGCATTTGATTACCTCAGAGAAGCCTAAACCCGCCTCCATACCATGTTATCTCTCGAAAAGTCGGGCACCGGTCTCCTGCTGGCGCTGATGGCTGCCGTATGCTATGGGTTCATCCCCCTGTTCACGAAAGAACTCCAAGCCCCTTCCGTCGGGCTTCCCCTCTCTTCGTCCACCATTCTCTTCTATCGTTTTGGCATTTCCTCGCTGGTATTGGCGATCATCATGGTGCTGCGTCGCGAAAGTTTCCGCATCAACTACGCCGAGTTCCTTCGCCTTGTGCTTTTGGCCTTTTTGAGCGACGGCGCCGCGCTGTTTCTCATCTCCGGCTATCGCTATTTCAGCAGCAGCGGTGTGGCCACCACACTCCATTTCACCTATCCGATTCTCACGGCCCTCATCATGATGATCTTTTTCAGGGAGCGGAGTCGGGTTTCCACGTGGGTGGCCATCGTGCTTTCCATCTGTGGTGTGGCTTTTCTCTCGGGAGTGGGTGGCGCCGGTGCGCAGTGGTTGGGCATTGTGCTCGAGCTGATCTCCGCGTTGTGCTTTGCGCTCTATCTCATTCGCGTGAACCGTTCGCGCGTGGTGGGGAACATGCCGGTGGCGAAACTCACTTTCTATGTCATGGTCTTCGGCACGGCGATCTTCGCCGCCTTCATTGCCTACGAGCGAGCCGATTTCGACGTTTCGGCGCACTACGCGCTCTTGCCGCCTCCCGGCGGATGGTGGAATCTGGGCTTCTTGGCCATCGTGTGTACCGTTGTGACCAACCTGGCCCTGGTACACGCCACGCAAAACATCGGCCCCACCGTCACTTCCATCCTCGGTGTGCTGGAACCCCTCACCGCTTTGGTGCTCGGCGTCCTCTTTCTGGGAGAACAACTCACCCCCGCAATGGCGATCGGGATCGGATTGATTCTCCCCGCAGTACTTATCATCATTTTACGCCGCAAATCTTGAGGCGCTCCCCCATTTTCATCAGAAGGCCGGCGCCCCGTTGTGCTTCTTGACCCCTCATTTTGAAATTCTGAATGAGCAGTGCGAGAAGCACAGCGGGCGCTTGTCTTACATTTCGTGCTTTGTCAAGCCGTTCGCACGCATTATTGCGTAACTTCGCCGCATCATAAAAACAACTTCACAATCATCATGGTCAAACAATGTACAATTCTATTCGGCTGCATGGCTCTCGGAGAATTGCTCGTCGCCGTTACCGGCCTGAGCCTCCCCGGTAGTATTGTAGGCATGCTGTTGCTCGCCGCTTTTCTCGAGATGGGGTGGGTGAAACTCGAGTGGGTGAAAAATATTTCCGACTTCCTGCTGAGCAACCTCGGTTTCTTCTTCGTGCCGCCCGGCGTAGCACTCATGCTCAACTTCGATACCATCGCCCGAGACTTCTGGCCGATCACCATCGCCACCTTAGTGAGCACGGTGCTGGTCTTGCTTTCCACAGGTTGGACTCATCAAATCGTACGTCGCTATGGTCCTTTCCACAAGTAGTCTGCTCCTTTCGCTTTCCGAACGCTTTGCCCTGATCGGAAACCACTTTATCGACGCGCTCGACCACGAGTTTGTGCTCATCGGGCTCACCTTTGTGGTCTTCTTCTTGGCCAAGATGGTGCAGCGGCGCACGGGATGGGTGCTCTTCAACCCCATCTTGATCACCATCGGCGTGATGATTGCCTTCCTCAAACTCACGGGTATTCAGTATGACACCTACCACAAAGCGGGTTCGCAGATCGAATTCTGGCTCAAACCCGCCATTGTGGCCCTCGGTGTGCCCCTCTATCAGCAGTTGAAGGTGATTCGCAAACAACTCATCCCCATTTTGCTCTCGCAAACCGTGGGCTGTGTGGTGGGCATCGTCTCGGCCGTCGTCACCGCCCAGTGGCTCGGCGCCTCAAAAGCCGTGGTGGTGTCGCTGGCACCGAAGAGTGTGACCACGCCCATCGCGATGGAAGTGTGTCGCACCCTCGGCGGTATCCCCTCGCTCACGGCCGCCATCGTCGTGATCGTCGGACTGCTCGGTGCCGTCACCGGCTTCCGCGTGTTGCAAATCGGGCGAGTGAAAAGCCCCATCGCGCAGGGACTCAGCATGGGCGCCGCATCTCACGCCGTCGGCACCTCGCGCGCCATGGAAAACGGGGCCAAATACGGAGCGTTTGCCAGTCTCGGTTTGATTGCCAACGGGGTGCTCACTGCGATCCTCACGCCGATTGTGCTTCGCATCATGGGATTGATCTAAAATTGGGCGGTCGTCGACGCCACCCACCAAAGGCCATCTCCCACTTCTCCGCAAGAGAAAGTGGGAGATGGCCTTTTTTTTGTCGTTGCATCCAACCGACAGCTATTGCTCGGGAGGGGCACGGGCGCATCGGGCACGCAGACTGAGCAGCAAGCGAGCAAACACAGCATCGCCTCGTGCTTTGGGCCCGCCGCATGCAGGAGAAGGGAGAGAGGTGGGAGGCCGCCGGAAAAATCCCCCACCTTTCGGCGAAAAATCCCCGTGTTTCGGAAAGAATATCCCCGTTTTTGCAGGCGGAAAGGGAGAAAAACGGCAGAAAATGCATTTTTCTTTCGTGTAAACTTGGTCAATTGCAGAAGATGTCGTACTTTTGCAATCGCAAACGGGAAGCAAGCCCGATGCCACAACGAAAGACCACAGCGAAACACCCCCTCGCTGATGAAAAAGCAAGTCGATCGGATGTGCAATGGAGAGGTGGCGGAATTGGTAGACGCGCTACTTTGAGGGGGTAGTGTCAATTGCGACGTGGGAGTTCGAGTCTCCTCCTCTTCACTTCTTGCGGAAATAGCTCAGTTGGTAGAGCACAACCTTGCCAAGGTTGGGGTCGCGAGTTCGAGTCTCGTTTTCCGCTCTCAGACGAATCCAGTCTTTCCGATTGGATTCGTCTTCTTTTTTGTGCTGATTTTCGTAGATTTTTGTTCCTCGTCCTTCTTTTTCCGCATTCCGCTTGTCGATCCGCGAAGGAATGTGTATTTTTGAGCAAATCAATACCCGAAAGTCCGATGAAACTTCGTTTTCGAATCCCCTATTTCACCGCTCCCGGCGAGCAACTCCGTCTCGAATGGGAGAACCTCCCGTCGCCTTCGCTTGCGCTGAGCGAAACAGCGCCCGGCGAATGGACGGGCGAGGTCGTTTTCTCCGACCTCCACGCTGCGCAAGTGCCCACTTATCGTTATGCCGTGTGGCAAGGCGACCGCTGTTTGCGGCGCGAACTGGGCCATCTGACGCACCGCCTGCGCATCGAAAGTCGACTTGGCGACACGTATTTCATCGACGATCGCTGGCGCGACCTCCCGACCGACAGCGCACTGTTCTCCTCGGCTGTGACCTATCCCACATTGCCCGGTGCACCTTCCCCGTCTTTGGCAGCCAGCAGTCTCACATGGCGCGTGCTCTCTCCCGCTTTGCGACGAAATGGTTGCCATTTGGCCTTGCTGGGCTCCTCGCGTGCTCTCGGGGCTTGGGACGAGTACGCCGCCATTGCGTTCGACGAGATCGCCCCCGGCGTTTGGCAACTCACCCTCGATGCTGCCCTGCTTGCTGCCGGCGATGAGTATAAATTAGTGGCCGTCGACGAAGGGAGTAGGCGCGTGGCGCATTGGGAAACGGGCGACAACCGGATTTTGGAACTCCCAGCTCTCGCGTCGGGCGAGCATCATGTGCTGCCCGAAACCGAGGTCTATTTCCCCGAACTGCTCCCGCGCATGGCCGGTACCGCCATTCCGGTGTTTTCCTTGCGCAGTGAGGGCAGTCAGGGTGTCGGCGATTTCGGCGATTTGCGGCGCATGGTCGACTGGACAGCGGCCACGGGGCAACGGGTGTTGCAGATTCTTCCCATTCACGACACCACACTCACGGGCGAAAACACCGATTCCTACCCCTACAACGCCATTTCTGTCTATGCCTTCCACCCGATGTATGTGGACCTGCGCGCCTTGCCGGCCTTGCCCGACGCGCGCCAACAGGCCGCATTCGACCGTGAATTTCGCGAACTCAATGCGCTCCCGACCATCGACTATGCGCGGGTCAACAAGCTCAAGCGCGATTTTCTGCTGCTCTCTTTCCGTGCACACGGCCGCGAACTGCTGAAGTCGCAGGCTTATGCCACCTTCGCGACCCGCCATGCGCAGTGGTTGCCGGCTTATGCGGCCTTCTCGGCGTTGCGCGACAAATTTGCCACGCCCGATTTCCACCGCTGGCCGCAACATGCGGAATATGACGCTGAGGCGGTCGCAGCCACCTTCGCAGCGGGCACGGCTGAGCGAGAAACCTACGACTTTTATTGCTATGTGCAATACCTTCTGCACTCACAACTCAGCGAGGTCACGGCACATGCACGGCGGAGTGGGGTGGTGCTCAAGGGCGGTATTCCC
>CAJPJR010000061.1 GCA_905369775.1 Prevotellaceae bacterium UBA1746
AAGAGATACCTGCCGAGGAAATGGACAAGGCGATGGAGCTGCACAAAGCGTTGGTCGAGGCTGCTGCCGAGAACGACGAAACGCTGATGGAGAAGTTCTTCGAAGATCCCAACTCGCTCACGGAAGACGAGATCGTTGCAGCAATCCGTAAGGGTACGCTCGCACTGGATATCGTTCCGATGACTTGCGGTTCGTCGTTTAAGAACAAGGGCGTGCAGACTTTGCTCGACTATGTGGTAATGTTCCTCCCCTCGCCCCTCGATACGCCCGCGATCGAAGGTACTAACCCCGATACCGGTGAAGTCGAAACGCGTGAAGTTTCGGAAGACGAAAAGACTTCTGCTCTCGCGTTTAAGATTGCCACCGACCCCTATGTGGGACGTTTGACTTTCTTCCGTGTATACTCCGGTAAGATCGAAGCCGGTTCGTATGTTTACAACGTACGTTCGGGTAAGAAAGAACGCGTTTCGCGTATCTTCCAGATGCACTCCAACAAGCAGAATCCTGTTGAGGTGATTGGTGCCGGTGATATCGGTGCCGGTGTAGGTTTCAAGGACATCCGCACGGGTGATACGCTCGCAGAAGAAGATGCACCCATCGTACTTGAATCCATGGAATTCCCCGATCCCGTGATCGGTATCGCAGTAGAGCCCAAGACCCAGAAGGATCTCGACAAGCTTTCTACCGGTCTTTCGAAGCTCGCTGAGGAAGATCCCACGTTCACCGTTAAGACCGACGAGCAAAGTGGCCAGACCATCATCTCCGGTATGGGTGAATTGCACTTGGATATCATCATCGATCGTCTGAAGCGCGAATTCAAGGTTGAAATCAACCAAGGTAAGCCTCAGGTAAACTACAAGGAAGCCATCACCAAGACGGTGAACCTCCGCGAAGTCTACAAGAAGCAGTCCGGTGGTCGCGGTAAGTTCGCCGACATCATCGTGAATGTTGGCCCCGTAGACGAAGATTACAAGGAAGGCGGCCTGCAGTTCGTGAACAAAGTGACCGGCGGTAACATTCCTAAGGAGTTCATTCCCTCGGTACAGAAAGGTTTCGAGAATGCCATGAAGAGCGGTGTGCTCGGTGGCTTCCCTCTCGACAGCCTGAAGGTAGAATTGCTCGATGGTTCGTTCCACCCCGTGGACTCCGACCAGCTTTCGTTCGAAATCGCCGCTTTGCAGGCCTACAAGAACGCATGTGCACAGGCCGGTCCCGTGCTTTTGGAACCCATTATGAAGCTTGACGTAATCACGCCCGAAGAAAACATGGGTGATGTGATTGGTGACCTCAACAAGCGCCGCGGTCAAGTCGAAGGCATGGAAAGCAGCCGTTCCGGTGCTCGCGTAGTGAAGGCCATGGTGCCCCTCTCAGAGATGTTCGGTTACGTAACTGCCCTCCGTACCATCACTTCGGGTCGTGCAACCAGCTCGATGTCCTATGATCACCACGCACCTGTTTCGAGCAGCATCGCCAAGTCGGTACTCGAAGAAATCAAGGGTCGTGTAGATCTCGTGAAGTAATCGAGGCACGAACGGCAAGATTCCCCAATAAAATCCCTATTTTGTCTGCGCAGTGGGATAGCGAACGACTCTTATCCCACTGCCGCAAGGCAAAGTTCAATTCAAACAACAAATGAGTCAAAAGATCCGCATCAAACTCAAGAGCTACGACCACACGCTCGTTGAGAAATCTGCAGAAAAGATTGTTTCCAACGTGAAAGCCACCGGCGCCATCGTGAGCGGTCCCATCCCCCTCCCCACGCGCAAGCGCATTTTCACCGTCAACCGTTCGACCTTCGTCAACAAGAAGAGCCGCGAGCAGTTCGAAGTTTCGACCTACAAGCGTCTCATCGACATCTACAGCTCGAACCCCAAGACGATCGACGCACTGATGAAGCTCGAACTTCCCTGCGGCGTCGAGGTTGAAATCAAGGTATAGGATACCGAAAAGTATTTGCTCGCGCAAATACCCGCCTTTCAAAGCCCTTTGCACTTTTGTGCGAAGGGCTTTTCTTTTTGCCCGCATCGAAGGCGCTTCGTTTGCCAACGCATGCGCATCCGGGCCCCATACATGGCACAGAACTTGGCTCGGGAGCCTTGCTCTGCACCATGAAAATCACAAACGACCTCCGAAAGAGGAGGTACTGCCCGCAGGAAGATCGACGTGCGTGGCGTATTTTGTGTGACGACGGCCGGCCTTCAGAAATAAGCGTAGAGGTTTATTGTTTAACAGCGATGTCTCTCATAGGATAAATGCGAGCCTGCCGGACGAATCCGCCACTGTTTTGCTCCTCGTGCCAGCAGCTCCCTCGTTCCATCCCGGAGCAAACAAAAAACACCGCATTCCTTCTCACGGTGAGAAGGAATGCGGTGTTTTTTTGCTGAGAAATCAGTAGAGGCTTCGCCCCAGTTCTTTATTTCGCAGGGGCTTGTTGCTGACCTTGTGCAGCAGGTGCCGATTGCTGTGCGGGTGCTTGTTGTTGCTGAGCGGGAGCCGCCTGTTGCGGGCCTTGTCCTGCACCGGGAAGGGCGGGCACCGAACTTGCGGGCATCGACTCAATGTCGGTAGCATCGTCTTGGCTCGCAGACTTCACAAAGAAGCTCGTTGCCACGCTGAACACAACCAGGAGCGCAGCCAAGGTCCACGTGGCCTTCTCCACAAAATTTGTCGTTTGGCGTACGCCGAGCACAGAATTGGCACCGGAAACGTTCGAAGCCAGACCGCCGCCTTTGGATTCCTGGATGAGAACCACAATGGCCAGCAAGATAGCCGTAATCACGGCGAGGATAACTAAAAAGGTGTACATTAGGAGTTATGAATTGTATTTGCTATTGATGGCAAGTTTTCGAATAAAGCGAATCTTATCTGCAAAGTAAGCACTTTTCTTCGGATTATTCAAGTGTAAGTAGGTGAGAATTTCCAAAGCACGCTGATATCTCCCCTGTTTCAGGCAAATATTGGCCAGTGTTTCGGTGTAGCAACTTTTCTCCTCGAAGCCCTCTTCGCCGGTGTCCGGCGTCAGCAGTTCCTCGTCGGACGTCATTGCATCTCCCTCTCGTCGGGCAGCCGGTTTGAACCATTTTTTTCCGTGCTTTTGAGCCGCTTCGAGCACTTTGCTGGTCGGGTCGTTTTCGATGTCCGCACCGGGCGCCGGCTGTATCAGCGAAGGGCACCCGCCCGCTTGCGCTTCGATTTGGAACAAGTAGCCCATGTAGTCCGAGGCGGGGTCCACCGCCTTTTCCTTCTTCTCTTGCTCCTCGTTGTCGCCAAAAAGGAAGCGGTCGATCATCGTCGAAGTGAGGTCCGTTCCCGTCGGTGCGTTGTCCTCTTCGTCGTCGAAGCCCTCTTCCGCCTCGTCCATTTCGCGCAAATGAGTGCCCTGCGTCAGATCGAAGAGCACTTTGCGATTGGGCACGAGCACGGCAGCTTTTTCGGCCTCCGCTCTGTAGTTCTCGTCGTCGAGTCGGAAGGCGTTTTCCACCAGCAGCAAGCGCGCCGCCTGCATGCAGGGAAATTGTTCGACCAGCGCTCGCAGTTCGGCCAGCGTGGTTTGATCCATGTTTTCGGGATGTCGGATGAGCGCAGTGAGATCCATGGGCGAATTACGGGGTCACCAATCGGCGACTGTGGCATTAAAAATTTGGTCGGTGATGTCGCGAATGAGTTCCGTCACGATGCGTTCCTGCACCTGCGAGAGTTGCAGACGCGAATCGTAGGGAGCAGAAGCCGAAAATTGACGTTCCCAGCGTTGGTTGCCCTTTTTGTTCTCGAAGCGCACGTTGACGGTGAGTCGAAGTTGCACCTGCGAGGAGAAACCGTCGGCGGCAATGCCCTTGTTGAACTGGTCGTAGCCCACGATCTCACCGCTCAGGTGCATATCTCCCCCGCGTTTGACGATCGTCAGTCGCGTTTGGTTGGCGTAGGTGTCTTGCAATTTGTTGTTGAACATCGCTTCCATCGGTGCCCATCCGTAGGGCGCGCGGTTGGGCATGCGGTCGATCTGAATTGTTTTGATCAAATCGTAATTGATGTTCGTGCCGGTGAAGCGGTAACTGATGCAGGCCACTGTGAGCAACAAGAGGCAGCAGCACGAGAGAGCGAGGGCGGCGAAGCGATTCGGGCGCAGGCAGCGACCCAGACTCCGCCGAATGTTATGCAGGCGTTGTGAGCAGGCAGACTTCATAGGGGGAAGCGTCGTTTAGAGATTGTCGAGACCATATTCTTTGATCTTTCTGTAGAGCGTTCTTTCGGAGATGCCAATTTGGTCGGCCGCCTGTTTGCGGTGGCCGTTGAATCGGATCAGCGCTTTGCGAATGAGTTCTCGTTCCAAATCGTCTTTGGTGGGCAGTTGTCCGTCGTGTGTTTCGTCGGTTTTCTCGTCTTCCACAAATTCCTCGGCCTCCGGCACCAGCTCATGGGGCACCTCTTGGTGGTAGGGTAGGAAAGATTGCGGGGCCGCTTGCGGCGAAGCTGTGCGGACGGCATTGCCTTGGCGCAAATCTTCGATCTCGAGTTTCAGTTTTTCGATTTCGTGGCGCAGCATCCCGATGGCTTTGAACACGAACTCTCGGTCTTCGTCGTAGTGGGCCTCTTGTCCCGCAATTTGTGCCGGCGCGTGCGTATTGCTCAGCACCGGCAACGTGTGGGCCGTGGCGGCGGGGATGTAGCGTTCGAGGATTTCGGGCGTGATTTCGCGCTCGTCGGCCGTCACCGACATGCTTTCGGCCACGTTTTTCAGCTGTCGCACGTTGCCCGGCCAGGGATATTGGAGCAGCATCTGCTTGGCTTTCTCGTCCAAACGCACGGGGGGCATGTTGTATCTTTCGCTCATTTCGAGTGCAAACTTGCGGAAGAGCATGTCGATGTCGTTGCCTCTTTCGCGCAGCGCCGGCATGTGTATGGCCACGGCCGCGAGTCGGTAGTAGAGGTCCTCGCGAAATCGGCCCTCGGCAATGGCGCGCTGCATGTCCACGTTGGTGGCAGCGACAATGCGCACGTTGGTGCGTTTCACTTCGCTCGATCCCACAGGGATGAACTCCCCCGTTTCGAGCACGCGCAGCAGGCGGACTTGTGTTTGCAGGGGCAATTCGCCGACCTCGTCGAGAAAAAGCGTGCCGCCGTCGGCGGCCGAAAAATAACCCTCACGCCGGCCTACACTTCCCGTGAAGGCGCCTTCGACGTGTCCGAAAAGTTCGGAGTCGATGGTGCCTTCGGGCAATGCGCCACAGTTGAGGGCGAGATATTTTTTCCCTTTGCGGGCGCTGGCATCGTGGATGATGCGCGGGAGCACTTCCTTGCCGACGCCGTTTTCGCCCTGGATGAGAATCGAAAGATCGACGCGTGCGACTTTGAGTGCCGTTTCGAGCGCACGATTCAAGGCATCGCAGTTGCCCACGATGCCGTAACGTTGTTTGACGGCTTGTAATTCTTTGGGAGACATGGCGTCGGGAGGAGATGAGAAAAGGTTGTCGACGGCGTGTTGCGGCCGGTTTGTGCACCCCCTCTTTGCAAAAATACGAATTTATTCGGTACGCTCTCGTTTGTTCGTTGCTTTTTCCTTACTTTTGTCCCATTAAATCCTTGTCTCGACACAGAGACCTTAAAAACCGTAACGCATGAATCGCAAACGAAGTGGCCGTTTCTTTCTGTCGGCAGTGAATTTTCGCCGTGTTTGGTGTTCCTCTTTTTTCTTCGGCGCCGTCTTGTTAGCGCTAAACCTCTGTTTTACAGCCTGCATCGACGAGGAGAAACCGAATGTAGGCAAGGAGCGGACAGAAAGTGTGGGAGTAGGGAAGAAAATCCCCCAATTTTCGGTGAAAATGTCCGACAAATCTACATTTTCCTCCCAGTTTTTGTCGGGGCACCGCGCGATCGTGGTGTTCTTTTACAGTGGATGCGGCGATTGTCACCGCTATTTGCCTACACTCAACCGCTTTTACGAGAGCCTGCGAGCCGACCCCGAAGGAGAGTTCCGCGATGTGCGATTGATTTGCATCAGTCGTGCTGACCGTGCGGACCGCATCGCTCAATACTGGGCCGATGCTCATTTTTCGCTCCCTTATGCACCCGAAAGCGACCGTCGCGTGTATGATCTCTTCGGGGCTCACCGCGTGCCGACCACTTACGTGTTTGATGCGCAGGGCGTTTGTGTAGCCACCTACGGCGACAGCAACGCGCCCGACGAGGTTGAATTGCGCAATGCACTGCGCAAGGCAAAGTGAACCGATAGAAGGCCTTGTAGAAAAGCAGGGCGTTCTGATGTGAGCGGTCTTTGCTTTGCTGTCGACCTGTTGGGCGGGAAGGCGAAGTGGGAGGGAGATCAATAAAGAAAGGAGCAGACTGAACTGTTAACCCGTAGATTAAACGTTAAAAATCAACACCTATGAAACGAAACAAAAAGTGGTGGATAGTAGCCGCCGTGTTATTGCTCATTGCGGCAGTGGCGTTTTTCGCGTTGCGCTGGGCGTGGAAGTATTATGGTCTTCCGGAACGTCCGGATCGCACGGAGTATAAAACGATAGAAGAGCGGGCGGAAAAGGCTTTGGCTTTTGCGCAGCGGCACAACATGAGCGAACACTATGCACTGTTTGTCGACTATGGCATTCCCTCGGGAACACCGCGGTTGTTCCTCTGGGATTTCCGTCGGAAGGCGATCGTGGCGAGTACTTATGTGATGCACGGTCCCGGAAGAGGAAGTACGGCGAAAAATCCTCGTTTCAGCAATCGCCCCGGCAGCGAATGCTCATCTTTGGGACGATTTCTCGTCACGAAAGAGCGTGGGCACAAGATAAAACGCAGTTTTCGCCTCAAGGGGATGGACACCGACAATCAGTCGGCTTTCAAAAGAGGACTGATGATTCACAGCGCGCGCTGGGTGGATCAATGGTGCTGGAAAGATTATATCCCTCTCAACAGAGTTTGTTGTCAGGGGTGCGTGACGATCTCCCCCCGAGGCATGGATTGTTTGTGGCCGCTCATCAATCAAGAGCGCAAACCGCTGCTTTTGTGGAATTTTAGAAGTAGAAACGCGGCAAAGTGAGCGCCGTTCATCGGATTTAGTTCGGGATTTAAGACGTTTTTCGTTTTGATTGTCCCGTGATGTCACTGCAATTCGCGGGTAGACGGCGAAGGCGATGACGAAGGGGACGACGTGGAAAATCATGAAGGCGGCCGAACTTGCACTTCTGTTTTGTCAGAACGACACCGACGAGTAGAAAAAGCTTGAAAATAAGCGCGTTTCTTCTTGTTGGTGTCGTTTTTTATGCGTAACTTTGCTCTCGAAAATGAAGGCACACTGTGCTCTTCAGCGGCCTTGTGTCGTGAAAATCAATAGGTTATAGTAACTCGAATAATAACCATTCGCCCCGCTTGGGTAGAGACTCTTGCGGGCTACGAACTCAAATCTCAATAAATTCCAAATGCCAGGATTATTAGGAAAGAAAATCGGAATGACTTCCGTTTTCAGTGCCGACGGCAAAAATGTGCCGTGCACAGTTATCGAATGCGGTCCTTGCGTAGTAACTCAGATCAAAACTGTTGAAACCGACGGTTATGCTGCAGTGCAAGTGGGCTTCCAGGATGTGAAGGAAAAGAATGTTTCCGCGCCTCTTTTGGGTCATTTTAAGAAGGCAGGTGTAACGCCTAAGCGTCATCTCGCTGAATTTGTTTATGATCAGGAGCTCAATCTCGGCGATGCAGTGACTGTGGAACTTTTCGGTGAAAACGACTTCGTAGATGTAGTCGGAACTTCTAAAGGTAAAGGTTTCCAGGGTGTCGTAAAACGTCACGGTTTTGGTGGTGTGGGTCAGATGACTCACGGTCAGGACGACCGTCAGCGCAAGCCGGGTTCGATTGGTGCATGTTCTTATCCCGCGAAGGTCTTCAAGGGCATGCGTATGGGTGGTCAAATGGGCGGCAAGCGCGTTACCACTCAGAACCTGAAGGTTCTCAAAGTGATCCCCGAACACAATCTTCTCTTGATTAAAGGTAGTGTTCCCGGATGCAATGGTTCAATCGTTATCGTAGAAAAGTAAGACATGGAAATTAGTGTATTGAACATCAAGGGTGAAGATACCGGTAAGAAGGTAGCCCTTAACGAAAGTGTCTTCGGCGTTGAACCCAACGATCATGCTATTTATCTCGATGTGAAGCAGTATCTCGCTGCTCAGCGTCAAGGCACGGCAAAATCGAAAGAACGTAGCGAAATGTCCGGTTCGACTCGCAAGCTCGGTCGCCAGAAAGGCGGTGGCGGTGCGCGTCGCGGTGACATCAACTCTCCTCTGCTTGTCGGCGGTGCTCGCGTGTTCGGTCCTAAGCCCCGCGATTATCGTTTCAAGCTCAATAAGAAGGTGAAGCAGTTGGCTCGTCGCTCTGCATTGAGCTACAAAGTTCAAGAAGGTGCCCTTGTGGTAGTTGAAGACTTCAGCTTCGACGCTCCCAAAACGAAGAGCTTCATCGAAGTGCTCAACAATCTTAAGGTTTCGGACAAGAAGACGCTCGTGGTCGCAGCCGGTAGCGATAAGAATCTCTACCTCTCTGCACGCAACCTCCCCAAAGCAAAGGTAGCTGTGGCTTCTGACCTCAACACCTACGGTGTGCTTGATGCTGCCGTTCTCGTGGTGACCGAAAGCGCCGTGGCAAAGATCGAAGAGGTTCTTGCCAAGTAATCAACCCTTCTCAACAGCAACGAAGTAATGGCATTCATTATCAAACCTATCGTCACGGAAAAGCTCAACCAGCTTTCGGAGAAGCAGAACAAGTTCGGCTTCGTTGTAAAGCCCGAGGCTAACAAACTTCAGATCAAAGCAGAAGTTGAAGCTCGCTATGGTGTGACGGTTACCGATGTGAACACAATGGTTTACGCCGGTAAGAGCAAGTCTCGCTATACTCGCGCCGGTCTCCTCCGCGGACGTACCAACGCGTTTAAGAAGGCCGTCGTCACTGTAAAGGACGGCGAGACCATCGATTTCTATAGCAATATCTAATCAAGACAATGGCAGTACGTAAATTTAAGCCCACAACTCCGGGGCAAAGACACAAGGCTATCGGTACTTTCGAAGAAATTACTGCATCAGTACCGGAAAAATCTCTCGTCTGCGGTAAGCGTGCCAGCGGTGGTCGCAACAACGTCGGTAAGATGACGATGCGTTATCTCGGCGGTGGCCACAAGCGCAAGTTCCGTTTCATCGATTTCAAGCGAGAGAAGGATGGAGTTCCCGCAGTGGTGAAGACCATCGAGTACGATCCTAACCGTTCGGCTCGCATCGCTCTTCTTTATTACGCTGACGGTGAAAAGCGTTACATCATCGCTCCCAATGGATTGAAAGTGGGTGACCAGCTCCTCTCCGGCGCTGACGCTGCTCCCGAAGTGGGCAACGCTCTCCCCCTGCAAAACATCCCCGTGGGTACCGTTATCCACAATATCGAGCTTCGTCCCGGCCAAGGCGCTCTCTTGGTTCGCTCGGCCGGTAACTTCGCTCAGCTCACTTCTCGTGAAGGTAAGTATTGCGTGATCAAACTTCCTTCCGGAGAAACTCGTCAGATTCTCAGTGCTTGCAAGGCAACCATCGGTAGTGTCGGCAACTCTGACCACGCTCTCGAATCGTCGGGTAAGGCCGGTCGCAGCCGCTGGCTCGGTCGTCGTCCTCACAACCGTGGTGTTGTGATGAACCCTGTCGATCACCCGATGGGTGGTGGTGAAGGCCGTCAAAGCGGTGGACACCCCCGTTCGCGTACCGGTCTCTATGCTAAGGGTCTCAAGACACGTGCACCCAAGAAGCAGAGCAACAAGTACATTATCGAAAGACGTAAGAAATAATCGCACTAAAAGAATCGCAATATGAGTCGTTCTCTTAAGAAAGGTCCGTACATCGCAGTTTCTCTCGAGAAGAAGATTCTCGCCATGAACGAAAGTGGCAAGAAGAATGTGGTGAAGACATGGGCGCGCGCTTCGATGATCTCCCCCGATTTCGTGGGACACACGGTCGCAGTGCACAACGGTAACAAGTTCATCCCTGTCTACGTGACGGAAAACATGGTCGGCCACAAGCTCGGTGAGTTCGCGCTGACCCGCAAGTTTGGCGGTCACGGCGGCAACAAGAAGAAGTAAAAACTTCGGGTGAACGCCACAACAACAATCCAAAACAAAATCTCAATCTCTAAATAATGGGAGCAAGAAAAAGACTTGCCGCCGAATCTCGCAAGGCGGCTCTCAAAACCCAGTATTTTGCCAAATTGAACGATTGCCCCTCCTCGCCCCGCAAGATGCGCTATGTCGTTGACATGGTTCGCGGCATGGAGGTGAATCGCGCCCTCGGCACGCTTCGTTTCAGCAAGAAGGCTGCTTCGAACGCCGTTGAGCTGCTGCTGCGTTCTGCAATCGCCAACTGGGAAGAAAAGAACAATCGCAAGGCCGAAGAAGGCGAACTCTTCGTGACGAAGATCTTCGTTGACGGCGGTGCCACGCTCAAGCGCATGCGCCCGGCTCCTCAGGGTCGCGGCTACCGCATCCGCAAGCGTTCTAACCACGTGACGATCTTCGTGGGTACAAAAGAAGAAACCAACGACTAATCAGAAACAACAGCAATGGGTCAAAAAATCAATCCTATCGCCAACCGACTTGGCATCATCCGCGGTTGGGACTCCAACTGGTTCGGTGGTTCTAACTTCGGCGAAAACATCCTCGAAGATAGCAAGATTCGCGAATATCTCGATGCACGTTTCAAAAGCTACGTCGAAAAGCCCGGTCGCGCCTCTGCCAGCAAGAAGGAATACACTAGCGTATACGAATATATCTCTCGCATCGTAATCGAGCGCACTCCTAAACTCGTGACGATCACGATCTGCACCAGCCGTCCCGGCATGATCATCGGTCAGGGTGGTAAGGATGTTGAGCAACTCAAGCTCCAACTCCAGAAGATCACGAGCAAGGATGTTCAGATCAACATCTTCGAAGTGAAGAAGCCTGATCTCGATGCCAACATCGTGGCTAAGAGCATCGCTCGCCAGATCGAAGGTAAGATGGCTTACCGTCGTTCGATCAAGAAGGCCATCGAAAACACGATGCGCAGCGGCGCCGAAGGTATCAAAGTGCAAATCAGCGGCCGTTTGAACGGTGCAGAAATCGCACGCAGCGAAATGTATAAGGAAGGCCGTACGCCGCTCCATACTTTCCGCGCTGATATCGACTACTGCCAGACGGAAGCCCTCACGAAAGTGGGTATCCTCGGCATCAAGGTGTGGATTTGCCGTGGTGAAGTTTATGGCAAGAAGGACCTCGCGCCTAATTTCACCGCAGAGAAGGAAAATGGTCGCCGCGAAGGCGGTCGTCGCGAAGGCCGCGGCAATTTCCGCAATAAGAGAAATTCAAATCGCTAATCTGATTCTGTTAGAGCCATATGTTACAGCCTAAAAGAACAAAGTTCCGCCGCCCTCAAAAGGGCCGCAGCAAGGGCAACGCCCAACGCGGCAATCAGCTCGCTTTTGGTAGCTTCGGCATCAAGAGCCTCGGCACACACTGGATCACGGGCCGCCAAATCGAAGCCGCTCGTATTGCCATGACGCGCTACATGC
>CAJPJR010000062.1 GCA_905369775.1 Prevotellaceae bacterium UBA1746
GTGGGTGTTCATTGTGGGTTGTCCTTCTACAACGATTGCTCAACCTTATGTCCCTTTACCCGCCACGACATTCCCAAAGTGGACAAGGATACGGCCTACTACAAGGACATTGTCATCTACCTGACCCGCAACGAAAGCAAGGGAACGGCAACCCTTAAATTGGTGGCTCCCCCCAATCGCACACAACAACCCAAGCAATTCAAATTCAGCGTTTCGGTAACCCCTCCCGGCACCTACATTTTCAAAGTCCACCAACCGGCGCTGCCTGCTAAAGCGCAGTAAACAGCGGTCATGCATAGATCATTGCCCCTATACGGCGGCAATGGTACACCCTCCCCTTCCGCGCGTTCTCCCTTTGGGAGAGCGCGCTTTTTTGTCTCACTCTCAACCCAATGCCGAGCAAATGAAAAGAAATTCGTATTTTTGCACGGAATAGTCCCCTATAAGTAACTCAGAATTCTCCGATATACATGTTCGACAATCTTAGCGAAAGACTTGAACGCTCGTTCAAAATACTGAAAGGTGAAGGCAAGATCACCGAGATCAACGTAGCCGAAACCCTCAAAGACGTGCGCCGCGCCCTGCTCGACGCCGACGTGAACTACAAGGTGGCCAAAACCTTCACCGACACCGTGAAGCAAAAGGCCCTCGGCCAGAATGTGCTCACCGCCGTGAAGCCCTCGCAGCTCATGGTCAAGATCGTTCACGACGAACTCGCCACCCTCATGGGCAGCGAGAGCGTGGACCTCAAACTCGAGCACCGCCCCTCCGTCATCCTCATGGCCGGTCTCAACGGTGCCGGTAAGACCACCCTCGCCGGTAAACTCGCCCTCTTCCTCAAGACGAAGAAAAACCGCCGTCCGCTCCTCGCCGCCTGCGACACCTATCGCCCCGCCGCCATCGAGCAGCTCCGCGTCCTCGCCGAGCAAATCGAAGTGCCCATCTTCATGAATCTCGAAGAGAAAGATCCCGTCAAGATCGCCCTCGCCGCCATTCAGGAAGCCAAGGCCAAGAGCTACGACACGGTGATTGTCGACACCGCCGGCCGCCTCGCCATCGACGAAGCCCTCATGAACGAGATCGCCGCCGTGAAGGCCGCCACCTCGCCCGACGAAACCCTCTTCGTGGTCGACGCCATGACCGGTCAAGACGCGGTGAACACCGCCAAGGAGTTCAACTCCCGCCTCGACTTCGACGGCGTGGTGCTCACCAAGCTCGACGGTGACACCCGCGGCGGTGCCGCCCTCTCCATCCGCGCCGTGGTGGACAAACCCATCAAGTTTGTCGGCACCGGCGAAAAGATGGAAGCCCTCGACGTCTTCCACCCCGACCGCATGGCCGATCGTATCCTCGGCATGGGCGACATCGTCTCGCTCGTCGAACGCGCACAGGAACAATACGACGAAGCCGAAGCCCGCAAACTCCAGCGCAAGATCCAGAAGAACCAGTTCGACTTCAACGACTTCTTGGCACAGCTGCAGCAAATCAAGAAGATGGGCAACATCAAGGACCTCGCCGCCATGATTCCCGGCGTGGGCAAGGCCATCAAAGACGTCGATGTCGACGACAGCGCCCTGCTCGGTGTCGAAGCCATCATCCTCTCCATGACCCCCTACGAGCGCCGGCACCCCGAGGTGCTCAACGCCAGCCGCAAGACGCGCATCGCCAAGGGATCGGGCAAGACCGTGCAAGACGTGAACCGCCTGCTCAAACAGTTTGACCAAACACGCAAAATGATGAAGATGGTGAGCGGCAACGGTCTTCGCCAAATGATGAGCCGTATGCCCGGTCTGCCGGGAATGCCCAAAGCATGACGCCGCACCACACGCCGCTGCTCATCGACGGAAATGCAGTGGCCGCACAAATCAAAGCCGACATCGCCCTCACCGTGCGCCGCCACGTGGCCGAGGGCCATCGGCCGCCCTGTCTCGCCACCCTCTTGGTGGGACACGACGGCGGGAGCGAACTCTATGTGCGCAATAAGATTCGCGCCTGCCGAAGCTGTGGCATCACCTCGATCGAGCTTCAGTTTGACGCCGACATCACCGAAGGCGAACTGCTCCGCGAAATCGAACGCCTCAACGCCGACGAAAGCATTGACGGCTTCATCGTGCAACTCCCCCTCCCCTCGCACATCGACGAGCACCGCGTGGTCGAAGCCATCGATCCGCGCAAGGACGTCGACGGCTTTCACCCCATGAACGTGGGGCGCATGGCGCTCGGCCTGCCCGCCTTCGTGAGCGCCACGCCGCTGGGCATCCTCACCCTCCTGCGCCACTACAGCATCCCCACAGCCGGCAAAAAGTGTGTCGTGATGGGGCGCAGCAACATCGTGGGGAAGCCCACCGCGCAACTCATGCTGCAAAAAGAGGGTGCCGACTGCACCGTGACCTGCGTGCACAGCCGCACCGCCGATCTCGCCGCCGAATGCCGCACTGCCGACATCCTCATTGTCGCCCTCGGCAGCCCCGGTTTTGTCACGCCCGACATGGTCAAACCCGGCGCCACGGTGATCGACGTGGGCACCACCCGCGTGCCCGACACGTCGCGCCCTTCGGGCTTCCGCGTGGTGGGCGATGTCGATTTCGATGCCGTCGCCCCCAAGGCCGGCGCCATCACCCCGGTGCCCGGCGGAGTGGGCCCCATGACCGTGTGCTCACTCCTACAAAACACCCTCGCCGCCGCGCTCCACACCTACTACCCCTGAACCCGGTAGCGCCGATGCACGAAACCATTCGCAAGGGTCCCTCCTACTTCCGCGAACTTCTCCGCCGGGAGGCCACGATTTTTCACTCCATGGGGAGCGATGTCATTGATGCTTCGGTGTTTTTCTGCCCGCAAATTTAGCCTTTTCCCACTTCCCTCGCAACACGAGAACGAATTCTTTTTTCGAAAACGATGTTGCGAGGGAATGTTTTTTGAAAACTCCCCAACTTTCTGCCGAAAGCTCGCCCCTCTCGCAGCATCCCTCCCCCCTTTTTCCGCTCCCGTCGCTCACCCGTGGGTGAAGCACGCCGGCGCTTCGCACGCGCACGCACACGTACGCCCACACACGCGCCCGCCTCAGTCGCTTTTCGTTTTTTGCCTTCACTCCTTCACCCGCACGTCACAAACGGCTATCTTCCAACACGTTAGGTGTGAAGGTTTTGAGAGTGAATGCCTTCACCTTCCCTTCACGCTCCGCCCGCCTGCCCTCACGGCACTATGGAGACGAGAAAGAAAAAGCGGCGAAAAGGTGAAGGAAAAAAGCAAAAGCCTTCACCCCTAACGCCATGATCTACTGTAACTTGCCGCATGGGGGTGAAGGAGTGAAGGCAAAAATCGAAAAGTGGCGGACGCGCGCGCGTATCGCGCGCACGCGAGAGGGCGAGCGGTTCGTTCCCCCAACGCCCCCTCTCTTCCCGCTCCATCCAAGCGCACCTCCACCGCCTCTCACACCGGTGGTTTGCTGCCCGCCTTACAAAAAATCGCCCCGTCTCCAACGGGAGAAAAACGATTCGGTACGATATATTTTTCTCGTAGAAATGGCTATATTTGCCGCATCATTCACTTCCCAGCATCTCCCACAATGGAAAAAAAGGTCATCCTCCTCACCGGTGCGAGCAGCGGCATCGGCTACCAAACGGCCGAATATTTGGCCAAACAGGGACACAGTGTTTACGGTGGGGCACGGCGTGTCGAACAGATCGAAGCTTTGGCGCCGGTCGGTGTGAAAGCTTTGCGTCTCGACGTGACTTCCGACGAAAGCATCGAGGCCGCTGTGGCCGAAGTCATGCGTGCCGAAGGGCGCATCGACGTGCTGGTGAACAATGCCGGCTACGGTTCGTACGGTGCCGTGGAAGACGTGCCCATCGACGAAGCCCGCCGCCAGTTTGAAGTCAACCTCTTCGGCTTGGCGTGTTTGGTGCAGTGCGTCCTGCCCCACATGCGCCGCCGGCAGAGCGGCACGATCATCAACATCTCATCGATGGGTGGGCACTTCACCGCCTATTTCGGCGCGTGGTATCACGCCACAAAATATGCGCTCGAGGCTTTCAGCGACGCGCTGCGCATGGAGACGCGCCCCTTTGGCATCCACGTTGCCCTCATCGAGCCGGGTGCGATCAAAACGCCCTGGGGCGACATCGCGGCCGACCACCTCGAAGAGAGCGCTCGGGGCGGCGTCTATGCCCCACAAGCAAATGCGGTCGCCAAGGCATTGCGCCGCCTCTATCGCGGTTCGCTATTGAGCCAACCCATGGTCATCGCCAAGGCCATCGGCCGTGCGGTGAATGCACGTCGGCCGAAAACGCGCTACCTCGTGGGCTTCGGCGCGAAACCCCTTGTGCTACTCCACACCCTGCTGCCCACACGCTGGTTTGACTACCTCATGACGCACTCCGGTTGATCGCCCCTCAGCCGACTCCCTCGACGGCGCTCACCGGAACCGTGCCCCACACAAAGCGCCCCCACTCCATGCGAGAGTGGGGGCGCTTTTGTGTTTCGCGGTCTGCCATGCGATCCAATCGCACGCGGCCGGCGGATCAATGTTTCGCTCGGCGGCGGAAGTAGGGTGTGGCCAGCTGGTGGCGCAGGATGAGATCGAGCTCTTTGGCCACCTGCGGCTGACTTTCGATCACGTTTTTGTTCTCTCCCTTCTTGAACGAAAGGTCGTAAAGCTGAGCTTCAGAGGCGAATCCGGTTTCGATTTTCGGTCCCCAAGGCACCATGGCGGGGCCTTTCATGGCGGGGATGTATTTCCACCGGGGGGTGCGCAGACTCACCTCGCGATTGTAGGCCATGGAGAGGATGTAGTCGCGCGGCTCGCCCGACCGTCCGAGCCAGGTATCGCAGAAGTTGCGGCTGTCGCAGGCCAAGGTGTCGTTGAGTTCGACGCCGGCGATGGGGGCCAGCGAGCGCACGCCGTCAATGAGCGAGATGAGCGCGCGGCTTTCGCCGCCACGGCGCACGCCGCCTGCGGGCCAGCTCACGATGAAGGGCACGGCGCTGCCGGCTTCGAAGGCGCTGTATTTGCCGCCACGCCACGGGCCGCCGGGACGATGGGTGCCGGCCAAGCTTTCGGCATCGTCGGCATAGCCGTCGTCGAGCACGGGGCCGTTGTCGGAGGTGAGAATCACCAGGGTGTTGTCGGCGATGCCCAGTTTGTGCAGGCCGTCCATGATCTGCCCCACTGTCCAGTCGAGCTGCACGATGGCGTCGCCGCGCAAGCCCATGGGACTTTGGCCGCGGAAACGTTCGTGCGGCCAACGCGGCACGTGCACGTCGTTGGTGCAGAGATACATGAAGAAGGGCCGGTGTGTGCTGTCCTCCGGTTGCTGTGTGGCGGTGATCCAGCGCAGGGCGTAATCGGCGATGGAGTCGGCAATGTTCTCGTCTTTCCAGAGCGCTTTGCCTCCGCCCTTCATGAAGCCGATGCGCGAAATGCCGTTGACGATGCTCATGTCGTGGCCGTGGGAGGGGCGCAAACGGAGCAGCTCGGGATTTGATTTGCCGGTGGGTTCACCGGAGAAATTGCTGCGGTAGCTCACCTGGATGGGGGCCGAGGCATCGTAGTTGCGCACGCGTCCGTTTTCGATGAACACACAGGGCACGCGGTCGGCGGTGGCGGCCATGATGCAGCTGTAGTCGAACCCAAGATCGGCGGGGGTGAGGTCGATCTGTCCGTTCCAGTCCTGCTGTGCGGTGCGGCTGCCGAGCCCGAGGTGCCACTTGCCGATGGCGGCGGTGGTGTAGCCGGCGGCTTTGAAAAGATCGGCCAGGGTGAACTGCTCGGGGCGGATGACCATGGCGGCGTTGCCGGCGGCCACATCGGTGCCGGGGCGGCGGAAGGGGTATTCGCCCGTGAGGAATCCGTAGCGGGAGGGGGTGGAGGTGGAGGCGCAGGCATGGGCATCGGTGAAGCGCACGCCGTTGGCGGCGAGACGGTCGATGTTGGGGGTGTGCACCCGTTTGGCGCCGTAGCACGAGAAGTCGCCGTAGCCGACGTCGTCGGTCATGATGACCAGCACGTTGGGGCGCTTCTCGGAGGTGGGCAACACGCGCACTCCGTCGCGCGCTGACGCGCCGACGGGCAACAAAGCGAGGACGAAGAGCGGGAGGGTAATTTTAGACATAGCTCAAAAGGGGAGAAAACGGAAGGAGACAAGCATCGACGGGAAATTATTTCGCCTTGCGGAACGAGCCGATGCGCTGCTCGTCGCTCATGCGACAAATGAGTAGGGCGTCGTCTTTTTCGACAACGATGCAGTTGTCGAGTCCCTGCACGACGACTCTGCGACCGGAACCGACATGCACGATGCTGTCGTGGGTGTCGTAGAGCGTCACGCCGTCGCCCACCACGGCGTTGCCGTAGCTGTCATGCGGCAGTTCGGCATGGAGCGAAGACCAGGTGCCGAGGTCGCTCCATCCGAAGGAAGAGGGGCGCACATAGACATCGTCGGCTTTTTCCATGATGGCATAGTCGACGGAGATGTTTTCGCAGTTGGGAAATTCCCGGGCGATGGCGGCGCGCTCCTCCGCAGTGTCGTAGAGGGGGAGGAGATTTTCGAAGATGCGCGAAATGGCCGGCGCATAGACGCGGAAGGCATTGACGATGGTGGAAACGCTCCAAACGAAGATGCCGGAGTTCCAAAAATAATCGGACTGTGCCACATAGCTCTGCGCAGTGGCCAAATCGGGCTTTTCGCGGAAACCGTCGACGGCGTAGATATTTTGCTTGCGCGAGGAGGAATAGCTGAGGTCGGCCTTGATGTAGCCGTAGCCGGTGGAGGGACGATCGGGGTGGATGCCGAGCGTGACAATGGCGTCGGTCTCGGCGGCGAACTCAATACACTCACCGATGCTCTGCGCGAAGGCGGCGGTGTCGCGCACATTGTGGTCGGCGGGCGAAACGACGAGTGTGGCTCGCGGATCGCGCTTCTTGATGCGCCAGGCGGCATAGCAGATGCAGGGGGCCGTGCCACGCATGCAGGGTTCGAGCAGAACGTTGTCGTGCGGCACGTCGGGGAGCTGCTCGGCCACGATCGCAGCATAGCGCTCGGAGGTGACCACCCAGATGTTTTCGGGCGGGACAATGCCGGCGAAACGGCCGACGGTGAGCTGCAACATGGTGCGCCCGCAACCGAGAATGTCGAGAAACTGCTTGGGGCGGGCTTCGCTGCTCATGGGCCAGAAACGACTGCCGATGCCGCCGGCCATGATGACGAGGTGGATGTGGGAGGACATGGTGAGAGAGGGGGAAGAAAGGTGTGAAAACGATACATGCCGGGGAGCAGACTGTGTGAGAGTCTACTCCCCGGCACGGGTGTCGTCGGGATTATTTACCGGCGTTGGGATCCTTGGCGGCTTGCATGTCGCCCTTGATGTACAGGCGCACGGTTTCGTTGGAGGCATCGCTGCGCACGGTGATCACCTTGGTGAATTCGCCGGCGTATTTGCCGCGTCCGTTGTAGACCACCTTGATCTCACCACGCTTGCCGGGAGCTACGGGTTCCTGAGAATAGGAAGGGATCGTGCAACCGCAAGAAGCAAAAGCTTGCTTGATGACGAAGGGGCGGTCGCCGGTGTTCTTGAACTTGAAGGTGTAAGTCTGAGGCTTTTCCTCGGGGAATTTTCCAAAGTTGTGCTCAGTCTTGTCGAAGGTCATGACTCCCTGAGCCAATGCCGTCATGGCGCTGAATGCAAACGCACCCACGAGGGCAAGTAATTCTTTCTTGAACATAATCGATGATGATGTTTTGATGAATTGGGGACTGCAAATATAAGAAAGATCTGTTATACGTCGTGCTTTAAGCTGCTGTTTTTTCGCGTTTTCGTCGCGAATCAGTATTTTTGCCAAGTGAGAACAACAGCAGCAGCGCAAGAGCGCATTATCCTCGGCATCGACCCCGGCACAAACGTGTTGGGCTACGGATTGTTGGCCGTCTGCGGGAAAAAAGCGGAAATGATCGCGATGGGGGTGATCGATTTGCGGCGCGTGAGCGACGTCTATCTCAAGCTCGGCCGCATCTACGAACGCATCATGGGCGTGATCGACGCTTTCCATCCCGACGAACTGGCCATCGAGGCACCATTTTTCGGAAAAAACGTGCAATCGATGCTCAAACTCGGCCGCGCGCAGGGTGTGGTCATTGCCGCTGCCATCGCCCGCCAGATTCCCATCCACGAGTACGCACCGATGCAAATCAAACAGGCTATCACAGGGCGGGGCGCCGCATCAAAAGAACAAGTGGCGGCGCTGATGCAGCGTTTGCTCAACATTGCCGACGACCGCATGCTCCCTTATCTCGATGCCACCGATGCGCTGGCCGCGGCCTACTGTCACCACATCCACACCACCCGAAACGGCGTGAGAAACCAGCTGCCTGCGCTCGAAAAGAAACGAACGGTGGCTCGGAGCTCCGGCGCTTCGTGGGACGATTTCGTCAAGAACAACGCGCATCGCGTACACAATGCTTGAATACGGGCGTTTGTCAGGATCGCCCCTCCCCCTTCCGGCACGGAAGGGGGAACCCACTTTTAGGAACCCACCTTTATGATGATCTTCACGCATTTCCTTCGTCGCCTATTTCCGTGCTGTGCCTTCTGCCTACTGGCGGGCGGCGCATTGCAGGGGGCAAAGGCACAGACGCTCTTCAACTATGAGATGCAAAAAAGCATCGAACGACAACGCAATGCCCGTTTTGGCATCGCGGCACAGCGCATTGCCTTCTTTCAACAAAATGCGCTGATGTATCTCTGGCACAAGATGTCGCAAAACGAGTCGCGTTTGCCGCTGTTCTACCAAAAGTTAGATCGTCAAGCCAATTTCCTCGCCGAATTCCTCACCGTCTACCACCGCCTCATCATCAACAACAGTCAACTCACTGAGGCACAACACGAACGTTGGAAACGCTATTTCACCGAAAGCTCCCTACTCCACCCCCTTTTCAACGACCCGAACGACAGTGTGACCCTTCAATTTCTGGACAAAGAGGAGCGTTCCCCCACGCCCTTCTCGCTCGACACCGATTGGGAGACGGCCTATCAAGCCATCATGCAGCATGCCGCGCAAGAAGGCGTCGGTGCGCTGGTGCAGCTCGGGAAATGACCGTCGGCGACTCCGACATTTCGCTTTTTTCCTCCCCCTGCTTTCGTTTCCTCTTTCCCACCTTCGCGCTCTTCGCTTCCTTTTTGTTTTCTCTTTCCCGGCTTTCGTTTCCTTCGCTTGCTTCGTTCGCGCGCTCCACTCCCTTTCGCATTCTCTTTCCCGGCTTCTCGCTTTCCCTCCCCGTATTTACGACATCAGCTCCCCGATTTTTCGGTTTTCGCCCCTTTTTTTCGGCATCCACCCCAATTTTTGTCGCCTCCTTTCGTCTTTTCATTGCTCGAAAAACACATTCCGCCAATCCGGCGGACGCTCACGAACAGCACTCCCCGATTCTACCCCATTTTCTGCATGATCCACATGGCAGAAAACGGCGCTGCGATTTGGAACATCCCTACAATTTACGTATATTTGCCCTCACACAGCCAAAAGGCAAATACTTCTTCACACCCCCAGGTGCGAAATGCTTCGCAAATATGAGATTTTCCATCATAGTCCCCGTATATAACCGTCCCAACGAGTGCGATGAGCTGCTCGATTCGCTGACGCGCCAAAGTTTCACCGACTTCGAAGTGATCATCGTCGAAGACGGCAGCAGTGTCCCCTGCGATGCCGTCGTGGCCCGCTACACCGACCGCCTTCGCGTCCACTACTATTCCAAACCCAACAGCGGACCGGGACAAACGCGCAACTACGGTGCGGAACGCGCCCAAGGCGACTATCTGCTCATCTTGGACAGCGACGTTCTCCTCCCCGAAGGCTATCTGGCCGCCGTCAATGCCGAACTCAACGCCTCTCTCTGCGATGCCTTCGGCGGGCCGGATCGCGCCCACAGCTCGTTCACCCCGATGCAGAAGGCCATCAATTATGCGATGACCTCCTTTTTCACCACAGGCGGCATTCGCGGACAGAAGAAAGGGATGGACAAGTTCTATCCCCGCTCCTTCAACATGGGCGTGCGCCGAGACGTCTACCAAGCGCTCGGTGGGTTTTCGAATATGCGCTTCGGCGAAGACATCGATTTCTCCACCCGCATTTTCAAAGGCGGCTATCGCTGTCGCCTCTTTCCCGGCGCTTGGGTCTATCACAAGCGGCGCACCGACTTGCGTAAGTTTTTCAAGCAAGTCCACAACAGCGGCATCGCCCGCATCCACCTTTCGCGGCGCCATCCGGGCACGCACAAATTGGTGCACTTACTTCCGGCCGTTTTCACCCTCGGCGTCCTCTTTTTATTGTTGTGCGCCGTTTTATTAGGCATCTTCGGACAGGGATGTCTCGCTCTCGCGGCACTTTCTCCCCTGTTGCTCTTCGCGCTGCTCATCGGCATCGACGCCACTCGCCGCGAACACTCACTCGGTGTGGGTTGTCGTGCCGTTGCCGCCGCCTTTGTTCAACTACTCGGCTACGGCAGCGGCTATCTCCGTGCTTGGTGGCAGTGCCGCGTGCTGCACAGCGGTGAATTTGAAGCCTTTTCCGAGAGCTTCTACCAATAAATACCCGTTCCTCCCACACCTTAACCTCCATCACCGTGAAACTCCTCGAACCCTCGGCACCCACCTTCGACCGGCCGCGCAAAAAAGCCATCCACGAGTGGGACACCGGCGATCGGCCGCGCGAGAAATTCATGAGCGAAGGCGCCGACGCCCTCACTCCCGCGGAACTGCTGGCCATCCTCGTCGGCAGTGGCAACGATCGCGAGGACGCCGTGACCCTCATGCAGCGACTACTCGACGACTGCCGCGGCAGCCTGAAACGACTGGGTAAACGCAGCATCGAGGAACTCTGCGCCTATCGCGGCATCGGCCCCGCCAAAGCCGTCACCGTACTGGCTGCCTGCGAACTTGGCGCGCGCAGACACACCGAAGACGCCGACACCGAACAATTCGACTGCTCGGAAAAGATCTACCGCTACTTCTACGAGAAGCTCCGCGACGCTCCCGTGGAAGAAGCCCACATTCTCCTACTCAACAACAACCTGCGCTTCATTCGCAGCGTGCAAGTCTGTCGCGGAGGACTCGACACAACGACCGTCGACGTGCGCATCGTGCTGCGCGAAGCCCTCGTTTCCAATGCGGTGCACGTCGTGCTCTGCCACAACCACCCTTCCGGCAATCCCCAACCTTCGCGTGCCGACGATGAGCTCACCTTCGAGCTGCAGCGGGCTTGCGACGCCGTGCAACTCCGGCTCATCGATCACCTCGTGCTCACCGACGGCAATTATTACAGCTACGCCGACCACCGACGTATTTAACCACAACTCAACACTCAACTCATCCTATGACTCCCGAAGAAAAACTGAAGATCGAAGAACAAATCGTCGAAATGCTCAAAACGGTCTACGACCCTGAGATTCCCGTCGACATCTACAACCTCGGTCTCATCTACAATATAGACC
>CAJPJR010000063.1 GCA_905369775.1 Prevotellaceae bacterium UBA1746
CTTCAAGCCACAGAGTATTACACTATCACTTCTTACGTGGTAAGGAGATAATTAGTGATTATCAAGCTGGTATTTCCAGTCTCCAAGATCAAGGATTTACAATCTGATCCATTGTAAATGACACATTGTCAGGTGTTAAGGAAGTGTTTTCTGATATACATTATCAGTATTGTCAGTTTCACCAGCTTCAGCGAATAAGACATTTGTTCACCACTAATCCTCGCTTACCTGTGGCCAAAGAACTCAAGGCATTGGCGCATCAACTTACACAATCTAGTCGTCTAGATTTTGAGACATCTCTTGAAAAATGGGAGCAAAAGTGGAAAGATTTTTTGCAAGAGAAGTCTTATGGGTAAGATGGAAGATGGCACTTCACTCATAGAAGAACGAGAAGTGCTTTTTATAGTTTAAAACATAATCTAAATGCACTATTTACCTTTGAGAATTTCCCTGCCGATCAAGTTCCACGCACTAACAATGCTATTGAGTCTCTTAACTCTGTATTGAAGATGAGACTGCGTCTTCATGGAGGACTTTCGAAAGAGAGGCGAGAACTGCTTATTGGAAATATATTAGGGGCTTACAATCCCGAAAAACACTAGGGAGTTCAACTATTATAGGAGTACATTTGACCATTAAATGAAAAGAGCGCATTTTTCTCCTTTTAGGAGTACCTTTGACCATTAAGCCCAAATTTGTGTTTGCTCCCATGGTTCCTTTAATCAGAGAATATGCGGATAGAAGAGTAGAACAACACGCATTTATTTTTGTCGTGCCGCCAGATAGGATTGTTACTTGATGGTTTTCGTGTAGATGGAGTGCTTATTCGTGATAAGTGCTAAGTACAAGCGTGTGCCCTTTCATGATGAGAAAGTGGCACACGCTAATTTGTGGGTTGAGATGCAAGCAAACTTTGTTAGCAAGAGCAGTTGGGCTAGCAGCATTGAAACGGACGTCCTTGATGGTTTTGCTTTGTCGCTCAATAATGCCTCAAGTCTGTTGCTTTGAAGGGGGTGAGCGATAAGAGGAGTCTCTTCTCACTGCCGTCGGTCATGAACCAGGGGGAGCGAAATGGTTTTTTTAAGTTGCGGATGAGATGAATGTCGCAGGCGGGGGGCCTCGGCGAGGAGAAAGGCCTTTTTCCCGTCCTTGTTGACAGCGACGTCCACGACGAGGACGGCGTGACCAAGAAATTGACCTTTGCCGCTGCAGACAAAGATATCGCCGGGCTGGAATTTCGGCCAATGTGTGGGGCTGCATTTCGCGAGAAAGGGAGAAGGTGCTGGCGACGCCATAGAGGTGGCGAAGGTAGCGATGCAGGGCTTCTCGCGATGTACCACCGCTGTAGCGTTGGGTGTTGCCGTTGACGTCTTGAAATTTAATCTTGTTGTAGTGCCCGGTCGGGAATAAGTTCTCCGTTCGGCGAAACAATTGCTATTCTGACAGGATAGGCCGCGCTAGTGTGTGCTTGAACAGAAAAGAATGAGCGAGATATCATCCTTCGATGGTATCTCGCTCACAGCGTCTTAGAGAACTAAGTAGGTACTAATCCGAAGTGGGGATTAGAACATCTTTTCGGGGTAAACTCCGTCGGCACCGAGTTTGGCGAACTTGGCCACGACTTCGGGGCGATCTTCGGGATACGTCACGCCGAACCATTTGGAAGTGGTGTCGAGCACCTCGCAAGTGGCTTGTCCCTTGCGGATAAGGTGGTCGACCATGAGGGGGATGAAGAATTCGCTCTTGAGGTTCTCGATGTTCTTGGGATCGGAGAGGAATGCCTTGAAGAACTCGTTGGAGTGAGCGAAGTAGTCGGGCGTGAAGCCCCAGAAATTCATGGACACGGGCGTGGTGTCGGGGATAGATACCCACTCGTTGTTCTCATCGAGGTACTGCACCGTGCCGTCGTGTCGTTCGATCTTGGTGCGTTCTACGACTGAAGTCAGGTGGTTCTTCTCGTCGACTTCGCATACGCCGCGGCTCACCGTACCGCTGTCAGAGAGGGTATTGCCCACGCGGAAGCCCACCATCGCATAGCGGCCGGTGCTACCCTCGGGGAGCGAGGAGAGGAATTTACCCATGACTTGGAAAGAATCGCGATCGTAGAAATCGTCGCAGTTAAGTACGGCGAAAGGTTCCTTGATCACGTCCTGCCCCATCATTAGAGCATGGTTAGTGCCCCAGGGCTTTTGGCGGTCTGCGGGGCAGGTGAAACCTTCGGGAAGTGCGTCGAGCGATTGGAAGACGAGTTCGCAGGGGATCTTGTCTTGGTATTTGGTGAGGACGATCTTGCGGAAATCGTCTTCGAAGTCTTTGCGGATAACAAACACGAGCTTACCGAAGCCGGCGTTGATGGCGTCGTAGATCGAGTAGTCCATGATGGTTTGTCCTTGGGGGCCGAGCGTGTCGAGCTGTTTGAGGCCACCATAGCGGCTGCCCATACCGGCAGCGAGCAGGAAAAGAGTGGGTTTCATGATGAGTGAGATTGAATTCTGACGCAAAGATAGCAAATCCCGACGAAATGCGCCAAAAAATATAATGCATTTTGTCAAGTAAATGTAGCAAATAGTTTTCCGCTCGCTGTCTCTTTAGCGATGTGTGCGAAGTCATTGGCTATTTGGGCGAAATCCGTCGTCTGAAGGGCGGTTCGGCGCACTCAATAAGCATTTTTGCTACGCACCGTGAGCACGGTTTTGATGAGAATCCAGAGATCGAGGGCAAACGTCCAGTGTTCGATGTACCAGATATCTTTTTTCACGCGCCCTTCCATCTGCCAGAGTTCTTTTGTCTCACCGCGAAAACCGGTCACCTGCGCCCAACCCGTGATGCCCGGGCGCACGAAATGGCGCACCATATATTTGTCGATGAGGTTACTGTACACTTCGGTGTGTTTCAGCATGTGCGGACGTGGTCCCACGAGCGACATGTCTCCGCGAAGCACATTGATGAGTTGCGGCAGTTCGTCTATATTGGTACGGCGCATGAAATCGCCCACGCGCGTCTTGCGCGGATCGTGTTCCGTAGCCTGCAGCTGGTCGCTATTGGCATTGACGCGCATCGAGCGGAATTTGTAGCAGTTGAATTCCTGTCCGTTGAGTCCGCTCCGCTTTTGGCAGAAAAAAACGGGACCGGGGCTGGTGAGTTTGATCCAGATGCCGAAGATTACATAGACGATGGGGAAGACCGTAACGAGTAAGACTGCGGAGACGACAACGTCGAAACAACGTTTGATCACAGCGTTGTCGAAGTTTTCGAGTGGAGTGGTGTGGATGGCGACCGCAGAATGCCCGTCGAGCGCAAGCACTTTTATGCGGTGGGCAACGAATGAATACGTGCCCGGCAAACCGATGAAGCGCAACATATGGTTGTCGCAATAGTCGACGAGGTGGCGAATCCGTGCCTGATCAACCGACGAAAGCGTACAAAAGATTTCGACCACCGTCTCGCGAGTATTGAGATAAGCATCAAAATCGTCGTATTTTCCCAAATAAGGAATGATTGGGTCGGCCTTTTGTGGCGCTTCGTCACAAAAGTACCCCAAAATCGAGTATCCCGTACCCCGATCCTTGGCCAGTTGGTTCAGCAAGGTGCTGATGTTTTCGATCGGCCCTACCACAACCACGCCTCGACGCGAGGCACGCCGCGCGCGGTACCATTGGATCGCGCGCCGCACCGTTTTCTTAAAGATGAGCGAGAAAAGCAGTTGCCCCACCAGCAGCGGAAGCAGATATTTCCACACCGTGAGTCTTGCACCCGGTAGCGCAAGAGAGAGCGTGACGACGAGCAAGTCGAAATAAAGATTGCTGTAGAGCGCACGCCGGAGAATCTCGTCTCCACGGATAATGGCATAATGCAAGCGGCTGCCCGTCTGCATGCCGCACACAAAGTAGCAGACCGAGAGCACGAAAGCGAAGTCGCCGTAGCGTGCAGCATATTGCGGCATCTCTTCGTTGAAGAAGGGACGCAAGGCCAGTAAGATAAGATTCAGTCCGATGATTTCGCCGACAACGACGAAAAAGCGGAAGATATAGGGCTTCTGGTTGGTGATCATAGACTCTGCGGTGCGAAGGTTGCAAAGATTCATCTCTGCCGTGTGCGCTGAATGGGCTCTCCATCTCAGCACCGGCACTCACTATTGCGTGTTGAACACGCGCAAGCGGGATATGCTCCTTGCAAATTTAGCGAATATACGGGATATAGCGGTCATTACGCCTCTATTTTTCGCACTTGGCGTGGCAACTCTGTGCAATTCGTGAAAAAAATCCCCGCTTGCGACAACAAGCGGGGATTTTTACAATGGAAAATGGGGTCAGAATTGGACTGTGCCGAGGTTGCGATCGACAAGCAATCCGTCGACAGCCTTGAGTTGGAACTTCCCGGCCTTCTTCGCGCGGAATTTCAGCGTGAAGAGCACCGGCGCACCCTCGTCGAGCAAGAAGTTGTTGCCGCGGTTCACAAAGGTGGGCAGCAACTCCTTCGTGCCGTTGGTGTGCAGACGGTCGTAGGTGAGGTTCACCATGTCCTTCATGCCCTTGAGGTCGATGCCCACGTATTCCAATTCGTCGGCCTTGTAAGGCAAACCGAACGAAAGGGCATTGACATAGTGCAGATCCTTGCCCGACACCTTGATCTCTACCAAGTCGCCGGCTTTGTAGGACTTCACGTTGGGCGTGAGCACGAGCGAACCGCGCACCTTGTCGGACGAGTTGCGCACACCGCCGTCGAGTTCCACGGCCACCGTCGAGATGTCGTAGGCATCGATGAGGCCGTTGCCGTTGATATCGCCGGCAGCCACGTAGTCGAAGTCCGCGTCTCCGCGGCGCAAACCGGTGTAGTTCATATACGAGGTGAGGTCGTTCTCGTCGATGCGCTTGTCGCGGTTGATGTCGCCTTGCATCTTACCCTCCGTTCCAGCAACGCGGTAAACGTAGAGTTCGCGGCCCGAACCGAAGTTGCCGACGCCTTCGTCGACGTGTAGTTTGAGGTAGCGTGCTTCGGGATGATCTGCGGGAACGATTGTCTTGACCGTGGCATCCTTCGCCCAAGTGAAGGCAACGGGCGCCGACCAGTTCTGCCGGTCGGTCGAGAACGAGTAGCTACCGCGAAGCAGTGTGCCGTTGGCGGCGTCTTCGCGCGGAACATATTCAATGCGATCGATCTTGTTGACCGCACGCAGATCGACGGTCAGGTCGAACGGCGTAGCTTGTTTGTTGTCCCACGCCGTGTGCCACATGGTTTTGAGGTCGCGGTCGAAGAGCTTGTCGGTGCCCTGTCCGCCCTGGCTGGCTACCGAAGCCGTGGCTTTCACGCCCTTGATGGCCCACTCGAGGGGATCTTTCACCGTGGCGAGGCGGAGATTGCTCCACGCGCCGGCGCCGGAGGCATTGACCGCGCGCACAGCGAAGTCATAGGTGGTGACGGGCGCCAGATCGTCGAAACGCAAGCGTGGTTCGCGTATCGTGGAATAGATTTGTCCGTCGAACTTCACTTCGTAGTAGTCGGCATTTTCCACGGGTGTCCAAGCCGGTGTGAGGGCGTAAGCCTCGACCTTGCTCTTCTTTTCGTCGAGCTGTGTCGTTTTCAATTTGCCGCGGTGAGTGAGCAGGCGGTCGGCAGGCGCAAACTCAAAGCCTTTGACTTCGACGCTCACCGTGTTTTCGCTCACGTCGGTGGATGCTACGCGTACCAGCACCTGGGGATTTTTGATGACTTCGCCCACGCTCTCCTCGCCGGGGCGCACCCAACGGTTCAGATTCGGTCGAGCATCGTAGAACCACACGTTGTCGCCCTTTTCGAAGGCCTCGCGTGTTTTCACTTCGGTGAGTTTCACCGCTTTGTTCGCCCCCACCTGTGCCGTGACCGCTTTGGGAGCGCGGGTCACGTTGATGCGGAGCTCCGTCGCCTTGTTGCGGATGTAGCCGTCGAAGTCGCCGGCCGTGCGTTCGGCCTTGAACGTCAGCGTCTTCTTGTTGACCGAAGTGCTGAGTTGCGTGTTGGTGTTTTCGCCCGTGAGGTAAGCTTGCGTACGGCCGTCGTCGTCATATTCGAGCGCCTTGGTGCCGTGTTGCGCATAGATCTCGTAGATGCGCAGGTCCTTGCGAATCTGCGAAGGATTGTTGTTGGGGTTCGCCATGGGGATGATGGCGTCGGCCTTCACCAGCACCGGCAGTTTCCAGAGGGGGGCATCGAAATCGTTGAGAATGCGGCCGCCTTCATAGCGATCGCCCGTGAAGTAGTCGACCCACGTGCCCTGCGGCAGGTAGATCCCGTCGCGGCGGTCATTGCCTTCGGCATCGGCAGCCGTGTTTTGGTAGACCGGCGCCACGAGGAACGCATCACCATACATATATTGGTATTGCGTGCGCTTGCCGAGCGTGTAGTCATTGCGCTCTTCCATGAACATCGGGCGAATGATCGGGCGACCATTGATGGCTTGCGCAGCAGCCGTGTAAGTGTAGGGCAGGAGCTCACTCTTCAGTTTGAGATACCAGCGGTTGAGCGCCGTGCTTTTGCCACCGAGGGCCTGCGGATATTTGGGGTTCGCGCCCCATCCGTCCATGTTGAGCTCCATCGGGGTGAAGGTCTTCCATTGGAACTCACGCACATTGACGGGAATGTTTTTCCCACCGAAAATACCGTCGAGGTCGGAAGTGATGTTGGGTTGTCCCGAAAGGCCGGAGCCGATGAAAGTGGGGATGTGGAAGCGAATGTACTCCCAGTCACCGCCCGTTTGGTCGCCGCTCCAGATGCCGGCGTAGCGTTGAGTGCCCGCCCACCCGTCGAGCGAGATGATGAAGGGACGCGCGTTGTTGCCATATTTGGGCATGATCTTGCCCACGTCGGCCACGCCGTTGAGGCCGAAGGAGTAGCCCCAGCCCACCCAGGCCACGTCGGTTTTGAGCACGCGCACGCCGGCGTCGCGCACTTCTTTGACGATGTCGCGCTGCAAGAGGGCCTCGATGCTGTCTTTGGGGTGCAGATCGCTCTGCGTCCACAATCCGATTTCCACGCCTTTCGAACGAGCATAGTCGCCGAACGACTTGAGGTTCTTGATATTACCGTCGAGCGTGGTGGTCTGTCCGTAGCCTGCGCCGTAACCATCGTTCGGCAGGAACCAACCGAGCGGCATGTCGTTGTTCAGATAGCGATCGATGGCAGCACGCGCCGAGAACTGGTAGTTTTCCAGTTCGCCGTTCAGGCTTTCGCGAATGCCCCCGTTGTTTTTCTGGCTTTCGTTGTAGGTCTTGCCGTCCTCCATTTTCATGAAGCCCTTGCCGTCCTTGGCCTCGGTCCAATAGTCGCGGTTGTAGGCATTGAGGTGCCCCTCGTAGAAACCGAATTTGGGCAAGAGCACGGGGTTGCCGGTGAGCTGATAGAAGCCGTCGAGCAAGGCTTCGGGGCGGTCGCCCACCCAGAAGAAGACGTCGAGATATTTCTCACCGTGACGCAGCTTCACCTTTTTCGCGTCGGTGGCGCCGAAGTCGTAGAGTCCGGGTTTGAAGGTGTGCCACAGCATGCCGTAGCCTTTCGTGCTCCAATAGAAGGGAGTGGGAGAGGCCACTCCGCCGTCGACCCAGTTGTTGGTGTTTTCGATGGCGATGCGCTGTCCGCGGTGGGAGAAGCGTCCGTTTTGCACGCCGCCGCCGTAGAAGTACTCGCCCGGGCTGCAGGTCAGTTCGAGGTGCGTGCCGTCGTTGTCGAAGGTGCGGAACGACGGCGAGGAGATCACGGGATCGATCTCGTTTTTCTTGTAGACTGCGAAGCCGCTGTTCTTGTTGTCGAACACCACCTTGATCTCGTCGGTGGTGAGGGTGCAGTTTTGGTCGTTTTGTTGGAGTTCAAGTCGAGCCACCTGCTTGCGGGGCTGTTCGACGAGGATGTCGGCCGCAGGTTTCGCCTCGGGGTTGTGGGGGGCGCTGCCGGCGGGATCTTGGTAGATGCGGAAAATGTTGTTGCCGTAGAAGTCGACGGTGATTTTTCTGTTTTGCGCGTCGGTGAGTTCTACGGTGTGCGCATTGACTTTCCGTGCCTTCTTGATGACGAAAGCCATGTCGCCGGAGGTCGCATTGAGTTGTGCGGTTTGTTCCGTCGGCGTGAAACCGATGGGCGCCGCTTTCAGGCCGCCGGCCAAGCCAACGAACAAGAGGGTGTTGGCATAGAGCAGTGTTTTGTGAGAGATCATGGGTGGTTTGATGGGTAAAAGCGCGTGTGCGCAATTTTTATGATGCGTTCAAAGTTACGACATTTCGTGCAAATTGGCCCTCTGCCGACAACAAAAAAAGACAGGAACTGCGATAGTTCCTGTCTTTGTGCGTGTGTTGTGAGGCCTTTTGCGGCAGCATGAGCCGAGTTTCGGCTTGCCGTTGGCATCACAGCCATGTGTCCGGTGCGGCTTATGCCTCCTTCTTGACGGGGGTACGCTTTTCCTTGATGCGTGCCTTCTTACCCGTGAGGTTGCGGAGGTAGTAGAGCTTAGCGCGACGCACTTTACCCACTTTGTTCACCTCGATGCTTTCGATCGCAGGCGATTCGATGGGGAAGATACGTTCTACGCCGACCGTTCCCGACATTTTGCGAACGGTGAAACGCTTTTTGTCTCCGTGTCCGGAGATTTTGATAACAACACCGCGATAGAGCTGTACGCGTTCTTTGTTACCTTCGACGATTTTGTAAGCCACGGTTACGGTGTCGCCGGCCTTGAAAGCGGGCGTTTGTTTGCCGGTGGCAAATGCTTCTTCAGCAATTTTGATCAGATCAGCCATTTGTGCTTGATTGTATGAAATTGTTATCGCCCCAGCCCAACATTCTCAGTTTCTTTTTCGGAACGTCGCCCCACGATGGGTAACCTGCTGACAGCGGTTGAGCGGAAAAGCTCGGCAAAGTTACGCATTCCGCGCGACTCCGCCAAGAAAGTTGATGAAAATCAGTGCCTCAAAGTCGTTTGAAGACGATGTTCATGTAGGTGTATTCCGTCACAGGGGCGGGATTGCTGACCAGTTTGTAGGTGAGGACGCCATTGTCGTCTACTTTCACGTCTTTGAAGACTTTCGAATCGTAGTAGGTGACAAAATAACCGAGATCGGTCTTGCCTTCGACGGGCAGATTGCCGGCCGAGGGGCTGGACACGAGGGTGACGGCACCGGCCGCGGGAGTGGCGGGGATGCTGAATTGGTTTTTGTAGAGCTCGTAGAGGTTGACGCTGAATTCCGTGCCGTTGTATTCGGCCGCCGTTTGGTCGGTGGGCATGATGCAGCTGGGCATGTAGAAGAACAGGGGCCAAGCGGCGAATTTAGATCCGAGCACACCGTTGGCGTCGGCGATCACCACGCGGTTGGGGGTGAAGGTCGACTGGTTGTTGTAGGCACCGTTGGCGCCGGTGGTGATGGCATCGCCTTTTTTGGGGAGCGTCTCCACGCGCACCGTACCCTTCACGTCGAGCTGTTCGGTGGGGGTTTTCGTCTGTACGCCGACACGTTCGTTGTGTGCAGTTTGTGCACTCAGGGCGAGCGGAAGCACGGCGAGACCGAGTAGGAGGAGCTTCTTGATCATCTTCATTGTGGTAAGACTGTGTGTGATATGATGCTTTTTTATTTGTTGCTGTCGAGATGGCGTTCTGTTGTGTGACGAGTGCAGTGTCGAGATGTGCCGTCGGGGGGCGATCGGTGCCCTTTTCGCCGAGCAAGAGAGATACCTATTGGCTGTGTCGCACACGAACTGCGTTCCAAAGGTACGCATTCTCTGAGAATACGCGCAGAGGTGTCCGCTTTTTTTGCGTTGAAATGATGATTGCTGCGTGTTTTGCGAAGTGTAGATGACGATTTGGTGTGATATTTGTACAAATTGTCCTGCCGGTCGCTTTCCCGGTCTTGCACGTTCCGCGTTTTTCGATGCCACCACCCCATGTCGGTGCCCGCTCTCGTCGGTTGGGAAATCGCGCTTTCTCGCAAAAACGGGGAACCCTTTCTCGGAACACGCGCAGTTTTCGCGTTTTCGTCGCGGGTTCTCGCGCGCGTACGTACGCGCACTCAGCAGGTTTTCGTTTTTTGCCTTCACCGTTTGTGTGTTATCGGTTGATATTTAGCGCGTTGTGGGTGAAGATGACGGTTTTTTCGTAGGTTCACGGCTTCACGGCCGAAAGGGGGCACTGCGCCGGGGAGCGGAAGTGGTCGGTCGGTGCCTCTTCATCCCCGTCACATGAGTTGCGAGGGACTGTCGCACACGGTGAAGGAAAAGGTGAAGGAAAATTTCAAAAGTCTTCACCCCTAATTGGATGATCCACAACGGATTGGGGGGAGGGGTGAAGAGGTGAAGGAAAAAAACGAAAAGTGACTGAGGCGGGCGCGTGCGCGCACACGCGAGAGCGGTGACTTTCGAGGACTTTTCGGTCGGCTATGCTTCGCCTTCGGCCCGGCGCTTGTGCGTCATGATGTCGAGCACACAGCGGTCGGTTTCGTTCATGGCCTCCTTGCCGATTTTTGCCAAATTGCGAATGCTGCAATCCACACAGTCGTCGATGATGCCTTCGACCGACGAGACGCATTCGCCCTGCATGGCCAGCATGGCCGAGAGCACCGCTGTGGACACGCCCGAAGTGAGTTTGAGAGCGCACGAAGGTTTCGCCCCGTCGCAGATCATGCCCGTCAGGTTGGCAATCATGTTTTTGACGGCCGCCGCCACTTTGTTGTAGTCGCCGCCCATGAGATAAGTGATGCCGCATGCGCTGCCGGTGGCCGCCACCACACAGCCGCAAAGCGCCGAAAGGGTGCCGAGATGCTGTTTGATGTAGATGGCCGTGAGGTGCGAGAGCATGAGGGCGCGGACGAGTTCGGTGCGCGTGTTGTGGTTCTCGCGTGCAAAGACCGCGACGGGATTGGTGGCGCAAATGCCTTGGTTGCCACTGCCCGAATTGGACATGACGGGAATGGGGGCACCGGCCATGCGGGCATCGCAGGCCGACGAGGTGGCTGAAAGGATGTGGGAGAAAATGTTGTCGCCCATGATGCCGCGGCCCATGGGGCGGGAGAGGGCTTTGCCGAGGCAGTGTCCGTAGTTG
>CAJPJR010000064.1 GCA_905369775.1 Prevotellaceae bacterium UBA1746
GCCTATGATCATCGCAACATCCAGACCCCCAACCTCGACCGTGTGGCGCAAGACGGCGTGAAATTCACCCGCTCGTTTGTCGCCAATTCGCTCAGTGGTCCCTCGCGCGCCTGCATGCTCACCGGTAAACACTCCCACAAAAACGGATTTACCAACAACGAGCACGGCATTTTCAACGGCGCACAGCAGACCATGCCCAAGTTGCTCCAAAAAGCCGGTTACCAAACCGCATTGATCGGCAAGTGGCACCTCGTGAGCCAGCCCACCGGTTTCGACCATTGGGACATCCTTCCCGCACAAGGCAACTACTACAACCCCGACTTCTACAATGCCGACAGTTCCTACGTGGCGAAAGGCTATCTCACCAACATCATTACCGACAAAGCCATTCATTGGTTGGACGAGGAACGAGACAAAAGCAAGCCCTTCGCGCTCTTCGTGCATCACAAAGCCTGCCATCGCGACTGGCTCCCCGAGTTGAAGTATCTGCACGAATACGAAGACAAAACCTTCGAACTTCCCGCCAATTTCTATGACGACTACGAAGGGCGCAAAGCCGCCGGTCTCACCGAAATGGAAATCGGCAAAGACATGACCATCGACTACGACTGCAAAATGCTGTCGCCCTACAGCGGTTCGCACCTCAAGGACGCCTACCTCAACATGATCGGTCGTCTCAATTCGCATGATCGCGCCATCTACGACCACTTCTACGACTCCCTCAGCCTCGATTTCGAGAAGCGGCATCTCACCGGACGCGCCCTCACCGAGTTCAAGTTCCAGCGTTATATGCGCGACTATGCCAAAGTCGTCAAAACGCTCGATGACAACGTAGGTCGACTGCTCGACCACCTCAAAGAACAAGGCCTGCTCGACAACACCCTCGTGGTCTACACTTCCGACCAAGGATTCTACATGGGCGAACACGGCTGGTTCGACAAGCGCTTCATGTACGAGGAATCTCTCGCCACCCCCTTGCTCATGCACTTGCCCAAGGGACTGAAAGCACGCGGAGACATCAATGAAATGGTGCAGAATATTGACTACGCACCCACCTTCCTCGAATTGGCCGGCGCCCCCATTCCCGCTGACATTCAGGGCGTTTCGCTCGTGCCGTTGCTCCAGGGAAAGCACCCGAAAAACTGGCGCAAGAGCATCTATTATCACTACTACGAGTATCCCGCCGAACACAATGTGCGTCGCCACTACGGCGTGCGCAACGATCGTTACAAACTCATCCATTTCTACAACGACATCGATGCTTGGGAACTCTATGATCTGAAAACCGATCCCACCGAGATGCACAATCTCTATGGTAAACCCGGCATGGAAAAAGTCACCCGTGAGATGAAGAAGGAGCTCCTTCGTCTCCAAGTGCAATACGACGATAGCATCCGACACACGCAGAAACTCTAAGCGCGTCGTTGCTCAACAAGATGGCACGTCAAATCGCCGACCGGCGGTTTGACGTGCCTTTTTCGTTGCACTTTACGATGAATTTGCTAAAAAGACGCGAAAATCCGCCGAGTTGTTTGGTCGACTACACAAAAAATGCTATCTTCGCGAGGTAATCATCAGTCACCCCACAAAATAAGGTACTCGTGAAAGCCAAAAAAATTCTTTTCAGCGCAGCCGCGTTGCTCGCCGGGTGGTTTGTGACCACCCACGTCAACGGCACACAGGCGCGCTATGCACAAGACGTAGCCGACTATCAAGCGGCTGCCACCGGTGATTCGCTGCCCACACAAGCCCGACTCACCAAATCCCGCCCCCAAGCCCTCATCGAGCTCGTCGGAGCCGTTACCCACTATCGCGAAACTGCAGCCCCCCGCATTCCCGAAGCCCTCGCAGCCTCCAAACAGAGCGCAAGCGGCCGCCTCGGCATGATCGAAAACCTGCTCAACACTGCTTTCCGCTTCATCGGCGTTCCCTACCGCAGCGGACAAAGCGGCCCCAATGGTTTCGATTGCAGTGGTTTCACCAGCTACGTTTATCGTCAGCACAACCTTACGCTCACCCGTTCTTCGCGCAGTCAATACACCGAGGGTGCCCCCGTTGCCGGTATTGCTGACATGCGCAAAGGCGATCTCGTCTTCTTCGGCGGTCGCGGTGGTGGCAGCAGAGTAGGGCACGTTGGCATCGTCACGGAAGTGAACTCCGCAAACGGTAGCTTCAAATTCATTCACGCCAGTACCTCATCCGGCGTTCGCGTCGACAACTCCACCGACCCCTACTTCAGCAGTCGCTACGTCGGAGCACGTCGCATCATTCAATAAAGGATTGATCGCATAGCCTCTCTTCCTGCACCTTCCGGGTCGAATAGAGGGAACGCATGCGCAAGATAAAACCACAACGCGAGTTCGTTCGCGCCCACCCAATTAGAAAGGAGGGATAGTTCTCACCCAGACAGTCAATATCACGCTATAACATCTTCACACCCCCATTTTCGGTGGTAAATGATGCAATTTCGCATCGCGGTCGCAAGAAAAAACAGATGAATTCTTTGCGGCCGAGAAAAAATGCGTACTTTTGCACCAAGTATCTCAGTACGCTTATTCTACAAAACAAAAAATATAGCACTACAAATGATTATTGTACCCGTAAAGGAAGGCGAGAACATCGAACGCGCCCTCAAGAAATTCAAGAGAAAGTTTGAAAGAACCGGTGTCGTGAAAGAACTCCGTCGCCGCCAACAGTTCGACAAACCCAGCGTTCGCAAGCGTCTCGCCATGGAGCACGCCATCTATGTGCAAGCTCTCCATCGCAACGAAGACTAATTTTTAGTCCCCCTTCGCGAATACACGCAAGCATAGCGCCGTCTCCCCCTCGGAGATGGCGTTTTCCGTATTTCCCCGTTCTTCGCTCCGCCAGTTCGGCGTTTTCATCACCCTAATCCTACCCCAATCGGCATGTCTTCCACACCCACTCACCCCATGTATGCGCACATCACGCGTTTTCTCGACTATATGTCCGGTCAGCGGGGATGTTCTCCGCTCACGCGCAGCACCTACGAAGACAGTCTCACCGCCTGCGCCGACTATCTCATCGCCCGGCATCCCACCATTGCGTGGGAAACCGTCGACACCGGTCACGTACGCGAATGGTTGGCCCATCTCATGCGGAGCAATTATGCCCCCAACACCGTCAATCGCTCACTTTCTGCGTTGCGGTCGTTCTATCGCTACCTCCTGCGCGAAGGCCTCGTCTCCTCCGATCCGGCACACAACGTGCGCAATCCCAAGGCCCCCAAGCGAATCCCCGGTTTTGTTCGCGAGGGTGAGATGGACCGACTATTTCGTTATTATCGGTTTGGAGAAGACTATGCCGGCCGTCGTGATCGCACCCTTCTTCTCCTGCTTTATCACACCGGACTCCGTGCCGCTGAGGTTTTGGGACTGAATTTGGGGGATGTAGACCTCTCTACGGCGCAACTCCGTGTGACGGGTAAAGGCAACAAACAGCGTGTCGTTCCTTTTGGAGCCGAATTGACCAACGCGCTTCGGGATTATCTTCCCGTCCGTCGCGAGTTTCTTCAGCGCTTCCCTACCGACGAAAATGCATTGTTCCTCAGTTCCCGCGGCCATCGACTGGGATATTCCACCCTCCGCACGATGGTGCGAACAGCGCTTTCGGCCGTCACCACACAACAAAAGAAATCACCGCACGTACTTCGCCATAGTTTTGCCACGGCCATGCTCAATCACGGTGCACAACTTGAGGCCATTCGCCGTTTGTTGGGTCACGAAAGCGTCGTCACCACTTCCATTTATACGCACACCACGGTCGCAGAATTACGTCAGCAATATGCGGCTGCCCATCCCCACGATCGTGCAGAAAAAGGGTAGCGTAGTGCGTGTCGCAGAAACATCGGAAGATTTGCCGCGAATCTAATGGCAGCCATGGTTGCATAAGTTTCTTGCCCCAAAAGCTTTCGCTTAATATTGAAATCATCGAAAGAGAAAGGCAAATTGCTTTGGCCGAACTCAGCTAATAAGCATATATGCTATTGATCAAGATGATAATGTCATTGTTGATGATGCAGTATAAAATAATCGTAGACAAAAACTCAATGTTGCTGTTTGTATGAATTTTACCTTAGGAAAGTGTAGTCCTGCTGTTATAGGGGGAGAGAACGCTATCCTCCATAATTTTACTTTTGTAAATGGAAAAAAGTTCCCCCCATCTTACGTCTCTTTTGTTAGGCAATATGGTTATGGCTTATCTTGTGGTCTTTTCATAATATATATTCCTATGGGAGATTATCCCGATTCGTTTTTTATCAGAAGTCGGGAGATCATTTCGACATATCAAGATGTATTAGACAACAAGGAGGAATTATGGTTTGATGTAGCCCCTGATTTAGAATACTCCCAATTAAAAGATCTCATACCCTTTGGAGTCAGTGAAAATGGCGATTATCTATTCTGGGATATTATGAGTAAGGAGGATGAGATGGATATTTATATCACTGACTTTAGGGCTACTGGATTCATAAGAGTAGCTAGCGACTTGTATGATTTCTTTTACAAAGTAACAAGCCCAGATAAATATAAAGAGGTTTTGCCTTTTGCACAGGAAATGTTACCCAATACCTTTCAACCATTCGATAAAGACTCTGCTTATATGAGTGTATGCCTTGAAAGGAATCCATAGCTAGAAAACTGAATGAGAAAAACGATGCGGATAGAAGTCTTGCTGATCAGTCTGGGCCTCAAATAGAACAATGTAATAACTGCTTGCCTGAGAATTACGGTCATCTGTCTGATTGAGATAGCACAGGCATCAATTAAAACACGGGAGCTTTTGAGGGAAACTTCCGTGTTTTCTTTTGGAAACTCTCTTCTTTTTAAAGCGTGTGGAGCTATCTTGTTTTTCATCTCCGCAACGCAGTTTTCTTCTGTCTTTTACACGCGCGCGCGAATGGTTTTTGTTTTTTGCCTTCACCTCTTCACCTGTATGCCGTAAGTTGTTGATAATCATTATGTAAAGTGTGAAGACTTTTGATGTTCACCCTTCACATCTAGGTGAAGACGCCGAAGCGCAAAAGTCTTCACCCCTAAACCGCTGAATGGGCAATGATTATCACCGGGCGGTGAAGGGTGAAGGTCTTTTTCTGAAACCTGCTGAGCGCGCGTAACGTACGCGTGCGCGAAAAACCTGCACGAAAATTTGGCGGCTCGAAAAAATAATCCTATATTCGCGGTGTACCCCATAACAAGCTGGGGTGATCAACAAACACTCCGTAAAACACCAAACACATCAAAGGAGGACACCATGGAATTCAAACTTCAAACGCTTCGTTTCAACGCCACCGAAAAACTTGTGGCTTTCATTGATAAGAAAATCGCTAAGCTCGAAAAGCATGGCGAGGTGCAGAATGTGGAACTCACGCTTCAAGTAGTGAAACCCGAGACGGCCAACAATAAGGAGGCAAAACTGCATGTCGTCTTGCCGGGACGCAGCATTCACACGGTGAAAGTAGCCGATACCTTCGAAGAAGCCGTGGATCTCTGCGTCGATGTCGCCCGCCGAGAATTGGCAGAGAATAAAGAAAATCACGGCTGAGAAGAAAAAAAACAGCCGAAAAGTTTGCGGGTCTGAAATAAATGCCTACCTTTGCACTCGAAATCGGGAACGCACCGCGATTCGACGCAGTTGAAGGCGGATCCGCATTCTTGAAAGGGTAGTTACCAGAGTGGCCAAATGGGGCAGACTGTAAATCTGCTGGCTTACGCCTTCGGTGGTTCGAATCCATCACTACCCACCTCTCCGGAGGTTTTGCGGGAATAGCTCAATTGATAGAGCACTAGCCTTCCAAGCTGGGGGTTGCGGGTTTGAGCCCCGTTTCCCGCTCAAATATTTTGCTGTTATAGCTCAGCGGTAGAGCACTTCCTTGGTAAGGAAGAGGTCGTGAGTTCAAGTCTCACTAACAGCTCTCTAAGGGAGATTGGAGAGGTGTATGAATTTTCTCCGGTCTCTTTTTGTTCAGACGAATATAAACAATCAAATATAACCACTACAATGGCAAAAGAACATTTCGAGCGTACCAAACCGCACGTAAACATTGGTACGATTGGTCACGTCGACCACGGTAAGACTACTCTTACTGCCGCTATCACTGAAGTGCTTGCAAAGAAGGGTCTCTCCGAAAAGAAGTCTTTCGATCAGATCGACAACGCCCCCGAAGAAAAAGAACGTGGTATCACGATCAACACTTCGCACGTTGAATATGAGACTGCTAAGCGTCACTATGCTCACGTGGACTGCCCGGGTCACGCCGACTATGTGAAGAACATGGTAACGGGTGCTGCCCAGATGGACGGTGCTATCATTGTAGTGGCTGCAACTGACGGTCCGATGCCCCAGACTCGTGAGCACATCCTGCTCGCTCGTCAGGTGAACGTACCCCGTCTCGTTGTGTTCCTCAACAAGTGCGACATGGTTGACGACGAAGAGATGCTCGAACTCGTTGAAATGGACATGCAGGATCTTCTCTCGCAGTACGACTTCGAAGAGGATACGCCCATCATCCGTGGTTCTGCTCTCGGTGCGCTCAACGGTGTGCCCGAATGGGAAGAAAGCGTAATGAAGCTTATGGACGCTGTTGACTCTTGGATTCAGGAGCCCGAACGCGATCGTGATAAGCCCTTCTTGATGCCTGTCGAAGACGTCTTCTCGATCACCGGTCGTGGTACGGTTGCCACCGGTCGTGTTGAAACGGGTGTCGTTAAGGTAGGTGACGAAGTCCAGATCCTCGGTCTCGGTGAGGATAAGAAGTCGGTTGTAACCGGTGTGGAAATGTTCCGCAAGTTGCTCGATCAGGGTGAAGCCGGTGACAACGTAGGTCTCCTCCTCCGCGGTATCGACAAGCAGGAAATCAAGCGTGGTATGGTAATCACCCACCCCGGTGTTATCAAGCCTCACAAGAAGTTCAAGGCTTCGATCTACGTCCTCAAGAAGGAAGAAGGTGGTCGTCACACTCCCTTCGGTAACAAGTATCGTCCCCAGTTCTATCTCCGCACGATGGACTGCACGGGTGAAATTCACCTCCCCGAAGGTGTTGAAATGGTAATGCCCGGTGACAACGTGGAAATCACGGTTGAACTCATCTACGCCGTTGCCCTCAACGTAGGTCTTCGTTTCGCTATCCGCGAAGGTGGCCGCACGGTAGGTTCCGGTCAGATCACCGAGATCCTCGACTAATCAAGCGCTCAACGACAGCTTGCTGTCGAACGCACAATAAAAGGTTCCGGCTCGAAGCCGGGTCGGAACCTTCCCTACGGGAATAGCTCAGTTGGTAGAGCACTGGTCTCCAAAACCAGGTGTCGGGAGTTCGAGCCTCTCTTCCCGTGCTAAAATTGAAATTATGGATCTAATCAAGTATTGTAAGGATTCGTATTCGGAATTAGTTCATAATACCACTTGGCCCAATCGCCGCGAATTGATGCACAGCGCAATTGTAGTGCTAGTCGCTTCCATTCTCATTGCAATTGTGGTTTTTGCGGAAGATAAACTTTTCGAGAGGATCATGGATTTTGTCTACCAACACTAAATACTCGTTATGGCTGAAGTAGAAATGAAGTGGTACGTACTGCGTGCCGTAAGTGGAAAGGAAGCCAAGGTTAAGGAGTATATTGACGCCGAAATCAAAAACGGTCGTCTTGGAGGTTTTGTTTCTCAAGTTTTCATCCCGACAGAGAAGGTAATCACAACTCAGGGCAACAAGCGTGTCGTGAAGGAGAGGCTTTCTATGCCGGGTTATATCCTTGTAGAGGCGAAACTGGTGGGCGAAATAGCTCATGAATTGCGCAGTACTCCCAACTGCCTTGGTTTTCTCGGAGGAATGGAAAATCCCGTTCCCCTTCGCGATAGCGAAGTGAATCGTATCTTGGCCCAATCCGAAGACCCCGAAGAGGGTGTTGAGGTAGTGGTTCCATTCGTCTTAGGCGATGGAGTGAAGGTCATGAACGGCCCGTTCAAGGGTTTCTCCGGTCAAGTCGATCATATCGACGAGGAGAAGCAGCAGGTGTCCGTCAGTGTGAAGGTCTTCGGACGCTCGCAGCCCATCACACTTGGTTTTATGGACGTAGAGAAGGAGTAAAAAGGAGTGCAGGTTACGCTACATTCCGATTTATGACGACTCACAACTCTCAACAAAACAAGAATAACTACAATGGCAAAAGAAATTGCTGGACAACTTAAGCTCCAAATCAAAGGTGGTGCTGCAAATCCTAGCCCTCCCGTAGGTCCCGCCCTCGGTTCTAAGGGTATCAATATTATGGATTTCTGCAAGCAGTTCAACGCCCGCACGCAGGAGAAGGCCGGTAAGGTGCTGCCCGTTGTGATCACGTATTACAACGACAAGTCTTTCACCTTCATCGTTAAGACTCCTCCCGTTGCAGTTCAGCTGCTGGAAGCTGCCAAGATTAAGAGCGGTTCGGCCCAGCCTAACCGTAACAAGGTGGCAGAACTCACTTGGGATCAAGTGAAGACCATCGCAGAAGATAAAATGCCCGACCTCAACTGCTTCACGGTAGAGAGCGCAATGCGCCTCGTTGCCGGAACGGCTCGCAGTATGGGTATCACCATTAAGGGAGACTTCCCTGCTTAATAGTAACACTTTCAATTTTTGAACAATGAGTAAACTTACGAAGAATCAAAAGTTGGTAGCCGGAAAGATTGAAGCAGGTAAGGCTTATTCTCTTGCAGAAGCTTGCGCGCTGGTGAAAGAAGTCACCACGACCAAGTTCGACGCTTCTTTCGACATCGACGTACGTCTCGGTGTTGACCCCCGTAAGGCCAACCAGATGGTACGCGGCGTTGTAGCCCTTCCCCACGGAACCGGTAAGGTGGTGCGTGTGCTCTGCCTCTGCACCCCCGATCAGGAAGCTGCCGCTAAGGAAGCCGGAGCCGACTATGTAGGTCTCGACGAATATATCGACAAAATCAAGGGCGGTTGGACCGACATCGATGTGATCATCACGATGCCTGCCATCATGGGTAAGATCGGTGCGCTCGGACGCGTACTCGGCCCCCGTGGTCTCATGCCTAACCCCAAGAGCGGTACGGTGACGATGGACGTTGCCAAGGCCATTCGCGAAGTGAAATCGGGTAAGATCGACTTCAAGGTCGACAAAGCCGGTATCGTACACGCCTCCATCGGTAAGGTGTCTTTCGACGCTGAAAAGATGGCCGGCAATGCCCGCGAGTTCCTCAGCGCAATCATCAAGCTGAAGCCTGCTGCTGCCAAGGGTACCTATATCAAGAGTATTTATCTTTCTTCCACAATGAGCAAGGGTGTCAAAGTTGATCCCAAAGCCATCGAAGAAGCTGCAAAATAACAGATTATCATCATGAGAAAGGAAGATAAAGCCCTCATCATCGAACGACTCGGTGAACAACTGAAAGAATACGCACACTTCTACCTCGTAGATGTGACCGGTCTGAATGCAGGCAAGACGAGCGACCTTCGTCGTCAGTGCTTCAAGAGCGGTATCAAGATGGTAGTGGTGAAGAACACGCTCCTCGAGAAGGCTTTCGAAGCTGCTGAGAACGATTTCAGCGCTTTCGGTGATGTGCTGAAAGGCACGACGGCCGTTCTCTTCTGCGATGTGGCTAACGCTCCCGCGAAGCTGATCAAGGAAGCCGGTAAGGAAACGGGAATCCCCGCTTTGAAGGCAGCCTATGCAGAAGAAGGCGTGTATGTGGGTGCTGAGCACCTCGAGACACTTTGCGCAATCAAGAGCAAGGCAGAAGTTCTCGCAGACGTTGTGGCATTGCTGCAAAGCCCCGCGAAGAATGTTATCTCTGCACTCTCCAGCGCAGGTCAAACCATTCACGGCGTACTCAAAACGCTCGGCGAACGTCCCGAGTAATCCTTGCCTGTCGCTCAGCGCGACAGACAACTTACCAAGCCCTTCGGGGCTACCCCTCCAAGCATTCAATAAACAAATAAATAACTACTACAATGGCAGACATCAAAGCAATTGCAGAAGAACTGGTAAATCTTACTGTAAAAGAAGTAAACGAACTCGCAACCATCCTCAAGGAAGAATACGGCATCGAACCCGCAGCTGCAGCTGTGGCAGTAGCCGGTCCCGCAGCTGGCGGTGCAGCCGCTGCTGAAGAGAAGACTTCCTTCGACGTTGTCCTCAAGAGCGCAGGCGCAGCAAAACTTCAGGTCGTTAAGGCTGTGAAGGAAGCTTGCGGTCTCGGCCTCAAGGAAGCCAAGGAAATCGTTGACGGCGCTCCCGCAAAGGTGAAGGAAGGCGTAGGCAAGGAAGAAGCTGAAGCCCTCAAGAAGGCCCTCGAAGAAGCCGGCGCTGAAGTAGAGCTCGCTTAATTCGACTCCCATTCTCCCCACTTCGGTGGGGTACGGTTAAGAATCCTCTGGTAGAGGGTTCTTAACCTTTTTGCGTCTATGTGCGAAGAAACGCCGCTTGGCGCTTCTTCGCGCGGCCGCGCAGAAGAACGGTTCGGCGCGATTGGGTTCGCTCCGAGTCACTCTCTATAAAATCAATTCGTATAAACGATTTTCGAATGTCCCAAGTAATTAACAATCGAGTCAATTTCGCTTCGGTACACAATCCGATGCCTTATCCTGACTTCCTTGACGTGCAGTTGAAATCCTTCCGGGAATTTCTCCAACTGGACACTCCCTATGAGTTGCGTAAGAACGATGGTCTTTTCAAAGTCTTTGCGGAGAACTTCCCCATCGCCGACACGCGCAACAACTTCGTGCTCGAATTCCTCGACTACTACATCGAAGCTCCCCGTTACAGCATCGATGAGTGTCTGGAGCGCGGGCTGACTT
>CAJPJR010000065.1 GCA_905369775.1 Prevotellaceae bacterium UBA1746
TCGTGGTGAGGCGCAGGCGGAGGTTTGTGCTGGGGGCGGACCAGGTGCGGACTTTGGCGGCGAGGTTGTAGGAGAGGGAGGCCGAAAGTTCGTCGATGAGCGAGATTTTGCGGAAGCCCGAGGTGTCGGCGTCCGACTTGATTTTCATTTCCAGGTTGTTGGAAACCGAGAAGTTGAGCGTTCCCTGTCGGGTGGCGTTGGGGTAGCCGAAGGCTCCGATGGCGTAGGGCGAATAGCTCACGGTGGAGACGGTGCCGTCGGGGTTGGTGCGGACGTAGTGGGTGGTGAAGCCGCGCGCCTCGTCGGTGAAGTCCGGGGCGAAGGAGAAGCTCACGGCGGGCTTGAAGACGTGGCGGAAGGCCTGCACGCGATCGCCGAAGAGCAGGCGCACGGGCTTGTAGAATCCGTAGAGGGTGGTGTTGGCCGAGAGGGCTACGTTCCAATCGAAGAGGTTGTAGAACCCGTAGACCGTGTCGGTGCGCTCGCTGCCCGCGGCGGTGTTCCACGTTTTGCGCTGCCGCGAGAAGTAGGTGCGGCCGCTGAGGTTGAACGAGGGGGAGATGTTGATGTACTTGAAGAGTTGGAAGGTGGCTTCGACGGGGATGCGGTGCTGCATGCCGTTGCGCCATTTGAGCAGCGGGGTGTGGAAGAATTGCGACTCGGAGGAGGAGAGCGAATTGGTCATCTGGCCGGTGTAGGAGAGGGCGATTTTCTCATACCAGCGCTCTTTGCCCACGGCTTTGCTGCGGCGCAGCGGATAGAAGCGGGCCACGGAGAGCGAAACGTCGGGCAGGGAGACGGAGAGGGAGGCGTTGCGCATGTCTTGCGACACGTTGGCCGAGGCCGAAAGCGACAGGCCGAGCGAGGGAACGCTGTGGCTGAAGCTCACCGACGAGGCGCGGGTGCTCTGGGTGTAGGCCAGCGGCGTGTAGAGGGAGGCGAGATTGGAGCGTTCGTAGTTTTGCGTGGCGAAATTCACGCGGGCCGAGAAGGAGGTGTTGGGGTTGGCCTTCGGGTCGGAGCTGTGGCTCCACTGCACTTTGAGCGAGGTTTGCTTGGTGTAGTCGGGCATGTTCTTGTCGCCGTTCACGGTGGTGAGGTAGGAGAGGAAGACATTGCCGCGATAGGCGTAGCGGCGCGCGTAGTTGCTCTCGGCCGAGAGGCCCCACGAGCCGCGGGTGTAGATTTCGCCCAGGAGTTTGAGGTCCATGCGGTCGGAGAGGGCGAAATAGTAGCCGCCGTCGCGCAGGTAGAAGCCGCGGGCGGTCTCGTCGCCGTAGGTGGGCATGATGAGGCCCGAGGAGTATTTCTTGTTGACCGGGAAGAAGCCGTAGGGGATGGCCACGGGCAGGGGCACATCGGCCACCACGAGATAGGCCGGGCCGAAGAAGGTTTCTTTGCCCGGCGTCACTTTGGCGCGCGTGAGTTGGAGATAGAAGTGGGGGTGCGGGGCGTCGCAGGTGGTGTATTGGGCGTTTTGGAGGTAGAAGTTGCCGTCGCCCGTGCGTTTGGCGTCCACGCTGTAGAGCAGACCCGTACCTTGGGTGGTTTTCACGTCGTTGATGAAGCCCTTTTTGGTCTTGAAGTTGAAGGCCATTTCGCGGCTTTCGTAGTTCTCGCTCCCTTGGGTGTAGACGGGTTGTCCCTGGGCTTGGCCGGTGCTGTCGGGCACGCCGGTGGCGCGCACCAGCGAGGAGTCCATGTTCAGGGTGATGAAATCGGCTTTGAGGCCCATGTTTTGGTATTTCACGCTGGCGTCGCCGTAGAGGTAGGCCAGTCCGCTGCGGGCGTCGTAGACGAGGCTGTCTTTGGCCGCGTATTGCACCGGTGCGTCGATGCCGGCTTTGCGCACCCGCAGGGTGTCGGCGTGGCGGCGCGTGGTGTCGGCCAGCGCCGCGGAATCGGCTTGGCGCAGGTGGGCGTTTTGTGCCAAGGCCAGGGAGTCGGCGGCGATGCGTGCGTCGAGACTGTCGGTGGGATGGGCGTGGCGCAGCGAATCGAGGTGGGCGCTGAGGCGGCGCGCGGCGGCGTTGAGGCTGTCGAGGGCAGCGGCGGCGCGACGGCCGGCGGTGGTGCTGTCGAAGCGGGCGGCGGTGGCGCGCACACCGGGGGTGCTGTCGCCCACGAGGGCCGAGGGGGGGAGCGAGTGGGGCGTGCCGGGGTGGCCGCCGCCCGTGAGCAGGGCGCCGGTGTGGCAGGCCAGGGTGAGTAGCCCGAGGAGCAGGGCCGCCAGCGGGGCGGCGAGGGGACGAAGGGCGGGGAGATGCAAGGTGTGTGGGGACTTGGGAGGCGCGCCGACGGGCGGCGGGGCTTCGAAGTTACTATATATATAATGTGTGCGCGGCGGTGCCGACGGACGGCGTCGGTGTTTCGGCGTGCCGACTGCGGCGTGCGGGGGGCTTTCGCGGAAGTGCCTACGGACGACGGGCGCCTTTCGTCGTGCCGACTGCGGAGCGGGGGGCTTTTTGCGGCGGTGCCGACGGACGGCTTGCGCTTTTCGGCGGTCGGCGGGGGCGGTTCACTCCATCTCTGCGCGCCAGCGGCGGAAGGTGCGGAGCCCCACCGTGCCGAAGCGGGCCACGCGCGCCTCCACCTCCGAGGGCGTGAGGAAACGCAGCGGGTGGCTCTTCGAATGGAACAGGTCGGCGTAGCAAATGATGCGCTCTTCCGGCGTTTCGGGCAGGAGATCCACCGCAGGGAGGGGGAGTTCGAGCCGACGGATGTCGGCCGCCGTGAGCCCCGTGCCGGTGTGGCGCTCGCAGATGCGGGCCAGCGCCTCGTGGCCCTCCGCGCGCAGCAGTTGCGCGCCGAGCGGGCCGTGCATCAAGTAGGGCGCCGTGCCGTGGCAGTGGATGGCGGGGGCAGAAGTGAGGTAGATGCCGATGTCGTGCAGCATGGCGCCGGCTTCCACCAGGGCGAGATCGGCGCCGAGTTCGGGGTGGCGGCGCGCGATGTCGAGGGCGCGACGGCACACCTGCCCACTGTGGAGCAGCAGGAGCCGCCGCAGTGGCGAATCGGTGGGGTAGTGGCGGGCGATGAGGGCGCGGTAGTTCACGGGCGGGGGGCGTTTTTGGGTGCGAGGCGCGGCGCGTCGGGACGTGGCGCGGTGGGTTTCGTGGCCGAGCGCGGCGTGGCGTCGGGCCGACCCGGGGCGGTGCGCGGGTCGCCGTCGGGGATGGCGTCGCCGTCGTGCGCGTTGTCATTGTCGTTGCGCGGGTCGGCGCCCACTGCCTGCTTGCGCCCGTCGGCAAAGCCCGCGGCATAGCCTCGGCGGTAGGCCGCGGCGTAGCTTTGGCGCTCGTCGGGGGTGGGATATTGCGACGACTCGTCGTAGGTGGCGCGCTCGTCGTTGTTCATCCCGTCGGTGTTGCCGCTCAGGTAGCCGTCGTCGTAGCCCGCTTCGGCGGGGTCGCGGTCGGGCGCCGGGCTGACGTCTTCGGCGGGCGTGGATTCGGCCGGCGCTTCGGCGGGCGAGGCGGGGGCGTTGTCGAGGGTGTCGGGCACCGCCATGTGGCGCGTGCTGTCCCGACCGGCGAGCCCTTCGGGGGTGAGGGGCACATCGGTCGAGCGCTTGAGGAAGAAGATGAGGCCGCCGGCCACGGCGAGCAGCAACACGAAGAGCAGGCTGCGCAGCAGGGTTTGGCGACGGGATTCGGAGGACATAGTCGAGTGGATGTGTTGAGGGGAGGGGAGACGGGGCGCCGGCACCGGCCGCCGCAAGGGCAGCGCGCGCCGAGGCCGCCGCGGTTATCGTTTGCGACCCGCGTCGATGCGCAGGAAGATGAAGAGCAGCAGGGTGAAGCCCCACAGCGACGAACCGCCGTAGGAGAAGAACGGCAGCGGGATGCCGATGACCGGCGCGATGCCCAGCACCATGCCGATGTTGATGAACACGTGGAAGAGCAAGATCGACAGCACCGAGTAGCCAAACACCCGCCCGAAGGTCGACGTCTGCCGTTCGGCCAGCGCGATGAGCCGCCAGATCAGCAGCAAGAAGAGCACCAGCACGCCCGCGGCGCCCAGAAAGCCCTCTTCTTCGCCCACGGTGCAGAAGATGAAGTCCGTGTCTTGCTCCGGCACATAGTCGAGTTTCGTCTGCGTGCCGTTCATGAATCCCTTGCCCAACAGGCCGCCCGAGCCGATCGCGATCTTCGATTGCGTCACGTTGTACGAGGCGTCGCGGTCTTCCTCCACGCCCAGCAGCACACGGATGCGCGTGCGCTGATAGTCCTTCATGGCGTTGTTGAGCACATAGTCCGAGGTGTAGAGGAAACCCACGCTCGAGATGGCAAAAAGGCTGATGAGCAGGTAGGTGTTGGCGCGGCGCCCGATCCACTGCATGCCCAGATAGCCGATCATCACGATGCAACCGCCCAGTTGCGCCCAGCTGATGTCGAAGGGGTGCACGAAGGCCGAGACGCCGTAGGCCACCACGTGCAGCGCGGTGCCCCAGAAGAGCAGGCGGTGGGCGTGTTCCGGTTCGCGCGGCACGTACACCCGCAGCAGGCCCGCCGTGAAGAGCCACACCAGCGCCAGCACCACCGATTCGCCCACGCTGGCCGTCGTGCCCGGCAGCGGCGTTTCGCCCTGACCGATGCCCACCACGAAATAGACCACCGCCGCGGCACCGCAAAACAAGATGCTGCCGGGCATGCCCTCGCGGTAGAACATGAGGAAGAAGGCGAAGTAGACCAAGGCCGAACCCGTTTCTTTCTGCAGCACGATCAGCACGAAGGGCAACAGCACCACGCCCGCGGCGCGAAGAAAGTTGCTCCGGCGGTTGAGTGTGAACCCGTATTGACCGATCACCTTAGACACCATGAGCGCCGTGGCGCACTTGGCAAACTCGGCCGGCTGCAACGAAACGGGGCCCAGCGAGATCCAAGAGCGCGAACCCTTGATGTCGTGGGCGATGAACGGCGTGACGAGCAGCAGCACCATCATCGACCAGTAGAACAGGTCGGCCAGCATGTCGAAATAGCGGTCGTCGAACATCAAGATCATACCTCCCAGCCCCAAAGCGCAACCGATCCACACCAACTGTTTGCCGGCGCGGGTGTCGAAGGAGAGAAGGCTTTGCAGGTCGAAGGTGTGGCTCGCGCCGCACACGCTGAACCAGCCGAAGGTGAGGAGCGCCAGGAAGATGAGGAGCACCCAACCGTCGGCGCGAAAGGCGGGATTGAGCTGATTATCGCGCATGGCTGCCGTAATTGATGTGACGAAGGCGGAAAGACTCGGCCCGAGCGCGAGAGCCCGCCGAGAGTTTGCCGTTGAGATACTGTTCCATGATGAGCGAACCGATGGGCACGGCGAAGTCGGCGCCGAAGCCGCCGTTCTCCACGTACACGCACACGGCGATCCGCGGTTTGTTCATCGGTGCGAAGCCCATGAAGGCCGAGTGGTCGTGGCCGCGGTTTTGCGCCGTGCCCGTTTTGCCGCACACCTCCCCGCCGGGGAAGTCGGCCCCGCGGCACGTGCCGGCCAGCACCGAGCGGCGCATGCCCGCCACCGCATAGTCGTACCAACGCCGCGCCACCAGCGTGCGGTGCGGCCGCGTGTAGGTCGTGTCGAGCCGTTCGCCCTGAATACTCCGCGCCACATGCGGCACGAAGTAGTGGCCGCGATTGGCCACCGTGGCCGCCAGGTTGGCAATTTGCAGCGGAGTGGCCGTCACCTCGCCCTGCCCGATCCCGATCGAGATCACCGTCAGCGCGTTCCACGACCGTTTGTAGGCCTTGTCATAGTAGGCCGCGTTCGGAATCATCCCGCGCCGCTCGCCCGGCAGGTCGATGCCCAGTTTGTAGCCGAAGCCCATGTGCACCACCTGGTCTTTCCACCGCGTCATCGCCGCCTGCACCGAACCGTACTTCCCGCGATTGCTCAGCAGGCGCAGCAGGTTCCAGCAGAAATAGGAGTTGCACGACGTGCCGATGGCCGGCACCAGATTGATCGGCGAGGCGTGGCCGTGACAGCCCACGTGCAGCCCTTTGTAGTTGAAGCCGTGGGCGCAGGGGAAGGCCACACTCGGCGTGATCGACCCCTCTTGCAATCCCAGCAGGGCTTGCGAAATCTTGAACGTCGAGCCCGGCGGGTAGGTGCCCGCAATGGCGCGGTTGAGCAGCGGGCGCCGCTCGTCGCGCATCATGGCCGTCATCGCTTTGCCGCGGTCGCGCCCCACCATCTCGCGCGGGTCGTAGGTCGGCGCCGAGGCCATGGCCAGAATTTCGCCCGTCGAGGGTTCGATGGCCACGATGGCGCCGTATTTGCCCTCCAGCAGTCGCTCGGCCAACTCCTGCGTGCCGTAGTCGATGCCCAGCGTGAGGTTGCGACCCGGCTGGGCCTGCGTGTCATACTTCCCGTCCATGTAGTGGCCCTTGGTGCGGCCGTGCACGTCGCGCAGCAGAATCCGCATGCCCTTCTCGCCGCGCAGCACTTTCTCGTAGCTCCGCTCCACACCGAGCTTACCGATGTAGTCGCCGCTCTTATAATAGGCGTCGGAGTCCACGTCGGCCTGGTTCACCTCCGCCACGTCGCCCAGCAGGTGGGCCGCGATGCCCGAGGCGTAGCGACGCACCGACCGCTTCTCGGCCGAGAAACCGTTGAACCGAAACAGCTTTTCGCGAAACTTCGAGAACTCGTCGGCAGGAATCTGGCTCATAAACAGCTGAGGCGTGTTGCGAGAGTAGCCCGGATTCTTCTTCGGATCTTTGATTTCCGCCATCCGTTGCATGTACTCCTCCCGCGTGATGCCCATCGTGCGGCAGAAATCGGCCGTGTCGATGCCGTGTTGGTCTTGCATCGTCACCAGGATGTTGTACGACGGTTCGTTGTACACGAGCAACTTCCCGTGGCGGTCCGTGATCAGCCCGCGCGAGGGGTACAAGATCTCCTTGCGAAAGGCGTTCGAGTCGGCGCTCTTGCGGTAGTCGTCGCTCATGAGTTGGAGCGCCAGCAGCCGAAGCACAAAGACAACAACGACCGACAGCGCAATGCCGCCGATCACAAACTTGCGCTTCTCAAAACTATAATCTTGGGGCACGGGCGATGGGGGGAATGAAGGGGGTGAATGGATGCGGACACCGCCGCACAGTCGGGATTCCGGGGACTGCGCGGCGGAGGTCGTGGGGGAACGGCCGCCGAGCGGCGGACGGGGCAGCGCCACGGGGGCGGATGCCTGAAGGGGGGCGGGCGGAGCGGCGAGGACGGGCAGAACCTGAAGATGAAAAAAAGGCCCGTTGGAACCTCGCCGCCGTGGAGCGGAAAGGAATGAGGAGCAAACCGCCCCGGTGCCCGCAGGACGATGGCCGACCGCGCGGAGCGGAGGGCGATGGGTGCGGCGACAGGAAGCAGAGATGGACTTAACAGAAACTTGTATGAAGAGATTAGCCTCCTGTACGTCGCATGTGGGGAAAAAATGAGGGGGCGTGCGTGCCGCGTTGGCGGGGCGAGACCCGCCGCGGGCGTTCGGCTGCCGCGGAGTGCCGTCGCTCGATGGACATCGCGGTCGGTCAGCCGAAGGGTGCCGCAACGATAGGGAAAATGAACCTCCCTACCTGAGGAGCACGCCACGCTATAATGGGTCGCGGGCGTTCGGCCGCTGCGGGGTGCCGTCGCTCGATGGGCATCGCGGTCGGTAGGCCGAAGAGTGCCGCAATGATAGGGAAAATGAACCACCCTACCTGAGGAGCACGCCACGCTATCATGGGTCGCGGTCGGTCGGCCGAAGGGTGCCGCAACGATCGAGCAAGTGCGCCATCGCGCTATGGGAAGCGCGGGCGCGGGCGGAGCGGCCGCCGCTGTGGGGAAGCGACGACGTGAGCGCGATGCGGAACTACAGATACAGGCACCGCGACTCACCGTACGTCGCTGAGAGAAGTGGGGAACGAACATCCCGGGCCGGACGACCGTGGGCGGTCGGCGGCGAACTTCCCGGAGCGCGGTGGCGCGGAAGGCCTGTGTGCGCGATGCGACCGGCCGCGCAAGGGGCAGCGGCGGCACAAACGCGCGCGTGTCGGTTTTTTTCATCCACATCCACCCTCGGTTGCGGCGCGCAGGGCACCGGCGGGGCGGAAAGGCGGACCGATCAGTTCAGCGTCCGGTTCGTTTAGTTCGTTGTGTTGGTCATGGGGTCGGCGCGCGAGGCGTCGGCGCTGTGGGACTGCGCGCGCGCGGCGGGGCGAGAGGCACAGGCCGTGCGGGGCAGCGAGGGGGCATGCGCAGAGGGTGAAACCTAATTGCGCAGCATGGGTAATGATTCGCGCAGGGCCGCAAAACGCATTGCGCAGCGGGGCGACCGTTCGCGCCACCGTGGGCGTCAGCCCTCAGCGAGCCGCCGTTTCGGCCGAGGAGAAAGCCACGCGCACCCGTTCGAACGTGGCCACAAAGGCCAGGGTGAGCACGAAGCTACCGCCGATGTTGAGCAGCAGCGCCACCACGCGGAAGAAGGTGAAGCTTTCCAGCAGGTGGAAGCCCGCCACCGTCACAAAAGAGAGCGTGGCGGCAAATTTCAAGAACCCCGACCACGTCATCGTGCGCGCACCCGGCAGGAAATCCTCCTCCAGTTTGTCGTCGGGAGCGAAAAATTGCAGCACACCGGGCGTGCACAGCCCCGTGAGCGTGAGGGCACCCGCTGCCACGCCGGGCGTGGTGCTCACCGCGTCGATGCAAAGCCCCGTCACGAAGCCCACCACCACATACAACCACCGCGGGGTGCCGTGGCGAAGGATGAGGAGCACGAAGACATAGGGCATCGGCGTGGCGTAGCCCCACAGGTGAATGTGGTTGAACACCAGTGCTTGGGCAATGACCAGCACGATGAACCAAAGGCTGCGCGCCAGGGAGGAGTGGAACATGCGATGAGGGGGTGAGAGTCGGGTCGTAGGGGGTGAGAAGCGGGCGAAGCGTCAGAGCGCTCGTCCCGAGGGGAGCGTGCCGAGCGGGGCAGAGGGGCGGCGCCGCGGGGGCTGCGGCCGGAAGCGCCCGTGGGGGCGAGGCCGCTGCGGGCGCAGCGTGCGGGAGCGCGGAGCTCGGCAGTGCGAGGCGGGGTGCCCGAATGTAAGGTCTGTGGGGCGGTGCGCACACTCCGCGGGTGGAGGCGGGCGCCGCAGGGCACGAACCGGTCGCCGGCGGGGGAGAACGGGCGCCGCCGCGGGGGCGGAGCGAAAGGGTGGCGAACGAGGTCGCGAGTGGCGGCAACGGAAGTGGTCGATCCCTCGACCTACAAGCCTTGTCCGTGAGATTCCGATGCAGTGCCTCGCACAAGGGCGGCTACCGGCGGGATACCAACTCCGCCAAGCCCCGTCGCCCTCGTTCGCCGTGAAAACCTTTAGTGTGTCGGGTTTACTCTTATAAAAAAAACAAGGAATGACACAACGCGAATTTCGGCAAAAGAAGTGAGACCACCAAATTTTTCGACCGAAAAATGCGCACGTCTTCTTTATAGTGCGCGCGTCGCGTGCGTGCGATGAGCCCAAGCCCGGCGCCAACGCCGCAGGCGCATCCGCACGCGGCACACCGTTTGGCGCACCGCCGTGGGCGAAGCCCCCACCGCCAGCCCGATTTCCTCTGCCGTCCATCCGTCGGCCGTCAGCAGCACGAGGGCGCGGTCGCGCAGCGGCTGGGCGGCGAGCGCCGCCGCGGCCTCGGCACGCAGCACCGCCCGGTAGGCGAAGGCCGAATGCGCCTGTTGCGCACGGGCCCGCATGGCGTTCCACAGTCGGCCGCCGCGCGTGCGGTGGAAGCCCCGACGCGGCTGTTCGCGGTGCCAGCATTCCAGGCAGTTGTCCACTGCGCTGCACGCCCACTCGCCCGCCGCCGTGGGCCCACCCTCGGCTGCTGCCGCATCCTCCGCGCCCGCAGACGGTGCGGCGGAAGCCGCGGTCGGGGAAGGCGCTCGCTCGTCGGGGACATGGGTGCTCGTGGCCTGTGCAGTCCGTGCCGCCGCGGCGTCGCGTGTGGTGACGCCCGCCGAGCCCCCCGTTCGCTCACGCCCTGCGCCCAAGGTCTCCTCCCATCGCGAGGGCGCCGTATGCCGCTGTGCGCCCACGGTCGCGGGGTCCGCCCCGACCGCCCACAGTCCCCCGTCGGGATCGGCAGGATCGAAGAGTTCGTCGCTGTCCGCCGAGGCCGGGGTGAGATGCGTCTCGCGGTGGCGCAACGCCCTGTGGTTGAGCGTCGAAAGCAGGCGCAGCGTCACCCCCGCCAACCACGGCCGCGGATTGAAATCCCCCACCGTGCGCAGCACCTCCTCCGCCGTCACGGGGAGCGGCGCCGGTGTCCGTTCCAACTCGTCGGGCGCGGCGTCGGCATACGGCTGCGGTTCGTCGGCGGCCGCCGCACTCGCCTCGTCCGCAGCCGATGTTTCGGCGAAGTCCACCGCGGCAGCGTCGATCTCGCGCAAAGCCTCGTCGTCGGCGTCCGTTAGGGCGTCGAAGTCCACCGCAGTTTCGTCCACTTCGCGCACATCCTCGTCGTCGGCGGGCAGCGTTTCATCAAGCGAAGCCGCCGATTCGTCGATCTCCGCCGCCGAAGCATATAAATAAGGTGTGCGTTCGTCGAGGTGAAGCGTTGATTCGTCGATTGCAACGCGTGTTTCGTCGAAATTGCGGGCGGTCGGCGTCGTGGGCTGCGCGGAGGGCTCGTCGGCAGGGGCGCGTTGTTTCGCCGTGTCGCGGCGGGCGGTCAGGCAGAGGGGGAAATGCGCCAGATCGTCGAGGTGTTCGAGCAGGTGCAGCACCGCCGTTTGGACGTCGTC
>CAJPJR010000066.1 GCA_905369775.1 Prevotellaceae bacterium UBA1746
TGCCCTTGAGAATGGTGTGAAATGCCACATGGACGGGCTCAAAGGCCAGAAAACGGGATTTTGCGTGGACCAAAGAGACAACCGAAGCCTGCTCGAACAGTACAGCCGCGGGCGTTCGGTGTTGAACATGTTTTGTTACACCGGCGGGTTCTCCGTCTATGCGATGCGCGGCGGGGCTGAATGCGTGCACAGCGTGGATGCCAGCGAACAGGCCATCCGACTCACGGAGGCCAACATCGCGCTCAATTTTCCGAACGACGGGCGGCACGAAGCCTATGCCGAAGACGCATTCAAATTTCTCGATCGCGCGGGCAGCAACTACGATCTGATTGTGCTGGATCCCCCGGCTTTCGCCAAGCACAAGGATGCGCTGCGCAACGCCCTCAAGGGTTACACGCGACTCAACGCCATTGCGTTCCGAAAAATCAAGCCCGGGGGCATCATCTTCACCTTCTCCTGTTCGCAAGCGGTCAACAAGGACCAGTTTCGCTTGGCCGTTTTCACGGCGGCGGCGCAAAGTGGGCGACATGTGCGCATTTTGCATCAACTGCACCAACCCGCCGATCACCCGATCAACATTTATCACCCGGAAGGCGAGTATCTCAAGGGCCTGGTGCTCTACGTTGAGTGATCCTCCCATGGTTTTGCGTTGCGACTACCCTACTCTCGTACTTTTCGAAGCGGATGGTCGCAGACTGCAGACGCAAGTCCAAATAAAAAGCCCATTGCTCATTAGCGAGCGATGGGCTTTTTTGTGAATGATCGGGAGCACGTTTCGCGCTGTTGGGAACTACTGCTTTCCCACCACCGTTGTATGTAATGGGGAAGCGACGTTTATTTCTCCAGCTCGCGGTTCACGAGATCACAGATCAATGAATATTCTACTTCCTGCCAACCGGCGGCGGTCAGCTCCTCAGCATTATCATGAAAAAGCGCGACTTCCGCACGCTTCTTGCCTTGGATCGAAAGTCCGTTCATGTAATATTCTATCGCTTTGGGCACTTTGCCGAGCGACCAGGCGTTGTGCGCTGCGTGGAAGTAGTCTCCCGACTTGACTTTTGCCCAGTTTTCGAGTTGCTTTTCCTTGTTTTCCTCCAAGAGCGGGAGCGGTTCCACGTCGGCATCGAGCAGTGCTTCTAAAAGCGGTTCGGCCTCAGTGAATCTCCGTAGGCAGAATAAGCACAAAGCCTTCACGCGTTGAGCTCTTAGGTTGTTGGGAAACAAATACTCCAGCTTGTAAAGATAGGTTAGCGCTTCTTCGTACAGTTCCAACCTTGCATAGCCGATAGCTATGCGGAACAGCAGCTGTTCGTCGTCCGGTTTCAGCGCTTCCATCTGTACCAAATAGGTCAAAGTCTCCTCATCGCGATCCAATTCGTTGCAAAGTCGCGCCAGATCGTGAAGAACTTCGTAGTTATTCGCATCAATTTGTAATGCAGACTCCAGGATACTAATGGACTTCTCGAAATTTTTCAGTTTATAGTGGGCAAATGCCAGTTTTCGCAGCGTTTGCACGTCGGTACTTTCCTCGTTTAGCAAGGAAATCACGGGGTTCCACAAATCATACGGCAAGCAAAATTCGGCCAGCTCCCCGCGTTCCTCGGGATCTTCGAAGGCCGAAGCAAAAAGTGGGTTCTCGGCGAGGAAAAGGTCGCAGCGGAAAGGATTGTCTTGCTCGTTACGATAGACATAGAGGGAGCAAAAGCGGAAAAGATCACGCAAATAGCCCTTTATGCGGTCTTCTGCTGTCGAATAGCTCACCACTTCGATCGTGAAATTGACGTCGGCTTCAGCAAAGAGCGAGTTGATCTGCATGCGCTTCTCTTGTTTTTCGTTTTCGTCGGTGATCGTTTGGAGCACCTCCGCAGCTTTCACCCAACTGAAGCGCTCTGTGTTGCCGATTCGCCCACCTCGCTCCGCATAGCGCAGATCAATGCCCGAGGGGACTCCGGCTAACTCCGGATGCTCGGGGGAGTATTCGTAAAACCAGTGGGCGGCTTCGTGGAAGAAGGGATGGCGCATGGTGAAACGCCCAAATATGCCGTAGTTGATGTCCATTCCGTCGGTTTGCACCCGTGCTACTTCGAGGAACACGCGCTGGATATTTTTTTGCGCGGGAGTCATTTCCTTCCGCCCCTCGATGATTTGCATCAACTCTTCGGTCTCGAGCGGGAAAGCCCCCTTGCTCTTGATGATTTGTGGGAGCAATTCCTTGATGAGGTGGCGACTGAAGGGCACGGTCTCTTGGGCAATCCACAGCGCGCGCTGGAGAACGCTCCAAAAGGGCGGGTATTCCCATGTGAAACCAACGAGTTGCGAGGCCCATTCTTTCGCTTCGGGGAAGAGCGGAAGCCATTCTTGCTGTTTTATCGCGACGAGCACAGCGCCGATCAGGGCGCGGGTGTGCAAAACACCGGATGTTTTCGCTTGCGCAGCCCGACAAAGCCACACAAATTGCCGATCATCGAACGAAGAGAAGAGACGTAAAGTCACAGCAGAGGCGGCCATGGCTTGCCGTTCCCCGTCTGCGTTCTCGTCGTCCAGGAATTTTTCAGCGTCGTGGGCTTGTTCCTGCGTCCACTGTGGGGCCGTCCAGAGCACATTGAAGAGTGTGTCGTTGGAACCTTCGCCTTTAAAGACTTCAGACACGCTGGGGCGCGCATTGTCCTGGGACAAAATGTGGTAACACATCGTGCGACCGTCCACTTCCTTCTCGGGGCGCACAAAGCCGCAGGCGAATTCGAAACGAAAGTAGCGGTGCAGATCGTCGCATACGCGATAAGTTTCTTGCAACTGTGCAAGCTGTTTCTCTTGAACTCCCAATTGAACGGGGTCTTCCTGCAGACTGTCGAGGAAAGAGTCGTAGTTCATCTGCAAACGCCACCGAAGTAGGTCGAAATGGGTGGGCGTGTTGATTTGCCCAATTTGGGCTTTCAACGATCGGAGGGCGTCAGCGAGTCGGAATTCGCGCAGGGCGCGCAAGGCGTCCTCGCGTAAGGTGAGATAAGTCGATGTGCTCATGAAAAATATCCTATGGGGTAAGATCGTAAGACGGGGCTTTTGAACTTTTCGGTGCCGGAAACGAAGCAAACGACGGGAAGAGACGGGAGAAAGTGGGCTGCTTCTGCTGCCTATCCTCGCCATTCGTTTCCGCCACGTGAGGGCACTTGCCGGTTAGTGGGTGGCGTCGTAGTGTGGCAGTCGAATGGCCGACAATTGTGCGGCGGGAACCTGATAATCCTTCACCAAAACGCTGTCTAAATAGGGAGTCCGTCCTTTGTTGATCGCAACCACTGCGAGATTGTAGGCTTTGCGCAGCAGTTGTGCCTGGGCATTGTGACGTTTGTTGCGCAAGGCGCGCTGATTCATGTAGAGCGACATTCGCATTTCGGAGGGAAGTGCCGAAGACAAGCGCACATTCCCGTTGGCCACGGCTCGTGAGGCATACGGCTCGGGCAGAACGACACAGTCGATCTGCTCATTTTCCAGCATGAGGTGGCGAATCTTGAAACTATTCACCTGCGCGAAGAACAAATCGTCGCTCTTCAATCGCAAACTGTCACGTAATCGGGTGATATAATGGTCGGAGTTGGCATAACGCGCCATGCCCACGGTGCGCCCCTTGAGGTTTCGCAACTCACGTATGCGCAAACGTCCGCCAGCAAGCAGGGACCAGCTTCCGTTGAGGGCGATGAACTCATCGAAATTGCGCATGCGTCCGTGCGAACGGTAGTAGGCTGCGCGATAATGATCAGTGATTCCGCCGTCGACTGTCCGACCAAGTAGAGCCGTGTCGGCATCAAACTGCGCAAAGTAGGTTTTCACGCGAAGTGGCAAGCCGAGAGAGTCACAAATTCCGCTGCGCACGGCGTAATAGAAGGGGATGCTCTCCGCCGTCAAGGGACAAGCGATGCGCAACGAGGTACTATCGTCCGGCGCACGGCGTTCGCCGCTCTCAATGGTCGCCCCGCTTTGCCGACAGGCGGGAAGCGCGAGCAGCAACAAGGCGGCCAAACCAAGTCCCAACGAACGAGAGGAAGAAGAGAAGGAGTATGACATGCAGAAAAGGCCGAAGTTACGGTGTGGCAACGCCGGTAGCATTGCACACTCCGTAACTTCGAATGAATTATTGCGATATTACAATCTCAAATTAGCCCTTGATGGCAGCCACACCGGGGAGAACCTTACCCTCGATGGCTTCGAGCAGCGCACCGCCGCCGGTAGAGATGTAAGATACCTGGTCGGCCATGCCGAACTTGTTGATGCAGGCCACGGAGTCGCCACCGCCGATGAGCGAGAAGGCACCATTTTTCGTTGCCACGGCAATGGCGTCGGCAATCGCGCGCGAACCGGCCGTGAAGTTGTCGAATTCGAACACACCGGCGGGACCATTCCAGAGAATTGTCTTAGCGGGCTCGATGACAGCGGCGAAGGCTTTGCGGCTCTCGGGACCGGCGTCGAGACCCTCCCAACCGTCGGGGATGGCGTTGACGGGAACCACCTGCGTGTTGCAGTCGTTCTTGAAAGCGTCGCCGGCTACGCAGTCCGTACCCAGGACAAGATTCACACCCTTGGCTTTGGCCTTCTCGATGATGGAGAGCGCGAGATCGAGCTTATCTTCTTCGCAAAGCGAGATACCGATTTTTCCGCCGAGTGCGCGTGCAAACGTGTAGGTCATGCCGCCGCAGAGAATCAGGTTGTCCACTTTGTCCATGAGGTTCTCGATGATGCCGATTTTTGTCGACACTTTCGATCCACCCATGATAGCTGTGAAGGGACGCTTGATGTTTTTGAGAATGTTGTCTACAGCTTCTACTTCTTTCTCCATGAGATAGCCGAGCATCTTGTGGTCGGCGTCGAAATAGTCGGCGATCACTGCCGTAGAAGCGTGCTTGCGGTGTGCAGTGCCGAAGGCATCCATCACATAGTAGTCGGCATAAGAAGCCAAAGTCTTGGCAAACTCTTGCTGACGCACCTTCATTTCTTTCTTAGCCTGGTCGTAAGCAGGATCTTCCTTGTCGATGCCCACGGGCTTACCCTCTTCTTCGGGATAGAAGCGGAGGTTTTCGAGCAGGAGCACCTCGCCGGGCTTGAGTGCAGCGGCAGCTTCCTGTGCTTTTGCGCAGTCGGGAGCGAAGGTCACGGGAGCATTGAGTGCAGCAGCGACAGCTTCTTTGATTTGTCCGAGCGACAATTTGGGATTTACCTTGCCTTTCGGCTTGCCCATGTGGCTCATGATGATGAGTGCACCGCCATCGGCAAGAATCTTCTTGAGTGTGGGGAGCGCACCGCGGATGCGCGTGTCATCGGTGATGTTACCGTTCTCGTCGAGGGGCACATTGAAGTCCACACGTACGATGGCTTTGTGGCCTGCGAAGTTGCAAGTATCGATTGTCATGATGTTGGTAATATATGATAGGGTTGTTTGAATTTCACTTCTTCGGGAAGACTTCCAAACCGGTTCGTGCTTTGCGCACTCGACGGGAACTCACGCGCCTGCGAAGGCTTATCTTCACAGCGACCCTCCGATCTCTTTCATAGCAACGGGGGCGGTGCGACATTGAGCCCGAAATCTTCACTGCAAATGTAGCGATAAGCGCCCAATTTGCAAAGAGTTCGCGGAGAAAAGTGAAGGAAACTGCTGCAAACAGAGCACTTTCCGAGAGACTGCCTCCCAACAAACTCGGTGTGCTTTCGCATTTTCCGAGCGAAACGCGGAGAGGACACAAAAAAAGAGGGGATTTTTCGAACGTTCCCTCCAACTTTTGCACAAAAATGGGGAGCTTTCAGACGAGGCTCCCCTACTTTTTAATGTCGTGACCGAATGTGCATTCGATCAATGGGCGAAGTGCGGAATTTGTCGCGGGCTACATGGTCAAATCGACGGGTTCCACTCGACCGGCATAGACATACCAAACGTAACCGCGCACGTTGCTGCGTCCCATTCGGGAGAGCAAATGGCAATAGTGCTGCACTTGCTCGTGATGGCGCCGATGCGGTGCGCCAAATTTGTAGTCAATGACCACCGTTTCGCCGTTGCGTTCCATGACGCGGTCGGGGCGCTGGGGCGTGTTTCCCTTGCGTAGGATGTTTTGTTCGCGATGTAAGGTCCACGATCCGTCGAACCACTCGCGGGCCACGGGATGCGAGAGCGCTTCGGTGAGTTGTTGGACGATGGTTTCGGGCTTGGCGTTGTCCACCAAGCGGCCTTCTGCCGCAAAACGCTCGACAGCATCGACGACTTGGTCGGCGCTTTCCACATTTTCGAGGATGGCATGCAGCATTTCCCCGCGTCTGCGCGCCTCCAATTGCTCAATTTCCCCACTCGTGTCGGCGTCTTCCAAAAGGCGCGCGTTGAAAAGGTGAGCACTGTTGGACTGCACCACCTGCACCTTGCGCGCATTGAGCGTGTAGTGCACGGATTCGGCCTCGGGGTCGAAGAGTAGCGGATTGGTTCGCTCCTTCTTTTTGCCACCGGTTTCGCACTCGAGATGAGAAGGCTCCCCCCATTCGAAAAGCAGTTCGCCGTCGGCGGCAAAAGCCGGCGCCGTGTCAGCCTTTCCGTCGTTGGCCTCGTCGCCTTCCGGCATCTTTCCTCTTTCGGCCTTCAACAGATAGGGACTCCACTCGGGTTCGTCGATCACGGCGCGCCTCAATGCGCCGGCCAGCACTTCGCGGAAGGTGTTACTGTCCTTGTAGGGCGCAATGACTACGATGTTCTGGCGCGGACGAGTGAAGGCAACGTAGCCGATGTTGAGACTTTCGATGCGCCGACTGATGTGCTCATCGAAATAGTGCGAGGCATAGATACTTTTGGCGGTTTGTTTGCCGAGCGGGATGGGGAGGAGGGGAATTTCGTTGTAGGGCGCTTCGTTCGGCTCCACCCACAAAATGTCGCTGCCCCGATCCTCTTCGATTTTCCAATTGCAATAGGGAATGAAAACGGTGTGGAAATCGAGACCTTTCGACTTGTGAATGGTGAGAATGCGCACGCCCTTGGCAGCGGCAGAGGGGATGCTCTGTTCGTGTAGCTTCTCGTCCCAGTATTTCAGGAAGGTGGCGATGTCGGGAATGTTCTCTTCGAGGAAGGTGATCACGGCATCCAAAAAAGCGTAGAGATATGGCGCTTGCCCCTTTTGTGCATTGAGTGCAAAGAGCTCTACGATTTGTTCTACGAGTTCGTAGAACGGCACATTGCGGTAGAACTCGCCCTGCCATTGGTGGATTTTTTCGAACACCTCGGCGTGTTGCTCCGCCGAACAGTGGGCTTCGACGTAGGCACGCGCCACTCCGTCGTCGGCATGCAGGATCAAACGGAGCGTGTGCACGATGGTTTGCACCGCGGGCGAGGCTTCCAGCAGAAAAGCCTCGTCAGACATGAGCTGGATGGGGTCTCTCCGGAAGTATTCGTGGTCGGAGAGCGACTCGAAGAAGGACAACACTTGCTGGGCTTCGGCTTTTACGCGGACGAGGATGGCCATTTTGTCATAGGGCACCCCCGCTTGGCGCATACGGACGATTTGTTCCGCCAGCTCGTGCTCCACTTCTTGTTCTTCGGCAGCGGCCAATTCCTCCTCACTCTCAGTTTCGCTCTGCGCTGCGGGCTTGGGCAAGACATGAATGCGCACGAAACCGCCGGCATTGTGCTGTTGCTGCGCCACTTCGCGCTCGTCATAGAGTTTGGTGAGGAGTTGTGTTTCATCTAATCCATCGCGATCGAGCACTTGTGCCGCCCGCACGAAGAGCGCATTGTTGAATCGCACAATGCGTTCGCCACTTCTGTAGTTGCGTTCCAGGTGCTTGATCTCGGTGTACTCGTCGTCGGTGAAACGTGCGAGGGCGTTCCAGTCTCCCCCACGCCAACGGTAGATCCCCTGCTTGACGTCACCCACAATCATACTACTGTTGTCAGTCGAAGCGGTTTCGCAAAAAAGGTGACGGAGGTTGGCCCACTGCAGCCGCGAGGTGTCCTGAAACTCGTCGATCATGATGTGCCGGAAGTTCGTGCCCGCGCGTTCAAACACGAACGACACTTCGTCGGTGCCCACGAGTTTGTGAAAAAGCAAGGGGGTGTAGGCCAGCATGAAGGCGTTGCTTTCGCGATTGATGGCGCGTACCTCTTTGTCGATGGTGTCCAACAGGCGAAGCGGGTTGAGGTTTTTGGTGCTCAATTCGCAGGAATTGATGCAGATCAGCCCCTCTTCTGTTTTTTGCCGAAAGGCCGCAAAATCAGCTGCGATACTTTCGACCCATCCATTGCGTGCGCCGAGGAATTTCTTAGTGATTTTATCGGTCGGCTTCGCAATAAAAGCGTCGATCGTCTGGGTTACCACATCGCCCACTGATTTATTCTTGCCAAAATCCCAATCGATGTATTTTTTCAAGAAGTCCTGGAAAGATTTCTTCCCATATTTCAATACCCCGTAGCCATCTTTGTCGGCGCTGATACGGGCGTCGAGCACTTCGGCCTCGCGCCGAATCAGCTGTTGCGCCTGCTCTTTGTGTTGATTGATGTGGTTTCGATAACCATTCACCACAGCACTGCTGAGCGGGAGCGCGCGAAGCCGGTCGGCATTGGTCATATAGGCCTCTTTCGTGAGTTCTTCGGCCAAGGCATTGAGGGGGTAACTGACATTCCAGCTCTTCGATTCCTCCAAACGCTGCTCCACGAAACGTGTGACCCACTCCAATTCGAGCGATCCCGGGCGCAATTCGCGCAACATCTTCTCGACCGCGCGGCTCGTCGTGTTCTTGTCGTTGAGTTCCACGCGAAAGCCGGCCGACAACCCGAGGTCGTGTGCTAAGGAGGTGAGCATCGACTGGAAAAAAGAGTCGATGGTCATGACGCGGAAGTGGTCATAGCCGTGCAAAATCTGGTGTAATGTTTGCCGGGCGCAGTCACGGATCTGCTGATCGCCGAGGGGCTGCGTGAGCCGATCGCGCACGGCGCAGAGAATCCCCACCTTCGTGAGGTCGTCGACGTAGGCCAACTCGAAAAGATACTGCAAGATGCGCTCCTTCATCTCGTTGGTGGCCTTTTTGGTAAAGGTGATGGCCAACTGATGTCGGTGCGCATTGTCGACAGGATGGAAGTCGTTGAGCAGATTGGCGATGAATTCGGCCGCCAACGTGAACGTCTTTCCCGATCCTGCCGAGGCCTTATATACGCGTATGGGTTTGGCGTCTGAGGTCATCAATGTTTGTTTTTTCCGAAGCGATAAACGGTTGTCTGTCCCTTGGCCACCAGGCTGTCGGCGTCCAATTTGAGGATCTCGACGGGCTCTTCACCATTCGAACGAGGAAGCAATAACTGCCCGTTCACGATTTTGAACCCACTGCGCACCACTTGTTTCAACAGAGTGAGGTTGATTGCGATGGCCAATGCGGTGCCGTTGTCGGTGGTGGTGAGGGCGTATGCATTGCCCGGCGTCAAATCGCCGTAAATTTGGGCCGATGTTCCGTCGTTGTGGGTCCGCACGAGTTGCACTTCGCGGCCGTCGGCTGTTTTCACCGCGAAAGTGCTCATGCCCCAATCGTCGGTTGCAGTGCCATAGAGCGTGGAATCTGCGACCGGCTTGGCGTCTGCCGATGTTTCGGTGCGCTCCACCTCACCCGATGTGGCGCTGTCGTTCTTCCGGCTTGTGCAAGCCGTGAAAAAAAGGAGGGAGATTGTTGCAAAAAACAGGAGGCTTTTCTTCATAATCTGGGAAGTTTTGTGGCGAATGTACGACTTTCGCAGCACAAAGTGAGCGCAAAAGCCGAAAAACTCTCACTCACAGCAAAATATTAGGCAGAAAAGTGGTGCATCTCAAAAAAAACGCCTACATTTGCAGGCGATTCATAGCGCGACATCCCGTCGCGCCCGAATTTCCCCGTCGCGCCACGATACGGCGAGCGCAGCCCTCTTTCTCCAATATGGGACACTCGAGCGCGGCCGGCGAGGATCGTTTTTTATCCACATTTATCAACCAACTAACATTAATGGAGAATCTTAAAAACGTTGCACCTCTCGCAGATTTCGATTGGGATGCATTTGAAAACGGCACTGTTGCCACCGGTGAAAACCATCAGGCTACCGAAGCGGCTTACGAAAAGACGCTCAACAACGTGCACGAAAACGAAGTGGTGGAAGGTGAAGTTACCGACATCACCAAGCGCGAAGTGGTGGTTCGCATCGGCTCGAAGAGTGACGGCGTTATTCCCGCCAACGAATTCCGCTACAATCCCGAACTCAAGATCGGTGACAAAGTAGAGGTCTACGTAGAAAATCTCGAAGACAAGAAGGGTCAGCTCATTCTCTCGCACAAGAAGGCTCGCGCAAGCAAGTCGTGGGAGCGCATCAACCAGGCTCTCGAGAACAAAGAGATCATTAAGGGCTACATCAAGTGCCGTACGAAGGGCGGTATGATCGTTGATGTCTTCGGCATCGAGGCATTCCTTCCCGGTTCGCAGATCGATGTGAAGCCTATTCGCGACTATGACGTTTACGTCGGCCAGACGCTCGACTTCCAGGTGGTGAAAATCAACCAGGAGTACAAGAACGTTGTGGTTAGCCACAAGGCGCTCATCGAAGC
>CAJPJR010000067.1 GCA_905369775.1 Prevotellaceae bacterium UBA1746
CGGTTTTGTTGTAGTAGGATTTGTATGGTGCGCTCTTTTTCGTCGACGAGTTGTTGCAAATAGCGAACACGCTCACGAAGTATCGCGATTTCTGTCGTGGGGTCTTCGATAGTGTCGTCGTTGTCGGTAGAAGTTGGGGCAAAGGGGAGTTGGCCTTGGGTTGCTTCTGTGGAGGATGTGGGCTGAGGATCGGAAGACGGTGTGCTTTGAGGATGTTCGGCTTGGTAAGCTCGGATGCGAGACTCCGGTATGGGGGTAAGTCCCGATTCGTAAGCTTGAAGTGTGCGTAAACTGACTCCAAAGCTGTCTGCAAATTCCTTTTGGTTCATCTGCAGCGAGAGGCGAAGTGCTTTAAGTTCGTGATTGGTCATGGAGAGCGGTGTCAGTGAGTGGGTTGTGATGAGAGGCAGGGGTGATTTGTTTGTTTTCTTCCTTTCCGCAGTTTCTGCGTCCCGCGGTTTAAGGGATGTGTACTGCGGCTTTGCGGCAAAGATACGTATTTATAATTGAGGAAATACGCATTCTTGCGCAGAAGCTGCGTCTTTTTACGTGTTTTCTTTGTGCTCTAAGGTGAAAATTGGTTATTTGTGCTACGCTTGTGCGTCTTTTGTGCGCGTGATAGCGTGATCTTCGCAAAGTTGAGGTTGGTATTTATGAAATTGTCGCGTTTAAAATGAAAGACAGTGCATCAGAAAAAGAAAATCGATCGATGAAAATTGTGCTTCTGCGGTTTGAATTCTGTGCATGCCGTAATTTCTTTCCATTGATTATTAGGGTTTTGTGCGATGCGCGCAGCGGGATGCCGCAGAGAGGCTGAGTGTGAAATTTTACCTGTTGTTTTATCCGAATCGTCGTGCTTTGCGTATCGTAAATTTGTGGGAGCCAAAAAAACTAACTATTTTTGCACAGCCTTTCGTATGCACGAGCGACGCGCGCGAGTGATGTCGTCGTTCGCAGATTGTCTTGTTTTGTCGAGACAGTCGATAACGAGCAATAATTTTATCTCACTATATGGACATTTACAAGATCAAAAAGGGATTGCGCCTGCGATTGGCCGGTGAAGCGCACCGGTCTACGCGAGAAGTAGCCCCTTCGACTGAGTATGCCGTGCGACCGGCCGACTTCGGCGGGATGACTCCCAAGGTGTTGGTCAAGGTTGGTGATGCTGTACTCGTCGGTACCCCGTTGTTTGTCGACAAGGCGACGGAACAGGTGAAAGTTGTTTCGCCTGTGAGCGGCACCATCACCGCGGTAGAGCGCGGCGAACGCCGTAAGCTCTTGAGTATTCGCATTCAGCCCGATAGTGTACAGGTAGCAAAGGACTTTGAACTGCCTGTCAACGACGGAGAAGCTGTTGTGCGTCTGCTGCTGGAGAGCGGCCTTTTCGCCTATCTTCGTCAGCGCCCCTACGATGTGGTACCCACACCGGGTGTCGCACCTCGCGACATCTTCGTCAGTGCGTTCTCTTCCATGCCTTTGGCAGCAGATTTCACTTATGTCGCAGCCGGACAAGAGGTGGACTTCAAGGCCGGTATTGCCGCGTTGGCCAAAGTGGCACCGGTACATGTCGGTGTCAACGACGAGCAACTCAACACTCCCCTGCTGCCCATCAGCGCACCGCAGGTCACTGTTGCCTGCTTCAGCGGTCCGAATCCGGCCGGCAATGTGGGGGTGCAGATCAACCGCGTGGCGCCTGTCAACAAGGGCGAGACGGTGTGGACCATGGCTCCCGAGGCTGTGATTTTCCTCGGCCGCTTGTTGCGCACCGGTAAGCTGGATTTCACGCGAACCATCGCCGTGGGCGGCAGCGAAATCGAAGCGCCGCAATATGCACGGGTGAAAGTCGGTGCGAAACTCTCGTCTATTCTCGAGGGGCAGCTGTTGCCTGCCGAACACCACGTGCGCATCATCAACGGCAATCCGCTTGTGGGCCAGAAAGCCACGATGGATGATTTCCTCGGTGCCCAAGTGACGGAAGTAACCGTCATTCCCGAAGGAGACGATGTGCACGAAGTGCTCGGTTGGATCCGTCCGCGTCTCGACAGCTTCTCGACGAGTCGCAGCTATTTCTCTTGGCTCAGCGGGAAAAAGCCTTATACCCTCGATTGCCGTGTGAAAGGTGGCGAACGCCACATGATTATGTCGGCAGAATACGAGAGTGTGTTCCCAATGGACATCTATCCTTCTTATTTGATCAAGGCTATTATCACGGGCGACATCGATCGTCAGGAAGCCTTGGGCATTTATGAAGTGGCACCTGAGGATTTTGCACCGGCAGAGTTCGTGTGCTCTTCAAAACTCGAGTTGCAGCGCATCGTACGTGAGGGACTCGACTTGCTCCGCAAGGAAAATGCTTGAAACCATAAACGACAATGATACAAAAGTTTTTTGATAACGTCCGTCCGCATTTCGAGCCCGGCGGGAAGCTCCACGCTTTTCGCAGTGTGTTCGACGGATTCGAGACCTTTGCGGTAGTGCCCAACAAAACGTCGCGCGTCGGCGTGAGTGTGCACGATGCCATCGACTCGAAACGCATTATGAGTTTCGTGGTCATTGCCTTGATTCCCGCACTGCTGGTGGGTATGTACAACATCGGTTTCCAGAACTACAAGGCGGCCGGCCTCGATGGTTCGTTCTGGGCCTGCTTCTGCTATGGCCTGGCGGTGATGCTTCCCAAAATCGTGGTGAGCTACGTCGTGGGACTCGGAATCGAGTTTATTGTGGCGCAGTGGAAGAACGAAGAGATCCAAGAAGGTTTTCTTGTGTCGGGCATGCTGATCCCGATGATCGTGCCCGTCGGTACTCCGTTGTGGATGCTTGCCGTGGCAGTGGCGTTCTCCGTGATCTTCGCCAAAGAAATTTACGGCGGCACGGGAATGAATATTTTCAACCCCGCACTCGTGACGCGTGCTTTCCTCTTTTTCGCTTGGCCGACCAAGATGAGCGGCGACGCCGTGTGGGTGAGCACTGAAAAAGTGCTGGGCATGGGCAATCAGTTGCCCGACGGTTTCACCTCCGCCACTGCTTTGGGACAAGCCGGTGCGAATCACGCCGTGACGACGCCCGTTTGGGACATGTTCACCGGATTGATGCCCGGTTCTATCGGTGAGACTTCGTTCATCGCCATCATGTTAGGCGCAGCTCTCCTGCTCTGGACACGCATTGCTTCGTGGCGCACGATGTTTAGTGTCTTCGCCGGTGGTGCCCTCGTGGCTTTGCTCTTCAAAGGTCTGGGTTCTGCAGACAGCGTTTCGGCACAGCTCGGTCTGGAACACCTGTTGCTCGGCGGTTTTGCCTTCGGTGCGGTGTTTATGGCCACTGATCCCGTGACTTCTGCGCGCACCGAGAAAGGACAATACGTGTATGGCTTCCTCATTGGCGCATTGGCCATCACGATTCGTGTCCTCAATCCCGGATACCCTGAAGGCATGATGCTCGCCATCCTATTCATGAACATGTTTGCCCCGCTCATCGACTATGTGTTCGTGCAGCGCAACATCAACAAGCGCTTGCGTCGCGCCAAACAACAATAAAGCGAACCAGACAATGAAACTCAATACTAACAGCAACGTTTATACGCTTGTCTATGCTTCGGTGCTGGTGATTTTCGCCGCATTCTTGCTGGCCTTCGTGGCTTCAGCGCTCAAAAGCAAACAAGACGAGAATGTAGCCAACGATAAGCGCGGACAAATTCTTGCGGCACTCAATATCCGCAACACGCCCGATGTGGTGGCGGCCTACCAGAAAAACATTGTGAGTGCACCTGTTCTCAATGTAAAAGGGGAAGTTGTGGACACGGCCGGCGGTTTTGATGTCGATTCGAAGGACATCACGGCCAAAGAAGATGCGAAGAAGCGCTTGCCCCTCTACGTGGCAAAGGTGAACAACGACACGATTTACGTCGTTCCTCTCTTCGGTCGCGGCTTGTGGGGCGGCATTTCGGGTTATCTGGCCCTGAAAAAGGATTTCAACACGGTCTATGGCGCCTACTTCACCCACGAGAGTGAAACGGCTGGCCTCGGAGCGCGCATCGTGGAGGAAGACTTCCAGCGGAAGTTCATCGGTAAGAAAGTCTTCACCGACGATTCTTTCAATAAGGTTGCGCTTGCACTGAGCAAAAAGATCGAAGATCCCGAACATCAAGTGGATGCGATCACGGGCGCCACGCTGACGAGCAACGGAGTGACCGGCATGTTTGCCACGAGTCTCGAACCTTACAAGCTTTACTTCTCTGCCCATCATCAATAATATAAAGACGATAACACTTATGAGTCTTTTCTCAAAACGAAACAAGGAGGTTCTCACCGGCCCCTTGAACCTCGACAACCCCATTGTGGGGCAGGTGCTCGGCATCTGTTCGGCCTTGGCTGTGACTTCGCAGTTGAAACCGGCTATCGTGATGGGACTTTCGGTCACGGTGATCACGGCTTTTTCCAATGTGATCATTTCGTTGATCAGAAACACCATTCCTTCGCGTATTCGCATCATTGTTCAGCTTGTCGTCGTGGCGGCGCTCGTCACAGTGGTGAGCCAAATCCTCAAAGCCTACGCATATGATGTGAGTGTTCAGCTTTCTGTCTACGTGGGATTGATTATTACGAACTGTATTCTCATGGGACGTCTCGAAGCGTTCGCCATGATGAACGGACCGTGGGAGTCTTTCCTCGATGGCATCGGCAATGGACTGGGCTATGCCTGGATTTTGGTCGTTGTAGGCTTCGTGCGCGAACTCCTGGGCTCGGGCTCTCTTTTCGGAATGCCCATCCCCGGACTGGAAAACAATGCGTTTTTCCACAATGGTATGATGACGATGCCGGCTATGGCGCTGATCATCTGCGGTTGCGTGGTGTGGGCGCATCGTGCCATCAATGATCGACGGAAACAATGAGAACGTTTCCCGAACAAATCGACAACTGACAATTAGATATGGAACATCTGCTAAGTCTTTTCGTCCGCTCTATTTTTGTGGACAACATGATATTTGCGTTCTTCCTCGGTATGTGCTCATATTTGGCCGTATCGAAGAACGTGAAAACGGCGCTCGGACTTGGAGTGGCGGTCACTTTCGTACTTGTGGTGACCGTTCCGATCGACTATCTCCTGCAAGTCTATGTGTTGAACCCCGATTGCATTGTGAAAGGTGTGGATCTGAGCTTCCTCTCATTCATCCTTTTCATTGCGGTGATCGCAGGTATCACGCAATTGGTGGAGATGGCGGTCGAACGCTTCTCCCCTTCGCTCTATGCCGCGCTGGGTATTTTCCTTCCCCTCATTGCTGTGAACTGCGCCATCATGGGTGCGTCGCTCTTTATGCAGCAGCGCATTCTAATGGATCCCGCAACGAGCACGCAGGCCATCGGAAGCGTGTGGGATGCCCTCGTGTATGCACTGGGTTCCGGGCTTGGTTGGCTCTTGGCCATCGTGGCACTTGCTGCAATTCGCGAGAAAATGGCCTATACCAACGTGCCCAAGCCGCTTCAAGGCCTCGGCATCACGTTTATCACCGTGGGGTTGATGGCAATGGCCTTTATGTGTTTCTCCGGTCTTAAAATTTAATCGGAATTTTCCACCACTACCCTATGGATACAACTCTTATAATAACAAGTATTGGTGTCTTCTTTGCCATCATCATCGTGTTGGTGGTAATTTTGCTCATCGCGAAATACTATCTTTCCCCTTCCGGTAAGGTCAAAATCACGATCAACGGTAAGGATACCCTCGAGGTGGAGCAAGGCGGTAGCCTGCTCACCACACTTTCTGAGAACGGTGTGTATTTGCCCTCCGCATGTGGCGGTAAAGGTTCGTGCGGTCAGTGCAAATGCCAGATCGTTGAAGGTGGAGGAGAGATTCTCGACTCTGAAAAGGGACATTTCACGCGTAAAGAAATCAAGGACAATTGGCGTCTGGGCTGCCAAGCGAAAGTAAAGGGCGACCTTGCCATCAAAGTCCCCGAAAGCGTTATGGGCGTCAAGGAATGGGAGTGCACCGTGATCGGCAACCGCAACGTGGCAACGTTCATCAAAGAGTTCAAAGTGCAGCTGCCTCCGGGAGAACACATGGACTTTGAGCCGGGATCCTATGCGCAAATTCAGATTCCAGCCTTCTCGATGGACTATGATAAGGACATCGACAAGAGTCTGATCGGTGATTTATATTTGCCCGCCTGGGAAAAGTTTGGTCTCTTGGGACTCAAGTGCGTAAACACCGAACCCACGATCCGCGCCTACTCCATGGCAAACTATCCCGACGAAGGAGATATCATCACACTTACCGTGCGCATTGCGACACCTCCCTTCAAACCAAAAGAACAGGGCCCCGGATTTCAGGATGTCATGCCCGGTATTGCTTCTTCCTACATCTTTAGTTTGAAGCCCGGCGACAAAGTGATGATGAGTGGTCCTTACGGTGAGTTCCACCCGCACTACGATTCGAAACGTGAAATGATTTGGGTCGGCGGAGGTGCCGGTATGGCTCCGCTTCGTGCGCAAATCATGCACTTGCTCAAGACGAAAAACGTGCGTGATCGCGAGATGCACTATTTCTACGGCGCGCGCGCCATCGATGAAGTCTTCTTCCTCGAAGATTTCCTCCAGCTCGAGAAGGATTTCCCCAACTTCCATTTCCACCTCGCGCTCGACCGTCCCGATCCCAAGGCCGATGCCATGGGCGTGAAGTACACTCCCGGGTTCATTGCTCCCGTGATGGGCGATACTTATCTCAAAGCGCATGAAGCGCCCGAGGATATTGAGTATTACCTCTGCGGACCTCCCATGATGTCCAAGACGGTGCTCGATCTGCTTGATTCGCTCGGTGTGGAGCGAGATATGATTTCGTTCGATGATTTCGGCGGGTGATCAATTCCGCAAACCTTATTCCCTCTCTTGCTCCGGCGAGAGAGGGAATTTTTTCTGGGGGAAATCGTCTCAAAGTTGGAGACTTTTGAAGGAAATCCCCCAAGAAAATGCGTTTAGTTGGAGGAAATGCGCATTAGAACTCAAAAAAACGCCCCGATTTCTTGCCGGTTCAAGAAAAAGTAGTACCTTTGCACTCGTAAACAAGACACGGTACCATGGCCGAGCGGTTAGGCACAGGTCTGCAAAACCTGCTACAGCAGTTCGAATCTGCTTGGTACCTCTTCAAAAGAAGGAGCGGCTCAATGAGTCGCTCCTTTTGTTTTATCATATTGCATCACCCTTTCATCGTTCGCTTCATGGAAGATAAAGAAAGCAATGGATTCACGGAGGACAACAAGAGGAATGACTCACTTGTCTCCGGCGACCCAAAGAAAGATCCCTCCACCAATGATCAAACTGCCGAACACCTTGTACTGCGTACTGAGGGGTTGGTGAAACGTTACGGCAAACGCACCGTTGTGAACGACGTGTCGTTTGAGGTGCATCAGGGAGAAATCGTGGGCTTGCTCGGCCCCAACGGTGCGGGCAAGACGACTTCTTTTTATATGACCACCGGCTTGGTCGTTCCCAACGGAGGCCACATTTATTTGGGCGAGAAGGACATCACGAAGGCCCCCGTGTATCGTCGTGCAAAAGCCGGAATCGGCTACCTTGCCCAGGAGGCTTCTGTTTTTCGCAAGATGAGTGTTGAGGATAATATCCTTTCCGTACTTGAAATGACCGGGAAGAGCCGGGAAGAGCAGCGAGAGAACCTCGAATCACTGATTGCTGAATTCCGTTTGCAGAAAGTACGCAAGAATCTCGGCGACCAACTTTCCGGTGGAGAGCGGCGTCGTACCGAGATCGCGCGCTGTTTGGCCATCGATCCCAAGTTTATCATGCTCGACGAACCCTTTGCCGGGGTCGATCCCATCGCGGTTGAAGACATTCAGTACATTGTTTGGAAGCTCAAGGACCGCAACATTGGCATCTTGATCACCGACCACAATGTTGAAGAGACCCTTTCCATCACGGATCGCGCCTATTTGCTTTTCGAGGGCCGCATCTTATTCCACGGGACGCCGGAGGAATTGGCGGAAAACGAAGTCGTGCGCGATCGCTATCTCACCCACTCTTTCGTATTGCGCCGCAAGGACTTCGCTGCGTTGGCCGTGAAGCGTGGAACAAACTCCTGACCTTTGATAAAATCTGCGTCCCGCCGGTTCGACGGTACGTGGATTTTGTGTTTAGCCCCTCGGCAGAAAAAGCAATGCTGCTTCTGTCGATTCATAGATTTCTATTTCATGAAACATTTTCTCCCCTTTTTGTTCTTAGGCCTTAGCGGTCTTCAAGTTACGGCAGAGGTGGTGGCAAAACAACCCCATTCGAAGCCTGCAACTTCTGTCGACACGGTGAAAGTGTCCGCAGCTGAGCTCACCGGAAGCTTTCCGTTGCGTCGTCCTTTCGCAACAGACAGTGTGAATCTCTCCGATCGTCCGTTTGATCCCGCAGAGGTGTTGGAAAACAATGCTTTGATAGCCAAGCGGCGCGGACAGAAAAGTTTACGTCACCTCACCACCGGTAGTGCAATCGACAGTAATGCCGTGAGTGTTGTGCGATTCACTGTCGATGCCGCCCGCTGGCGTACAGCACGTTTGCAGACGCCACATCTCAAGCGCTATGATACCTATCTCAATGGCGTGAAAGTAACTGACGGCAACCTACATTTTTTGCCCGGTCGCAGCGAAGTGACGCTTTTGGTCTACACGGACAAGGCTGCCCGCGACACTTTTAACGTGGCTCTCGTTGGAGATTCGCTTTCGGTCCTTCGAGTGAACGAGACGAGCAAGCGAAAATTCGCTTTCGACGACATGTTGCACGGTAAGCGGTACTACAATGTGGCCATTTCCCCCAGTGGGCGCTACGTCTTGACGTATTACACCGATACACGCCGCGATGGTGCGACAACTTATTCGTCTGTGCTCACCGATCTCAAGGACGGGCGCACGTTACTCCGCACGGCCGATTATTTTCATGGATCGTGGATGCCGAAAACCGACCGACTTTACTTCAAGCGCAGCACAGATGCCGGGAAAGACCTGGTTGTGCTGGATCCTGCCACGATGAATGAGCAAACCCTCGCCCACCGTGTGCCGGATGGAGGACTCACTTTGTCGCCGACGGGCCAATTTGCCATCGTCACCGCCAATGAATCGGGCCCAAGCACCCAAGGGCCGCTCAAACAGTTGTTTGCACCCGACGATCGCCAGCCCGGTTGGAGAGACCGCAGTGCACTATACCTGGTAGACTTTGCCAGTGGTTTCTCGCAAAGACTCACATTTGGACGCGAGAGTGTCCATCTCAACGACATTTCCCCCGATGGCAAGCGTTTGCTGCTTTCGCGCAATCATCACGATCTCACGCAACATCCGTTTGACCACACCGACATCTACGAAATGCATCTCGACAACGGGCGCGTCGATACGTTGCTTACGAATCAACCGTGGTTGGATGAGGGCGTATATAGCCCCGATGGCAAGCAACTTCTGTTCAAAGGCAGCGCTTCTGCCTTCGGAGGCATCGGAAGTGCTCTGCCCAAAGATGAAGTCGCGCAGAGTTTCGACAAACGACTGTATCTGTACAATCCCTCCACGAAGGTAGCCACTGCACTGCTCAAGGATTTTGCTCCCTCCGTGGGAGAGTATGAATGGAACGCCGGCGACGACAAAATTTACATGCGTTGTACCGACGGCTACGACGAAACCCTCTGGCGTTTAGATCCCCGCACCGGCAAGCGTTTCCGTTTCGAACTTCCCACTACTGTCGTGCAGCGTTTCACTTTGTCTGAAGGACGTGTGCCCCGCGTCGTGTTTTTCGGACAAACCGGAACCACTTCTCGCAACGCCTACGTGGCAGATCTCACTTCTTCGCGCCCCAAGTGCAGCCCCTTCGGCGAGGTTTCCTTTGCCAAAGCCTTGGGCGACGTGCAAGTGGCCTCGTGTACGCCGTGGAGCTACCGGAGATCGGATCGTGACACGGTGCCCGGTTTCTATTTCCTCCCGGCCGACTTCGATGCCACGAAGAAATATCCGATGCTGGTCTACTATTATGGAGGTTGTGTTCCCACGACAAGAGAGTTAGAG
>CAJPJR010000068.1 GCA_905369775.1 Prevotellaceae bacterium UBA1746
CCCCGCCCACCTCACCCCCCATTCCCCGCCGAAGCCCTCCCCTCGCCCCCGCACAGCAACACGCCCTGCCCGAGCACTTCCGCTCCCCCACGCAGCGCCGACGCGCACCCGCAGGCTGCACAATGCATTCCTCGCCGACCTCACAACCCATTCCTCGCAGCGCCTCGCTGCCTCCCCTTCCGTTCCGCTTCGGGCACAAAAAAACGGCACCGCACAGTGGATGTGCGATGCCGAATGTCTCGGTCGACCGTCGTTGCGGTCGGTCATTTGGGTTGGTGAGCCGCGCGCTGTTCGCCGCCGTTGCGGGGTGTTGGCGTGTCGGCGTGGGGCTTAGGCCTCAGCCTTGGGCTCTACGCTCACGACGCTGCGGTCGCGTGCTCCGCGCTTGAACACGACGGTGCCGTCGGCCAGCGCATAGAGGGTGTGATCGGAACCCATACCCACGTTCTTGCCGGGGTAGTGAGCGGTGCCGCGTTGGCGAACGATGATGTTGCCGGCTACGCAAGCCTGTCCGCCCCAGATCTTAACACCCAGACGTTGTGATGCCGATTCACGGCCGTTCTTCGAACTACCTACACCTTTTTTGTGTGCCATTGTGTTGTGTGTGTTAAGTGGTTATGCGATAACTTCTTTGATGGTGACTTCGGTAAACTGGTGGCGATAGCCGTTGAGTTTACGATGTCCTTTGCGGCGCTTCTTGTGGAAGACGAGCACCTTGTCGCCCTTAACGAGGGGAGTGGTGACTTCAGCGACTACTTTCGCGCCTTCGACGGTGGGGGCGCCCACTTTCACCGCGCCGTCGGCGTCGATGAGGAGCACTTTGTCGAATTCAACAGTTTGTCCGCTTTCGGCATTGCGGACGCGGTCTACGAAAAGCTTGCGGCCTTGCTCGACCTTAAACTGATGACCGTTGATCTCTACGATTGCGTACATGAGATGTGTGATTGATTTGGATAAAACGGTTTTTTCCGGGGGGCGCGCTTCGCTCCTTCGTCCGCTCCCTTCCTTTCGAAACGGCGCGGCACGCACGGGGCGACGCGACTTCTTGGGCCTCGTCGGACTCTATACGGGCGCAAAAGTACGACTTTTTCGGTGAATGGGCAAATACTGCACTATTTTTTAGGGGTTTTGCCGTCAACTTGCGCCGAATGGAAGGAGACGCACCGAAAAAATCTCATTTGCGGTGCGGAGCAGGCATAGCAACGCTGAGCAAAGTCTGTTTGGCCGCTTCCAAATGCTCGTCCCACGCGCCTCGTTCGCGCAAGAGGGTTTCCAATTTCGCCAATCCGTCGTCTTCATAAAGCAAATGGGTGGCGATCACCGCGGAATAGGGGTGAGAGGGTCCGGCTTCCTCCATCAGTTGCAGCACTTCTCCGCGCAGCAGGTAGTCGGCAATGGCATCTGCTTGGCGCAGCACGCGCTCGATCGCCTCCACAATATATTGTGCGGCCAGGAATCGTGGTGCGGCAAATTGCGTCGCATCGTTCAACCTGAGGACGTCGATGGTGCGTTGCCCCACGCCCTCTTTGTCACAAGCCCGATAGCGGAATCCCTCCACGTACAGGAAGTCCTTCGGATCGTCCCGCAGGGGGTTGACGATGGGTGTTTTTCCCACATCGAGTGCCCCTTTTCCGGCGTTGCAAGTGGCGCACGTCGGCAGCAGATTGCCCCATTCCACCACGCGCTCGGGGTAAATCGACTTGGGATAGAAGTGCTCGATGTGCATGACACTCCCATTCGTTTCCAAAGGCGCCTCGGAGTAGGCACATTTGTTGTGCGTCATCTCGCAAAGCACCCTTTTGAGGGTCTCGCCCACCGCGCCCTCTCTCCACACGGGCTTTTTCTTTTCGCGATATTCGGCCGTCAGTCGGTCTTTCTGCGCAGTCAGTTCCGGAGGTTCCGGAGGGAGTTCAAGCTTGATCATGCCGTCTTTTCAATTGTCCCAATTGGAGATCAAACATTCTGCGCAGCGGGTCGTCTGCCTTCATCAGTCGATCCAGTTCTTCGTAGGCCTTTACAGCCTGCTGCAGATCCTCTTCGTCGAGCGCCTTGTTGAAGTTTTCAACCTGCAGATTGTAATAGTCCGAATGGATCTTCTCGCCCAATCCCATGGTTTCCGACAAGATATCCTCCACGGTCCAACCGCGGAAATCGCTACGAGGACAATGCTTAAAAGCCACTTCCCCACTTTCCGCATCGCGACGCAGCACATAGAGGTTCACGTCCTCCATCGATTGCAGCACATGTGGACTGTGGGTCGTGACGATAAACTGCACATTGGGGAAGATCTTCGAAAGCGTGGGCACAAGATCGCGCTGCCACTTGGGATGCAGGTGCAAATCAATCTCGTCTACCAGCACAACAGCCTCTTCGTGCAAGGGATTTTCGGCGTCGGGATACAATTCAAACATCCGCTTGCAGAAATCTGCGAGCCACGTCAAAGTGGTTTGATAGCCGAAGCCCAGTTCTTCAAAACGAACGTCGCCATCTTTTCCGGCAGAAAAGACAACGACTACGTGCTCATTATCACCATCTTTCTTAAAAGAAAAATCCGTCACGCCGGGAAACAAGTCACTTCTCACCAAATCGTGCATCTTCTCCAGCCGCTTTTGAGACTTCTCGCTGCCGCTCTTCTGCGAATAGTCCAACTGCAGTAACCACTCTTGGAAATCCGACAAGCGAGCGTTGCTATTAAAAAGCGTTTCTGTGGGATTCCCTTCGCGTTCACTGAGCGCTGTTCGCGCAGGATAACGACTCACACCATAACCATATATATGCAGATCAACAGGCTCTTCTGAATAACCGTCTCCTTTGGGATCGTAGCCCCATTTCCTCCCGCCTACTCGGGAAATCACCTTGGAAAAGAAGCCCTCAAATAAACCAAGTGGAACATACCAATCCTTGAATTCCGAATCCGCTTCCCTTTTGAAATTCATTTTTGCTGGAGCCAACTGCGCCAACGCCCGCAGAACATTCGTCTTACCCGTATTATTCTCGCCGAGCAACACCGTCCACTGCCTAATCTCGCCGTCCGCACCACGACAATCCACGGCTAAGTCTTTGATGCACTTATAATTCTGAATGGAAAAGCTTTCAATTTTCATAAGAGGAGAAGCGTTTTTACCCGATATTTCACGGCGATACGAACGAGTGGGGAGAAAGGTTTTAACGATCGATCGCTGCACGCAAAAGAAGTGGGTGCCAGACGGGCGACGTTCGAAACGGTTTACACTGCAAATATATGAAAAACAACGCGTTTAGACAAACGAATGTAACTTTTTTCGAGGTATAAAACACACATTTAGCCCCAAACAAAACCACGCCGACGCGAGGGGCGTCGGCGTGGTGGGAAAGAAATGAGCGGAACGTGGCCGCCCTACTCCACTCGGAGGCGGAGGGGTGCAGGAAGGGCGTGGAGGGTCTGCATCAGGCAGTGGAAGGTGTCGACACTGTCGGCAAGACGGAGGACGCCGGCGGCGCGACCGATTAGCACGCAACCCGAAGAGTCAGCGGGTCGGTTGCCGGGATGGATGAGAATGCCGGCACGGCCGGGGACGCCCTCCAAACGTGGCAGTCGCGCCCCCCAAGCCGCCGACCATCGGCGGGGCGAGCGGGCAAAGCGTGGCGAAACCACGTCGAGGCGCAGCGCATATTCGCCCGCGGGAATGGCCGGATGCGCCCCCGAAGCGGGCGGTTCGAGCGTGGCCATGGGCGATTGTCCGCTCTCGGCGGGAAAAAACAGCACCCCTTCCGTGCCCCCGGGCAGGTGGGCGGTGCGGCGCAAACGAATCAATGTAGACATCTGGGAAAAATTGACGTAGTGAATGAAATACGAGCGCCCCTTGCGGCGCCCGTCACAAATGATAGAAGGCGTGCCCCCCAAAGCCCCCGCCGCACAACCGCAAACCCCGCGGCACGGCGGGAGCGTAGAAGGAAGCCGAAGGGCGCACGCCGACGGCGGGACGAGGCATCGTGCGTCGTCCCGCCGCTGGCATCGGGCTATTTCCCCTTGGCGCGGTGTCGGCTCACGCGGCGCAACAGTCGGTCGGCCGTCTGCGCACTGCGCTTCGCCAGGGCGGCATAGCGGGCCTCGCTCGAGTCCCCCCGATCGCGCACCGCCGAAGGCACCGACCGCTTGGGCGACTGCACCGCCCGTTCAGGGAAAGGCGAATCGAGGAGATCCGAGGACACTATCTCTGTCAATGAGGGCGCAGACCCCTTAGCCGAAGGCATAGGCCGACGAGAGGAACGAGCAGCCCGTTCGAGGGAAGGCACATCCTCCGCAGGCGCCAACACATCGCGCACCGCCGCGTGCACATCCCACGCAGCCGAGGGCACATCTCCCGCAGCCGAAGGCATAGGCCGCTCAGCGCAAGGCACCGCCCCACGAGAGGAACGAGTAGCCCCACGAGAGGAGGGCACATCTCCCGCAGGCGTGGGTGCCTCGATCAATTCGCCGTTTGCGTCGAACGCAAATAACCGGCCACGCCGAGCACGCTGCCCGCATAGATCAGGCATTGGGCGAAGATCCACAGCACGCTGTCGTGAATCGAACCCATGGGCGGAAAGAGGAGTCCCAGCAGGGCGAACACCACGCCCGCGGCGAGCAGCGCGACGGCGGTGTGTTCTTGCAGTTTGTAGTGTGTCATGAGCAGAAGTTGAGGGGGAAACATCGCGCCGGCGCTCCGCTTCGAGCAACAGCGCACGGAAAAAAAGCAGACGGGCTAAATCGATTAACCGATAAACAGGGATATCCATTTGTAATAATGTGTTTTATTGAGTAGTGATTGGAGTAAATGAAACAGATAATGAGCGTATTCTGATGAATATAAGACGAATCAACTTCTTTTCCTTCGGCGATATATGCAATGCAACGCATCCATTTTATTCTTTTACAATGCTTTATCGTCTTTCATCGAGGAATCACTTTCACCATTGGGCCCAACGAGCCCTTCGGGCGCAGCATCTCCTTAAACAGTGCCCCACCCCGAGTTCAAACCGAGGCAGACACGTGCGCAGCGCAGGCTATTATTATAGAAGTAGCCCCACCCCGACCTCAAACCGAGGCAGTGGCACGCGCACAGCGCAGGCTGTTATTATAGAAGTAGCCCACCCCGACTGCAAACCGAGGCAGCGGCATGTGCACCGCGCAGGCCATTATGATAGAAGTTGCCCCCGCCGAGTCCCGCTCCGCGGGATGCGGAGCGAGACGAAAGGCAGTGCGCCTCAGCGGGCGGAGGCACGGCGTCGCGCCGTGGGCAAGCGTCAAGCTCCCCCTGCGGCCGGCGTTCCGCTCACGGCAGGCGTACCCGTCGAAGGCGCAGCAGGCACAGGCGTTCCCGCGGGCGTGCCCGTCGAAGGTGCGGCAGGCACGGGAGTACCCGGAGGCGTCACGGCCGAGCCTGCGGCCGAGGTGCCGCTACCCGCAACGGGTCTGCCCGTGGAGGGCGACGTCGTGGGCGAAGGTGCGGCAGGCACAGGCGTACCCGCGGGAGTGCCCGTCGAGGGAGTCGCAGGCACGGGAGTGCCCGGAGGCGTCACAGCCGAGCCCGCGGCCGAGGAGCCCGTCGAAGGCGCGGGTGCTCCCGGCGTACCGCCGCCCGTGGGCGAACCACCCTGTTGCGCGTTGGCGCCGTGCTTCTTTTTGTCGCGCTGCACGAAGCTCACGGCGTGGTCCTTCACGGAGAGGGCGCGACGAATGCGCGACGAGGGGTGGAACACCACGTGCACCCGCTTGATCTGCCCCACGCCCGCCAGTTCGGGCAAGCCCACGCCCGCCGAGCAACGGAGGGTGGGACGGAAGGAACCCAGGTCGCCGAGTCGCACGCTGCGTCCCTGTCGGAGACTGTCGATGATCTCGACCTCGAGTGCGTCGACCACGGCCTTCACGTCGGCCGAAGCCAGGGTGCACTTCTTCTCGATGCGCTCGATGATGTGCATGTGGTCGTCGGCCACGGGGGTGACGAGTTGGGGATAGTAGAGGAGTTTGCCGGTTTTGAAGTGCTTGCGGCGAACGATGTGGTAGGTTAACATGTTGGGATAAGTGTTTTGAAGTGAAACAAGTGTCGTGTCGGTGTGCTCCGTCGGCCCTCGCGTCGGCGGCGCGGCGGTGCGGATCGGTGCGGATCGGCGCATGCCGAAAAGCGGAAGCAGTGAGCCCGAAGGCCAACCCGCCGAGGGCAACCCCGAAGCGGAAGGCGGAAGCGCCAACCCGCCAAATGGCAATCTCCGAAGCAATAAGCCCGAAGGCCAACCGCCCAGCGGCAACTCCGAAGCGGTGCGTGCCGAAAAGCGGAAGCAATGAGCCCGAAGGCCAACCCGCCGAGCGGCAATCTCCGAAGCGGAAGGCAAAACCCCGAAGCGGAAGGCGGAAGAACGAACTCGCCCAGCGGCCACTCCGAAGCGGTGCATGCCGAAAAGCGGAAGCAGTGAGCCCGAAGGCCAACCCGCCGAACGGAAGAACCAACCCACCCAGCGGCAATCTCCGAAGCGGAAGGCGGAAGAAGCAGCCCGCCGAGGGCAATCTCCGAAGCGGCGCAGGCCGAAAAGCGGAAGCAATGAGCCCGAAGGCCAACTCGCCGAGGGCAATTTCCGAAGCGGAAGCCCGAAGGCCAACTCACCGAGCGGAAAAACCAACTCGCCGAGCGGCAACTCCGAAGCGGTGCATGCCGAAAAGCGGAAGCGGTGAGCCCGAAGGCCAACCCGCTGAGTGGAAAAACCAACCCGCCGAGCGGCAACTCCGAAGCGGAAGCCCGAAGGCCAATCCGCCCAGCGGCCACTCCGAAGCGGCGCATGCCGAAAAGCGGAAGCAGTGAGCCCGAAGGCCAACCCGCTGAGCGGAAGAACCAACTCGCCGAGGGCAATTTCCGAAGCGGAAGGCGGAAGAACCAACTCGCCGAGGGCAACCCCGAATCAGTGCGTGCCGAAAAGCGGAAGCAGTGAGCCCGAAGCCAACTCGCCCAGCGGCAACTCCGAAACGGAAGGCGGAAGAACGAACTCGCCCAGCGGCCACTCCGAATCGGTGCAGGCCGAAAAGCGGAAGCAATGAGCCCGAAGGCCAACCCGCCGAACGGCAACTCCGAAACGGAAGGCGGAAGAACGAACTCGCCCAGCAGCCACTCCGAAGCAGTGCGTGCCGAAAAGCGGAAGCGGTGAGCCCGAAGGCCAACCCGCCGAGCGGCAACTCCGAAGCGGTGCGTGCCGAAAAGCGGAAGCGGTGAACCCGAAGGCCAATCCACCGAGCGGAAGCCCGACTCGAAGCGGCCAACCCGAGCGGCGAAAACCACCCAAGGCGAGCGTTCGCCATCCGCAGGTCGAAGCCGCGAAACGAGGGGTCGACGGAGCAGTGCCGACACACCTACCAATACAATCGAAAAACGCGATTGTGACACCCTGAGCCCCTCCGAGGCATCATAAAAAGTGTTTCATCATTCGAAATCAGGCGCTTCCGAGGGTCGGGAAGAAGCAAAAAAAATCGCGGAAGTCGTTGTCACAACTTGGGAACAAATCGCGGAAAGCCCCAAATTCAGACACGGAGCACCAAAAAACATCGAAAAGTTGCGAGTTTCCGCCCTCCACTCCGCTCGTCAGTTCGCCGGGCGGGCGTGTCTTGAACGACTTCTGCGGGGTTACAACGGCCATATCGCCTCACACGGGCGCGAGAGAAAGCAATTCGCCCCCACCCGTCCGCAGATTCGGAACAAAACGGCGTTTTTGCTTGTCGGTCTCGACAAAGATGCCTACATTTGCAGCAGCGATCCCCCGCAGTCCGCAACTCGGCAGGGTTCGCCGGGCGTGTTCGCCGCCGCCGAGGCGTCGTTCACACATTCCTTAAACATTAAGAAAAACATTTCTACCTTTATGCCCCTCTTCACCCCCTATTTCTCGCTCGATTCGAGCGCCTTCCGCGTCGGCAACGGCGGCCGTTTGCGCTGCCGTATGGGCGCTTCGGGCATCGGCATCTACGTCATGCTGCTCTCGCATCTGCGCGACTGTCGCGACTGCCGTGCGCCGCTCGACTACGACATGCTGGCCTTCGACCTCCACGAGGACGCCGCCGCGGTGCGGCGCGTGGTGGAAGACTTCGGTCTCTTCGACATCGACCGCTCGTCGGGCACTTTCACCTCGCCGGTGCTCACCACGGTGCGGGGCATGCTGTCGGACGACGCCTCGGCGGCGGGCGGCGGCACGACGCGCACGGTGCGGCAGCGTCGGGTGCGCTCAGCGGGCGAAACCTACCGCCGTGCCGTGCGCCGCCTGGCGGAAGACAATGCCCTGCCCCCCGCCGAGGAGGAAGCACCCGCCGAAGGGGACGCCGAACCTGCCGAGAAGCTGCCGACGTCGAGCGAAAATGAAATCACGCCCGCCGAGGGCAAACACCCCTCCGCCGACGAGAAGAACGCCACGGGCGATTTTGCCCCCACTTCGATCGCTGCCGAGGCCGAACCCGCGGAAGTGAAACACGAAGCTGCCGACGCCGACGCCGCACCCGCCGAGGGCGAACACCCTGCTGCCGAGGCAGAGGACGTCCCGACCGCGTTCGCCGATGCGCACTCCCCCAGAAGAGAAGAGAATAGAAAAGAACAGAATAAAAAAACCCATACCCCTATAGTCCCCTTTCCCCAAAGTGGAAAAGGGACCCGCGCGAGCCACCCCGCCGCGGCCGTCGTCGGTGAGCGGGAGGAGGGCGCTGCGTCTGCCGAGGGCGACGAGGAGTCGGTCGTGGGCAGTCCCCGTTTCGTTTCCTCCGCCGCGGCCCATGCCGATGCTCCCCCGTGCGCCGCTTCCTCCACCGTCCTCGGCGCACCCGCGCAAACCCTCGACCCGCACCCGAGTCCCGACACAGAAAACGGGCAGACGAGCGTACCGAACGGGCAGACAAGCGCAGAGAACGGGCAGACAAGCGTGCCGAATTCTCAGCCTAACACCTTGACTGCGAGCGAAGCACCTGCCCACCCGCAGACCGACACGGCAAAGGCCGACACGAGCGTGCCTAATGCGCAGGCCAACCCGGAGAACGGGCAGACGAGCACGGAGAACGGGCAGACGTGCGCGAAGAATATGGAAGCAAGCATGCCTAATTCACAGCCTAACACCTTGACTGCGAGCGAAGCACCTGCCCACCCGCAGGCCGACACGGAGAAGACGGAAACAAGCGTGCCTAATTCGCAGCCTAACACCTTGACCACGAGCGAGAAAAGCGACGAAGCAGGCCGTGGCGAGGAGGGAGCGGACGAGCCGTTCGTGCCCCCCACGGTCAACGAGGTGCGCCGCTTCGCCGAAGCGCTGCGCCACCCCGAGTTCGACGCCGAATGGTTCGTGGCCTACTACACCGAACGCCATTGGCGCCGCCACAACGGTCGGCCCGTGGTTTCGTGGCAGACCACGGCGCGCTATTGGTTGGACCACCCCCTCCGCGTGGCCCGTCACCTCCTCGGCCATCGCCCCGCCGCGAGCCCCGTGTCCGTCGGCGTGAGTGGCCCGTCCGCCGTTGTCGTTCCCGCCGCGTGCCCCGCCGCAGCGAAGCCCGTCACAAGCCCCGCTTCGTCCCCAATCACGGGCACGTATCCCGTCGGCACGGGCGGGCTGTCCCCGCGTGCGTCCGCTTCGTCCCCAAGCACGGGCACCCCCCACGTGGGTTCGCTCTCCCTGCCCGCCCCCCCGCCCTTGCAACGGTCGCGCCTCTGCGACCTCCGGCACATGGTGCTCCATCTCTTTGCCGACGCCTCCGCTGCAGCCCCCGCCGCAGCCTCCACAGTGCCCGACGCCCCCGCCGCGGTCTCCACTCCTGTCCCCTCCGTGGCCACGTCCGCCCCCACGCCCCGCGTCCTCTCGCCCGCCGAAGCGGCGCATTTCATTGAGGCGCAAACGTTGGCCACTGACCCTGCCGAGAAAGAAAATCGTGCGTGCGAGCTTTCCACCACCGATGCCGAAGAAGGCGAGCCTAATTGCGACGAACTCGCCAGCGACGCCGAGGAAGGCATTAAAGCACAAGCG
>CAJPJR010000069.1 GCA_905369775.1 Prevotellaceae bacterium UBA1746
CACATGGTGTAGCCTAACGAAGGGCTAACGATGAAGTTGACGTCGCTTACCTGGGCTTGTGCGCGCGTTGCGCCGAAGGTGCACAGCAATACAGCGATGGAAAGTAATGACTTTTTCATATAAGTTGTCTGGCTGTTGAGAGTTATAAGTTCATTGATCTGTTGTTTTCTCCGCAGCTTCTGAAGTGGGGAGAAAGATGTACGGGGTTCCGTGTGTCGGTGTGGGATTTTAGAGTTCGCTCTCTTTGAGGCGCTCGGCATTCTCGGCCACGATCAGATGATCGATGCAGTCTTGTATGTCGCCATCCATGAAAGCAGAGAGATTATATATGGTGTAGTTGATGCGATGGTCGGTGATTCGCCCTTGCGGATAGTTGTATGTTCTGATTTTCGCGGAGCGGTCGCCGGTAGACACGAGGGTTTTGCGGCGTGATGCGATGTCATCGACGTATTTCTGGTGCTCTTTGTCGTAAATGAAGGTGCGCAAGCGCGCCAAAGCCCGCTCTTTGTTCTTGGGTTGGTCGCGCGTTTCGGTACATTCGATGAGGATTTCCTCCACTTCGCCCGTGTTGGGGTTCTTCCAATTGTAGCGCAAACGCACGCCGGACTCGACTTTGTTGACGTTTTGTCCGCCCGCTCCGGAAGAACGGAAGGTGTCCCACTTGATTTCGCCCTCGTTGATGACGACATCAAAGGCTTCGGCTTCCGGCAACACGGCTACTGTGGCGGCAGATGTGTGGACGCGCCCCTGTGTCTCGGTGGCGGGCACACGCTGCACGCGGTGAACGCCGCTTTCGTACTTGAGTGTGCCGTAAACATCGGCGCCTGTGACGGAACAAACGACTTCCTTGAAACCGCCGACCGCTCCTTCTGAGGCACTCGACACTTCTAATTTCCAACCTTTGGCTTCGCAGTACTTGGCATACATGCGAAACAGATCGCCGGCGAAGAGAGCGGCTTCGTCGCCCCCCGTTCCTCCGCGAATCTCCAGGATCGCGTTTTTGCTGTCCTCGGGATCTTTCGGCACGAGGAGGAGTTTGATCGATTCCTCCAGCTCGGGAATACGGCGCTCGCAGGCGGCGACTTCTTCGCGCGCCATTTCCTTCATCTCCGCGTCGTCTTCAGTCATCAACAAGTGCTTGCTTTCGGCCAAATTGCTGAGCAAATCGGCATATTCACGGCGAGCACTCATCAGTTCTTCCAACTCTTTGTACTCTTTCGTGAGTCGCACGTAGCGTTGCTGGTCGGCAATGACCGAAGGGTCCGTGATCAGTGTGGAAACTTCTTCAAAACGCGCAACTAAGCCGTTCAGTTTTTCCAATAAGGTGGAGGTTTCTGCCATTGATTTACTTGTTGTTACCGATTTGAGGGAAGTTGTTGGTTGATTTGGTCGAGATAGGATTGGAGGGTGGTACCGTCTTCGAGTTTCCACTCAGTATTCCCATTGCTACTACGACCTAAGCAGACAGCACAAGCCGTACTTGGAGCTTTGAAGACATAGTCTTCTGAAAGTTCATAAGCATCTTTGTCCTTCAACACACAAGACTCGAGTACCTTTTCGCGCTGTTTCAGAAAATCAAAGGAAGGCGTGACTTCTACATTGAGCAATGAGCCTTTCAAAACGACGAAACTTTTCGAACCATCGAGGAGAGGATAGCCTTTGGCCACGATGCCTTTTCGCTTTGCATAGAAGATGGGGCGCGCCTGCTCGGCATTTTCGTGAAGAGTGGCCGCTGCGACTGTGCCCTTCTCCAGCTTTTCTGCGCCCTCCCCCACTTTTTCAAAGATGAAACAGCGTTCGCAGAGCAGAAAGAACTTGATTTGCTCGAACACCTCGTCGAATTCCGGACGATCCCACTCGTGCAAGGTAGGATTGGTGGGCGTTTGGCCGTTGTCGCTCATGTCATACGATGCACTTTCCTGCGCTGCACGAATGGCGATGTACTCCAAATACTCGACATTGGCCGTGTTGTACAGCCCGGAAGCCGAGACGAAAACGTAAGCGCGCGTCCACCAGGGCTTTTTCGCCAAGTGGTCTTTCACGCGAGCCGCAAAACCTTTCGTTTGTCCGATGTATCCCTTCCCCTTCTCGTCGATCAGCAGATAGAGTGCGGGGCGTTGCATCCCTTTCAACTCGTTCAAGTGCTCAGAAATGCAGAAGGAACGCGACAAAACGTGCATCACGCAATCGGAACCGCCCACTACTTGTTTGTAATTGAGCGGATTGCCGTCGGGAATAACGACTTTGAGCGTACGAAGGCTTTTGGACATTGGACTACGACTACGCAATTACTTAATAATGGAACTCGCCAAATTCACTACGGATCGTAAGACTCTTTTCGCCCTCCTCAATGCGTCCGACAATCTGCGCATCGATGTTGAAGGAGCGCGAAATCTCGATCACGCGCTCGGCATGTTCCGGCGAAAGATACACCTCGAGGCGGTGGCCCATGTTGAAGACTTTGTACATTTCGCTCCAGTCCGTTCCGCTCTCTTCGGCGATGGCACGGAAAAGCGGGGGGACGGGGAACATATTGTCCTTGATCACGCGACAATGATCGGAGACGAAGTGCAAAACCTTCGTTTGTGCGCCGCCGGTGCAGTGCACCATGCCGTGGATCTCGGGGCGCAACTCGTCCAACAAGCGCTTTACCACCGGCGCATAGGTGCGGGTGGGCGAAAGCACGAGGCGTCCGGCATCGATGGGGCTGCCTTCCACCGCATCCGTCAGCCGATAGCGACCGCTGTACACCAGTTCTTCGGGCACTGCATGGTCGAAACTTTCGGGATAGCGCTCTGCCAAGTATTTAGCAAAGACATCGTGGCGCGCCGACGTGAGTCCGTTGCTGCCCATTCCGCCGTTGTAGGTGGATTCGTACGTGGCCTGTCCCGAAGAAGAGAGTCCCACGATGACGTCGCCGGGACGGATGTTGGCATTGTCGATGACGTCGCTTCGTTTCATGCGACAAGTCACCGTGCTATCGACAATAATCGTGCGCACCAAGTCGCCCACATCGGCAGTTTCGCCGCCGGTTGCGTAGATGCCCACACCCATTTCGCGCAGTTGCGCGAGCAACTCGTCCGTGCCGTTGATGATGGCACTGATCACCTCGCCGGGAATGAGCATTTTGTTGCGGCCAATGGTCGAAGACACCAAGATATTGTCGACCGCCCCGACACACAGCAGATCGTCTGTGTTCATGATGAGGGCATCTTGCGCAATTCCTCTCCACACAGACAAGTCGCCGGTCTCTTTCCAGTAGAGATAGGCCAAACTCGACTTGGTTCCGGCGCCGTCGGCGTGCATAATGTTGCAATAGTCGGGGTCGCCGCCGAGGATGTCGGGAATGATTTTACAGAAAGCCTGCGGAAACAGTCCTTTGTCGATGTTGCGGATGGCTGCGTGCACATCTTCTTTCATTGCGCTCACGCCGCGCATCATGTATCGCTGATTCTTGTCCATGGGTTGGGGGGAGGGGAAAAAGAGAAGCCGTTTGACGAATTGAAATATTAGAACTGTACGCTGGGTGCCGTCTGCGCTGCCTCAGAAGCACGGAAGGGTGTTTTGGGCGACATGCCGAAAAGACCGGCAAAGAGGCTACCGGGGAATTGCTTCACCTTAATATTGTAGGTTTTCACCGACTCGTTGTAGAGCTGCCGGCTCTCGTTGATGCGATTCTCCGTGCCTTCCAGTTGCGCCTGCAGTTGCGAGAACTGCTCGTTGGCCTTCAATTCTGGATATTGCTCTTGCACGCTCAGCAATTTGCCGAGTGCCTGCGACAACTGGCCCTGCGCATTTTGATAGGCCTCGATTTGTTCGGGTGTGGCATTCGCCGGATCGAGTGTGATCTGGGTGGCACGTGCACGCGCAGCGATCACATTTTCCAATGTAGTGCTTTCGTGCTTGGCATAGCCCTTGACGGTGCTCACCAAGTTGGGGATCAGATCCGAACGGCGCTGGTATTGGCTTTGCAGGTCGCCCATTTTCTGCTCAACATCTTCGCTGAGTGTCACCATACTGCGTTGTTGCGAAACACCATAGAAGAAAATGAGAACCACGGCTACGATTACGCCGATCAATGTTTTGGACATTTTCATCGTGAAAGTTATTAGAAAGTGGGAAATGTGGTTGCTATATATATAATGAGTGGGGAGCGGTCATTGGGTTACGGCGAAATCGAAATGTTGCCTCAGAATCGTCCGCCCGAACCGCCGCCGCCAAAGCTTCCGCCGCCGTAACTCCCGCCCGAGCTGCCCCCGCCCCAGTTGCCGGAGCGACCTCCGCGCAGCAAACTGCCGAGTAGGAAGGCGGCCCCCATCGCGCCAAGTCCGCTGTCGTCGGAATCGCGGTCTTCAAAGAGCTTTTCGTCGCGGTAACCGCAGCTGCTGCATTCCAAAACGACGCGGCGGAAGGGCACCCGTTGCCCGTTGCGCGTGAGATAGACGCGGCTATCGCCTACCCGTCGCAACGTTTTCTGTCCACAACGCGGACAAATCTGCGCGCGTCGGGAGAGCCGACGCATATAGAAGAAGGCTCCGACCGGGATGCCCAACAAGAGCAAGAACAACAGCCAAGGCGTGCCGCCGTTGTCGTCCGAGGACTTCGCCACACGCAGATCTCCGTCATTGCGACAGGCACGATCCACGGCGCTCATGGCGGCCAGCATGGCCTCGTCCCACTGTCCACGACGCAAACGAGGGAGAAAAATGCGATCTTCGATTTGTTGTATCAGACCGTCGGGCAGGGTTCCTTCCAATCCGTTGCCGGTGAGGAACTGGTAGGAGCGGTCGCCGGTGGCCAAAACCACCACCAAACCGGTGCGCGTTTCGCGGTTGCCCACGCCATACTTGCGCGCCAGCGTCATGGCAAAGCGGTAAGGGTCGTTGCCTTTGAGGCGATCGACCACCACCACGAGTGTTTGCACACCGCGATCACGTTCGAGCGCTCCCAACTGCCGATCGAGTGAGTCGACGGTGGCAGCCGAAAGGATTCCCTCGGGGTTGCTCACATAGCGGCGCACGTCTTGCAAACGCGGGATGGGCACCTCTTCGGGCGTCCACGTGCGGGCCGGAGCGGCTACAACAAAACACAGCACAACGACGATGGCAGAGATCCATCGAACTATCGTGCTGTGGAGGTTGAACCTTTTCATTGTATGGCGATATATCACTGCAAAGATACACAGACTTGCGGAATGGGGCAAACGTTGGTCGGGATATTTCGCCATCGGTTGCAGATATCTGTCCTGCCTCCGCATGGTGAAAACTAAAAGCGAGGCCCGACACTGCCCCACGCTTCGTTATCGCACGGGGGCGGGCGGCGGCACCTCATCGCGCTCGCGCACCTGCTTCACCCATTCGAGCACTCGGTCCGCCTCGTCGGCCGGAAACCAGTGTACTTCGGCATCGCGCTGCCACCAAGTGAGTTGTTTTTTGGCAAACACGCGTGTGTTCTTTCGCATGCGGTCGAGCGCCATGTCAAGCGGCCATTCGCCGTCGAAATAACGGAAGATTTCTTTGTAGCCTACGGTGTTCAGCGCGTTGCAGTCGCGGTAGGGCAACACGCGGCGCGCTTCGTCGAGAAATCCCTCCTCGACCATCGCCGTGACGCGCCGATTGATGCGGTCGAAAAGCTCCTCACGGGGACGGGTCAAACCAATTTTGACCACGCGAAACGGGCGTTTCTTTTTCGTCCCCGTGCGCAATTCGCTGAATGGGCGGCCGCTTTCTTTAATAATCTCGAGCGCATGCACCACACGTTTCGCGTTGCAGGGATCTACCTGTGCCCCATAGACCGGATCCAGCCGCCGCAATTCCTGCAACAAGGACGCCAAGCCCTCGCGCTCCAAGCGATCGTACATTTCGCGGCGCACCGCCTCCGAGACCGTGGGGAGTGGATCGATGCCACGGCAAAGGGCATCGACATAAAGCATGCTTCCGCCGCTCGCCACCAAGGCGTCGTGCGTGGCAAAATGGGAGGTGCACACCGCCAGCGCTTCTTCTTCAAAACGCGCCGCGCTGTAATAGTCGGTCAGTCCCAGCGTGCCGACAAAATGATGGGGCACGCGCGCCTGTTGGGCGGCGGTGGGGGCGGCGGTGCCGATGGGCAAATCGCGATAGAGCTGCCGAGAATCGACATTGACGATGGGACAATGCAAAAACTCAGCCAAGCGCAGGCTGAGTTCTGTTTTCCCCACGGCGGTGGGGCCTATGAGGACAAAAAGTGTGGGAGACGGTGCAGACATGGACACGGGGAGTCAGAAACTTGTGCCGTCGGAAATCTCGAAACCGTCGAAATCGATCTCGTCGGCATTGTACGATTCGATTCCAAAGTCTTCGGTAAAATCCGCTCCCCCGGTGCTGAACGTGCCGGCCATGGGGTCGGCGTCGGCAATTTGCAGCGGCGCCTCGCCCACCGATTTCACGACTTCGGGGGCGCCGTCGCCGGGCTCCTCGCCGCGCACGCACAAAGAGAACACGCGATCGTTGAAGGTGTCGAACACATACTCCAAATGGCGCACACCGCCGTCGAGAAATTCGGAGAGACGCGTGTCGGCCATGGTGTAAAGGTCCTCATCGGCGGCACTGTCGCGCACATCTTCGCGCGTGATTTGTTCGCCGCGCTGCCATTCCTCGTCGCAAATGTAGAACGAGGTCATTTGGTTGTCGGGATAAGCGCACGACTTGAGGATCGTGTCGCTCAATTCGAGAAACGTAGCGTCTTCGTCGATCAGAATGTCGCGGCGGAAGTCGGTGCTTTCGTCGCAGACCATGCGAATGAGATATTGCATTGTGTTGGAGAGAAAGAACTTGGGAGAAAGAAAGCTCGTCAGCGGCCGATGAAACCGCGCTTGGAGTTGGTGAGGAACTCGAGCAGATAGTCGATCTCTTTGCAGGGCATTACCGTTTCGCGAATCTCGGCAATGCGGTCATTGAAGAGTTTGGAATTTTGGTAAAGGATGAGATAAGCGGCGTGCAGCGCATTGATCACATCCATGGGGAAATTGCGGCGCTTCAAGCCGACCATGTTCAGCCCGCAGTAGGCCACCGGCTCACGCGAGGCGATGCAGAAGGGCGGAACGTCCTGCGCGGTGCGCGTGCCTCCGCCCACCATCACATAAGAACCGATGTGGCAGAATTGATGCACCAGCACGTTGGCCGAAAGGATGGCGAAATCGTCGATCACCACCTCGCCGGCAATTTTTGTCGAGTTGCCAATGATGCAACCGTTGCCGATGTTGCAATCGTGCCCGACGTGCATGCCTTCCATGAGAAGGTTGTTGCTGCCGACCACCGTGCGCCCCTTGGCCGCTGTGCCGCGGTTGATGGTCACATTCTCGCGGATGGTGTTGTTGTCGCCCACTTCGGCGGTGGTGACTTCGCCGCGGAACTTAAGATCTTGCGGTACTGCGCCGATCACGGCACCGGGGAAAAAGGTGTTGCCCTTGCCGATGCGCGCGCCGCTGAGCAGCGTCACGGAGTTCATCAGGCGGTTGTTGTCGCCCAACTCTACATTGGCATCGATGTAGCAAAAGGGGCCAATCTCGCAGTTTTCGCCGATTTTGGCTTCGGGATGGACAAAGGCCAGAGGAGAAATCATGGGAGGTGTGGGTGTGAGGGGGATTAAGAATGAAGGAGTTTGGAGCGGACGAGGCGGGCAAACTTGTTGTTGGCCTCGTGACCGGGACGAATGGCAATGATGCGCCCTTTGAGCGGGCGGCCGATCAGGGCCATATCGCCGATGATGTCGAGGAGCTTGTGGCGCGCGGGCTCATTTTCCCACGTCACCGGGCGCTCTTGGATGTAGCCGAGCTGGTTGGCGTCGAGATGCTTCACGCCGAGCGAGTCGGAAAGCTTGTCGAGACGAGCTTGATCGACGCGGCGCTCATAGATGACGAGGGCGTTGCTCAAATCGCCGCCTTTGATGAGCCCCATGTGCAGGAGGGGTTCAATTTCGCGGACGAAAACAAAGGTGCGAGCGCTGGCAATCTCCTCGGGGAAGTCGGAAAGGTGCTCGAGCACTGCGCTTTGCGTCTGGATGAACTGGCTGTCGGGGAAAACAATGGTGGAGTCGAGCGCAAAATGATCGCAGGGCTGCACACGCAGGCACGAACCCGAGATCTCATCGTAGTACTCAAACGGTTCGACCACCTCGAGATAACGACGTTCGGCTTGCTGTTCGCGCAGGCCGACTCGCTGGATTTCGCGCACATAGAGCACAGAACTACCGTCGAGGATGGGAAATTCCGGCCCGTCGACCTCGATGAGGCAGTTGTCAACGCCCATGGCCACCAAGGCGGCCATGGCGTGCTCGATAGTGGAAACGCGACAATCGGGTGTCCCCACCACGGTGCCGCGGGAAGTGTCGATCACGTTTTCGGCCAGGGGCACAATTTCGGGTTGTCCTTCGAGATCTACGCGACGAATGCGGTAGCCGTGATCTTCATCGGCGGGATGAAAAGTAACAGTGAGGTGGAGACCGGTGTGCAGTCCCTTACCGGAGAGAGAGAACGAGGATTGAAGGGTATGTTGCATCGATGATTATCGTCTTCGGAATGTGGTGCAGCGGCGAGGCTGCACGGGTGGTTTACTGGCGTTCGGCGAGGGTGGCCTTGAGCTCGTTGAGTTCTCGGCGCAGGGCAATGACCTCGTCGCGCAGATCGGGGAGTCGTTTGAAAAGTGCGCTGGAGCGCGCAAAGGTTTTGGCGTTGATGGCGGGCGTACCCATGAGGGGTTGGCCGTCGGTGCGGGCACTGTGGATGCCACTTTGCGCACCGGCTTGCAAACGATCGGGGAGTTGCAAATGACCGGCGACACCTACCTGTCCGCCGAGCATGCTCCACTCCCCTACCTTGGTGCTTCCGGCCACGCCGACCTGGGCCGACATCACCGTGTGGGCACCGACTTCGACATTGTGGGCAATTTGCACCAGATTGTCGAGCTTCACGCCGCGGCGAACGTAGGTGCTGCCCATCGTCGAGCGGTCAACGCAGGCATTGGCGCCAATTTCGACACGATCCTCGACGGTGACGATGCCGATTTGCGGAATTTTTTCGTAACCATCGGCCGCGGGGGCGAAACCAAAGCCGTCGGCACCGATGACACAGCCGCTGTGGAGAATGACTTCATTGCCGATGCGACAGCCGTGGTAGACACTAACGCCGGGATAGAAGAGACAGTTTTCGCCGACACTGGCACCTTGTTCGATGACGCAGTGGGCATAAATTTGGGTACCCGATCCGATAGTGACACCCGATCCGATGTAGGCAAAGGGTCCCACGTAGACGTCATCGCCCAGCGTGGCGTCGGCTTCGACACAAGCCAGGGGGTGAACGCCGGAACGCTTTTGAGTCATGGATTCATAGAGCGAAAGCAAACGAGCGATGGCTTCGTAGGCGTTGTCGACGCGAACCAATGTGGCCGAAACGGGGCCTTCGAGTACGAAATCGCGATTGACGAGTACGACGCTGGATGCGGTTTCGTAGAGGTAGTGGGCGTATTTGGGATTGGCCAAAAAGGAGATGGCTCCGGCCTCCCCTTCTTCGATCTTGGCAAAGGTTTTGACGGTGGCTTCGGCGTTGCCTTCAACGCTGCCGCCAAGGTAGGTGGCGATTTGCTGCGCGGTAAATTCCATGGACTAAAATATAACTTACTGCAAATATACAATTTCTGCGGCATCCCGCGAACAACAAGGCGCATATTTGTGTCTTTCGCGCGGGAATGCGGTGCATTTGGCGCATTGGGTGGGCGAATGTGCAATGGTGGGGTGCACTCTTCACTGCGG
>CAJPJR010000070.1 GCA_905369775.1 Prevotellaceae bacterium UBA1746
GTGCATAGACGTGCTCGAGGAAAGTCAGGATCTCGCCGTCCTGCTCCAAGAAATCGATCACCGGCTGGTCCAACCCGGTCAGCTGTTTGTAAGGTTCGTAGCGCCCCGGGTTGTGCGTACTCCGGCAGTCAAACACATAGCCGCCGCCGTTCCCGCTTTCATCGGCAGGAATGCCTTTTTTGTAGGAGAAACTAAAAACGCGTACCACCAACGCGGTAGCCGAAGAAGGATTCGTATCAAAAGTAGCCATAATCATTTTATTTTTGCGCCGAGAGTTGTAGCAAGATCGCTTCGAGAGTGGGATAAGCTTGTGCAACCCCTTGCTTCAAAAGCTCGCGCACATTGGCCAAAGCCAGAGGAATCGATTGGAGGAAATAGGCCTTGCGCTCGAAACGTCCGCGCAAACCATACGCCCCGAGCACTTGCAGCAATCGGAACAGCACAAAACGGCGCAAACTTTGACGGAAAGCCTCGCGATCCACCGTGCGCAAAGTAGCGAGTTCCGCCAAGTATTCTTCGATAAGTCGTTCGCGCAAGGCCTGTGGATAACTTGCCGAAGCCTGCCACAGGAAAGAGGCAACATCGTAAGGTAACGGGCCGCGTCTACCTCCTTGAAAATCGATCATAAACGGTTCTGATCCACAGATCATTACATTACGTGACTGAAAGTCGCGATATAGGAAATTCGTTTCGTTATCCACACCCTCTATCAAGGCCTCTGTCAAGGCCTCAAAATCATCTTCCAACCGCATTTCGTCGAAAGGCAAATCCGAGGTTTTGAGGAAACAATATTTGAAGTAGTTCAAATCGAACATCACCGAGCGCCGACAGAAGCAATTGGGCGAAAGCAGTCTTTCGAAGTCCAATCCTTGAGCACCCTCCACTTGGAAATGCGGTAACCGACGCAGGGTGCGCTGCAATAGCGCATACCCCTCTTCGGCCAACTCGGAACCCTCGTCATACCCCTGTTCTCGCCAAGCCGCCAACGCCCCGTGCAACGACACGTCGCCCAAATCAGAAAGCAAATAGCACTGTTCGTCGGCACTCACGCCCAACACGCGGGGCACCGGCAAGCCTTTCGCCGAAAAATGACGCGCAAGATAGAGAAACGTACGATTCTCTTCCACGTATTTTCCCCAAGCACCGATACACGTCTGCCCGTCTGCGGTCGCAAACCGGACATACACCCGATTCGATCCTGCGCCGGGCAAGGTCTCGATCGACGCCGGTTCGATGCCGAAAGTTTGTTTGTAGAGGGTTTGTAAGGCCTTCATCCCATCGTCTTTTTCAGGTTCATCAACTGCACGGCCACCAAGGCCGCCGTTTCCGTACGCAAACGACTTTCTCCCAGCGTGATACTGCGGAATCCGGCCGCCTGTGCGGCTCGCACTTCCTCGACCGAAAAATCTCCTTCCGGTCCGATCAAGACCAACGTGGGACGATCCGGCCGAACGACGTCGAAGAGATGAGGCTTTGCCTCCGTTTCGCCGATGTCGCTCTGCGCATAACAGTGCGCAATAAACTTATCTCCTTCGAAGGGTTGCTCCAAAAAGTGCTTCAATTTCATCATCTCCCCCATCTGAGGCAGACAGGCTTTGTGGCTCTGTTTCATTGCGCTCACGACGATGCGCTCCAAGCGATCCGGCTTCAGCGCTCTCCGTTCCGAAAAAGCACAATCCAACCACTGCATCCGGTCCACGCCGATTTCTGTGGCCTTCTCAGCCAGCCATTCGATGCGATCCGCATGTTTCGTCGGCGCCACCGCCACACACACCTCCGTGTGCCACGGACGTTGCCAACTGCGCTCACAGTCTATTTCCACGAAGCACTCCGGCTTGCGTCCGGTCACAATCGAGACGATGTGGCAATCGTAGAAACTACCGCAACCGTCGGTGGCCCACAGCGCATCGCCTTCTTGCATTCGCAACACGCGCACCGCATGCGCTGCTTCATCGGCCGGCAAAGCACCCGCCGACTTCAAATCCGGCGCATAAAACAGGTGAGATTCTTTCATTGTGTCATATTTTACTCGGCGAAGTTACTGATTTTCGCCCAAAAAGGAATTACGTCCGCCTTGCTTCGGCATTTTTTTCCTACCTTTGCAAGCAAAATTCGCAGTTCTATGGACGTAGTAACCGTAAAAGACAAGCAATTCTCGATTTCCATTCCGGCATCGCGCCTGCAAGAACGCGTTGCTGAGGTAGCGCAACAAATCAGCCGCGATCTCGAAGGAAAGAATCCACTCTTTCTCGCCGTTCTCAACGGCGCCTTCATGTTCGCCGCCGACCTCATGCGCGGCATCGATATTCCCGCCGAAATTTCGTTCGTGCGCTTCGCCAGCTATCAAGGCATGCAAAGTACCGGCCAAGTAAAACAACTCATCGGCCTGTCCCAAGACATTAAAGACCGCACCGTTGTCGTGATCGAAGACATCATCGATTCTGGTCTCACTATGCAACAGTTGCTTGCCAACCTGGGCGAACACCAACCGGCCTCACTGCACATCGCGGCCCTGCTCGTCAAGCCCGAGAACCTCCAAGTGCCGCTTCACGTCGACTACACCTGCTTCGAAATCCCGAACGATTTTATCGTGGGCTACGGTCTGGACTACGACGGCTACGGCCGCAACCTGCCCTCCATCTACACGGTCATAGACTGACTCCCCTCTTGCGCTCATCGCTGAAGGTCGGCCTGCCCAAGTTCGGCGCCGGCCCCTTCGTCTAAGTCCCTGTTGCAAGAGCCCCATTCAACTTGAAAACTTTATTCAGACACATACAACACCCATGAAGAATCTCGTCATCTTCGGTGCCCCCGGTTCGGGCAAAGGCACCCAAAGCGATATTTTGGTTGAAAAATACGGTTTCGACCACATCTCCACCGGCGACGTGCTACGCGCCGAAATCAAGGCCGACTCCGAACTGGGTCGCACCGCCAAAGGCTACATCGACAACGGTCAACTCATCCCCGATGAACTCATGATCGACATCCTCGCCGCCACCTACGACGCCCTCCCCAAGAAAGCCGGTGTCATCTTCGACGGTTTTCCCCGCACCATCCCCCAAGCCGAAGCCCTCAAAGAGATGCTCGCAAAGCGCGGAACGCAAGTGCACGCCATGCTCGAACTCAGTGTGCCCGACGAAATGCTGATGGAACGCCTCATCAACCGCGGTAAAACCAGCGGCCGTGCCGACGACAACGAAGAGACCATCGGCAAGCGCCTCGCCGTCTATCACAACCAAACTTCGCCCCTCATCGAGTGGTACGAAAACGAAGGCCTCCGCAACGCCGTCAAGGGTCACGGTGCCCTCGAAGAAATCAACGCGGCACTCTGCGCCGTGATCGACGCCCTCTGATCCCGACATGGAAACCAATTTCATAGACTACGTCAAAATCTACTGTCGCTCCGGTAAGGGCGGCCGCGGTTCGATGCACATGCACCGCGCCAAATACCAGCCCCTCGGCGGCCCCGACGGCGGCGATGGTGGGCGCGGAGGCAACGTCTACCTGCGCGGCAACCGCAACTACTGGACGCTGCTCCACCTGCGCTACGATCGCCATGTCTTTGCCGGCAACGGTGGCAACGGCGGCAAATGCTGCAGCCACGGCAGCGACGGCGCCGACCGCTACATCGAGGTGCCTCCCGGCACCGTGGCCTACGATGCCGAAACCGGTAAATATCTCTGCGATGTCGTCGAAGACGGACAAGTCGTGATGCTGCTCAAAGGCGGACGCGGCGGATTGGGCAATTTCCAGTTCCGCACCTCCACCAATCAAGCACCGCGCTACGCCCAGCCCGGCGAGCCCATGCAAGAAATGATGGTGGTCTTGGAATTGAAGCTCCTCGCCGATGTCGGTCTGGTCGGCTTCCCCAATGCCGGTAAGTCGACACTGGTCAGCGCGCTCTCCAACGCCCGCCCCAAGATAGCCAACTACCCCTTCACCACCCTCGAACCCTCGCTCGGCATCGTGCCCTATCGCGACGGACGTTCCTTTGTGATGGCCGACATTCCCGGCATCATCGAGGGGGCTGCCGAGGGACGCGGATTGGGTTTGCGATTCCTCCGCCACATTGAGCGCAACTCGCTCTTGCTCTTCATGGTACCCGGCGACACCGACAACATCAAGCGCGAATACGAAATCCTGCTCAACGAAGTGGGAAGTTTCAACGAAGGGCTGCTCGACAAGCACCGCATCCTTGCCGTCACCAAGAGCGACCTCCTCGACGAAGAACTCATGGAAATGCTCCGTGAGGATCTCCCCGACGACCTTCCCGTCATCTTCATCAGTGCCGTTGCAGGTCACAACATCACCGAACTCAAAGACCTGCTCTGGACAGAGCTCAACTCCGAAAGCAACAAACTGCAAAGCGTTGCCGAAGGCGGAAGCATCGTCCACCGCGATCGCGAAATCGAACACCTCGACCGCGACTTCGCCGACTGGGCCGACGATGTGGTAGAGATCGACGACGAGGACATCGAAGAACTCGAAGACTACGAAATCGAAGACGTTGACGACTAATAAAATCATCATCCGCCCTTCCGATTCACTCGTATCCCTCCCCCATAACACCGGAAAGTCACGAGGCTTTCCGGTGTTTTTCGCATCCATCGGCATTCTCCTTTTCAACACCTCTCCACAGATTCTCACACATGGAACTTCTCGACTACACACTTGCTCCCGAAGTGCGCGCCTTCTCCACACCGCGCGCTGCGCTATCCCCTACGTTTGAGACCGACAATCCCTATGCCGGTTTCAATCTCACCGACTATTGTGGCGATAGCCCCGCCCACGTCGCGGAGTGCCGAGAAGCCCTGTGTGCAGCACTGGACATCGACGACGATCAACTCCTGCTGCCCCATCAAACGCACACCAACCGGGTGGCCCTTGTTGATGAAGCACTGATGGAAATGGAGAGAAGCGAGCGCAATCGCCACTTGCGCGATATCGATGCCCTGGTCACTGCGTTGCCGCGCGTTTGCATCGGCATCTCCACCGCCGATTGCTTGCCGGTGCTGCTCTACGACCCCAAGCACCGTGTGATTGGTGCCGCCCACGCCGGTTGGCGCGGCATGGTGGGGCACATCCTTGCCCACACCATCGAACTTATGCGCACCCTGGGCACCCACCCGCGCGATCTTCGCGCGGTAGTCGGCCCTTGCATCGGCCCCGACTCCTTTGAAGTGGGCGAAGAGGTGGTCGACGCTTTTTTGCAGGCCAAATTTCCGCCCGCCGTCGTGCGACGTGGTTTCTTCCGTCGCCCACACATCGATCTGTGGGCAGCGGCGGTGCATGAGCTCGAACAAAGTGGTGTGACGTTGGAGGCCATTCTTGTGAGCGGCATCGACACCTACGCCTGCCCCGATCGCTTTTTCTCCGCGCGCCGCCTCGGCATCCAATCCGGTCGCATCTACTCCGGCATTATTCTCTCGTAGGACCGCACGAAGTGTATGCGCACTTTAAGACACACGCAGAACAAACTGAGATACAGGCTACTATACAATTGGCGTTGTCGAACCGCGCCGACCATGAATTTATATTGACTTGCCGAGCAACCGGCAAGGGAAAGAAGAGATAGAAAGTGTTTTTCAAACGCCGCTCTGTCACATTCTCTGCGATGAAAACGCTCCGAACAGCGCGCGGACGGTGAAGCTAATTCTCCGTCTCTGGCGTGCAAAGTTAGCTTTTCACCCCCTCTCCCCCAAGAAAAAACATTCGATTAACGCTCATTATGCAGAAACTTGGGGGCTTTTCGAAATCGCCTCCCTTTTTGTTGTTTTCGTTTGCGCTCTCGTCTGCGCTCCTCCCCCCATCTGCTCCGCTCCTTCCTCGGCTTCATTCCCTCTTCCCCCGTACCCCGGCTCCGGTGCCCCCACTTCGCGCATGCACGTGCACACTCCCGCGCCTCCGCCGATTTCCGTTTTTTGCCTTCACCCTTCACCGCTCTATCCCAACTCACTGTTTATCAACACACAAGGGGTGAACATCTCCCCCAACACAATCCCCTTCACCTACCCCTCACCTACCCTCTCGCGATTCTCCTCAACCGGCTACGGAAAAGTCCCACTTTTTCCAACACTCCCCCCGTATTTCCTCGCCACTCTCCCTGCCTCGCCAACTGCAAAATCAGCCACCGAGCAGGTGAAGGCATTTTCCTCAAAACCTTCACCCCTTACGCTCTGATATACTGCGCGTTGCGACCTACCGGTGAAGAGGTGAAGGAAAAAAACGAAAAACACCTGACGCGCGCGCGTGAGGGAAACCCGAAAAACACATCTGCTTCACCTTGTCGCCTCTCGCCGAGGCCGAACATTCACCTCCCGCACGTTGCTGCGACTTTTTTCTTCTTGTCATATAGCTTTCCCCTCCTTTTTCACGTAGCCCAATCACGTTGCGGAGAGGAAAGAAAATGCATGTACGCTCACTTTAACGCAGCACAATGTGGGACACGCCCACGGGTTTTTGACACAAAACACAACAAATAGCCAATTTCTCCGCCACAACAACATGATTTCATTGCAATTCACTTGGATATATATATATATATATATCTTTGCATATCATCTAAATCATCTTCCCCATAAAGACGGGGATGACCAGAAACCACAACCATGCAAATTGCAGAAAATACCCTCAAGACCCTCCAAGAAGTCGCTCAAGCTGTGGGCGCGCAACAACTTGTGAAGGCCATCGAACAAATCAGCACCCGCCAAGCGCAAAAAGATTGTGCCCTCACCCTCCCTTTGGTGGGCGAATTCAGCGCCGGCAAGACTTCGTTGCTCAATGCGCTGACCGACACCAAAGCGCTTGAAACGGCCGTGCTCCCCACCACGGCTACCCTTTTCGAGGTGCATTTCGGTTGCCCCACAGCCTACGCCGAGGTACTGTCGGACAATGGCGAAACACAACGTGTGAGTGACATTGCTTCGCTCAAGAATTCCCAATTGGGCTCCGCTCAGCTCGTCACGGTCTTCGACACGTCCACACGCGTCTCACCCGAGATCGTACTCGTGGATACCCCGGGGCTTTCAGCGCCCGACCCGCGCCACCGACAGGTGCTCACCGAATTCCTCCCAAAGGCCGACGCCATTTTGCTGGTGAGCGACGTCAATCAGCAGCTCACTCGCTCTCTTGCTAACTTCTGTCGCGACATGAAGCTCGCCAACAAGTCGATCTACATGGTACTGACCAAGTGCGATTCCAAAACGCCCGACGAGCGCAAAGCTGCACGCGACTATATCCTTGCACAACGCGAATTGGGCTTTGCCGATGTGGTCTGCGTTACGGGTGTCACAGGTGAAGTCGACGAACTCATGAAGGTGTTTAAAGAAATCTCAGCAAAGAAGCAGGAGATTTTGGCCAAAGCCGACACAGCCCGCCTCGCTCAAATCAAGCAAGAGCTCGAAACCACCCTCGAAGAGCAACTCGCCGCCCTCGAATCGATCGAAAATTGTAAAGTTGCCTTGGCCGAAGAAGAGCGCAAGTTGAGACAGCTCCAGCAGGCCATCGACCGACTGACCGAAAGCTGCGACTCGGCCGTTGACGATATCGCACGAGACACACGTCGCGCCTTTGCGACTGTTATGCAACAGCAACTTTGCAGTCTGGTGCAGCAATCGGGAAACAACTTTGACAAATTGGCCATTGATGCGATCAACAAATGCGCCACCATCACGATGCAACAATTTCGCTCTCGTGTGCAACAAGCCATCGTCGAAGCCTCAAATCGCGCGAGTCGCGAAAGTGGACTGTCCACGGAGATACTTCAAAGTGTCGACCTTTCACAAGTAGAATGTCAGGGACTCAGCTACGGCATTAACCTCAACCAAATTGGACACGAATACGACAGTTACATCAAGTTCGGTGCTTTGGCTGCCGTGGGTGCGGCTGCCATGTTTGCACTGCCAGCTGCGGGGTTAGTGGGCAGCGTGGGCGGTGCCGCCATAGAAGTGGGCGAAATGGCAGCAATTAGTCGAATTAGCACTACTGTTGCAAGAGCCGGCCGGATGGTACAAAAGACCCAAGAATACGTGGAACGAGGTAGAGCGATCGACCAGCAGGTGGGCGAGAACTTCGGTCAGAACGACGGTATGATAAACAAGCTCATCGGCTGGACCACCGATAAAATTTATGGTAAGTCGCAACGCGAATACACCGTGCGCACCTACCTGGATCAAACACTTATTCCCGAATTCGAATCCGTCATGAATGGCAACCGCGCTTTGGTGTTCGAGCTAATCAAAGAAGCCTTGCTGCGCAGCAATGAAGCCGCCATTGCCGAGCGTCGTCGTGCCCTCGAACAGGTTCGCAGCGAGCATGAGCACAAGAAGGCCGAAGCTGAAAATCGCCGCAGCCAATTGCAGAGTTTCCGCACAGCGCTGGCGAAGCTCTGATTTCAAAATAGACTCCCTATTCTCCGCGTGTCTCTTGACACGTGGAGAGCGGGATTCTCCTCCCAAGTGATTCACTACTCAAAACAATGAAAATGATAGAATTTGTCATCGGTGCAGCCGCCGGAGCTGCCGCTGTTTGGTTCGCGCTCAAGTCGACACAAAACAACCAAACGAACTCCTCAGAAAAGGAAAGACTCTACGAAGAGAACAACAAGGTAGCAGGTCGCAACAGAGAAATGGAAGATCAGATTGCCGACTTGCTCTCCACGCTCGACAAAGAGCGTCGACGCATCAAAGAGTTGGAAACGGAGTCGGAAGAATTTGAAGACGAGAGGGATGCGGCTCGCCGTGAATTGAAGGCGCTCAGCAAAAAGGAGGCTGAACAAGCCGACCAACTGCGCGAAGCACACCGCATCCAAGAGATTCTCGAACACGAGAACGAATACTTGAAGAAACAACTTAAGGAAAATGCATAGTGGAACGAAATTCCTGGGAAGAGAAAATCTCCGAGTTAGAAGTGGAGAATCAGCAACTTAAAAAGAAAGTCAGAGCGCTCAAAGATGAATGCTTTGCACTCGAAGAGCAACTTGAAGATGAGCGCGATGGAGTAGCTTCTGCAGAAGAGCTGCAAGTGCTGAAAGCGGAGTTAGAAGCGAAAGCGGACGAAGCCCGCAAAGCGCAGAAAGCGCAAGAGGGCTTTCGTCTGCGGGCTGAAAGTGCAGAAGAACTGGCAACAGCAAAAAGCCAGGCTTTGAGGTTCATGCAAGATATTCTTTTGGCAAAAGAGCAAACAAGTAAGGACGGAGATGCGAATGAGCTGCAAAGACGCATCGAAGCCTTCGGTGACTTCTTGTATGAGGATTTCGCTGACCTTGTGAACGAGATTTATGATGAAGAGTCTGCACAAGACATCAAGACAACCATCCAACAACGCTACGAATATTGGGCTTACCGCAGAATGAAAAGTTGGTTACATAAAAAGAAGGCCATCGCTTTCATCGGTGAGTTTTCAGCGGGTAAGACCTCAATCGTCAATCGCATCATTTCGCCAAGTGATCCTACTGTTGCAAAACTGCCAGTGAGCGCAAGAGCAACAACGGCGATTCCGACTTACATTACTGATGCCGTCCGAGAAACCTATAGCTACGTAGACCAAGGAGGTAAGTTGCGTACTTTAGATCAAAGAATATTTGAACAAACCGACAAACGCACACTCGCAGAGTTGCAAGGCTTGTCGAGTCTAATCAAATATTACGTGATGAACTTCCCCAACAAGGATTTGCGCAACCTCAGTATCTTAGATACGCCGGGCTTTAGCTCTAACGATACGGAAGATCGTAGACGAACTGCCGAAGTTATCCGCGAATGCGATGCGCTCTTC
>CAJPJR010000071.1 GCA_905369775.1 Prevotellaceae bacterium UBA1746
GGCTTATACCTCGCAGACAATGGCGATGGACAAAACAATTTTGCCGTTTCGTGCGTCTTCACGCGCTTTGGCGGTGACTTCGTTGTAAGGGCGGAGTTTGCCCTTGTTGTAGCTTTTGTTCCGCATGGAAGTGCTTATATTTCGAGCTTCGGCATCTCGCGTCTGAGAACGGCGACGAGGTGGTCGAAACGTTCTTGCAGGGTGCGTGTTTCCTTCGCGCGTTCTTTGCTTCTGATCGAGTTGCGTTCAAGTTCCAACTTCTGTTCTATAACTTCGGAGGTTATCTTTTCAATATCGCTTCTAAATTCTTGTCGAAGTTCTCTTTCTTTGTTGTCGAGTTTGTCTTCTACTCGTTTGATGTCTGTTTTGAGTTCGTCTCGCACATCTTTAATATCCGCTTTGAGTTCGTCGCGTACGTCTTTCATTTGGTGACTGAGCCATGCAAATCCCGCGCCCATTGCGGCGAGTATCGTAACGGCTAGTGCTATCAATTCGTAGTTCATTTTGTGAGTTGATTATTTATCTGTTCTCCTCTTCCACCACTTGATTACTCTCACAGCTGAAAGATCCTTCTTAAAATAGAGATCAACGGGGAGGCCACGCTCATCCTTGGCAATCTTCGCCTTATATCCTACAAATCGAGGTCTTTCGTCTTTCTCTGAGTGCAGGCGATATAGCTCCTTATGCATAGCCGTCGAGACTTCCGTTTCGAAGACATAATCAGAAATCGCCTTCTTTTCTTTTTTTGTGAATTTCCCGTCTTTCGCGAAGTAGTTCATACTATCCATCTTTGAAAGATACTCCTGGATCCCGATAAAAGTTTCGTGCGTGTCGTCAAAATCTTTGACGCTGTCGAGTTTCTCAATGTGCGGCAACCATTTTTTGTCGAGCAGAGCATTTGCTTTGTCCAGATTCTTCTGTTCTTCTGATTTGCTACAACCCGCAACAATGAAAGATGCAAGAAGGAGCACGGGGAATGTAAAGATAAATCTTTTCATTGTTAGAGGTGTTATAGTAGTGATGAATGAATTCTTATTTGCGTCCCATCATTAGGTGAACGCGGTAAACGCCGCGCATCTTCGCAGATTATTAGAATCTTCTCAGATGGATAAACTTTTTCGCGAACTCTACTTTTGTGAAGTCCTTGTCTATAAAGTAGAGAGTTTTCAAGTTTGCGGCCGAATCTATGATTAAAAAATTGTAGCCAATGAATTCTTCTTTGTCGTTATTCAGAAAGTGTTCGTCCTGAATCTTTCGTGCTTGTTTTTGAAGACCGCTGCTGATGCCGGTCCATTCATTCAACTCTTGTTTTTCGTCGGAGCTAAGCTCACGCTGATATGAAATTCTTAAAAGGCTGTCTCGTATAAAGGCCGCTACGTCTGCCATATTTGTAGCGTCGCGCTCATCCTCATACCCGAGCACGCTGTCAATTCTTGAAACTTCAGGCAAATGCTCTTTGCGCAGCAGCTCGTTTGCGCGAACTAGTGGCGGGCGATTGTCTTTCTGCTTGCATCCTATGAGAACGCAAGAGAGGAGCAGGAGAGATACAAAGATAAGATTTTTCATGGTGATTTTCTTTTATGCCATTCTCTTTATTGATACGAACCCTGCAACGCGGAATATTTTGTGAATGAGATCCGCTTGTATCTTCATATCGGCGTAGCGTGTCTTGTCGGGGTTGTCGGAGATGCAAGTAATAATCGCGTCTTCGGAATATCCGCTCGCGACGAGTCGTTTTACCATTCGCTGATAGTCTCGGGTGACGACAAGATAAATTTCCCCGTTGATGATTGTCTGCACCTCTTGGGGATAGACGGCGACGATGTCTCCGCTCTGTGCAGTGTTGAGCATCGAGTCTCCGGTGACATTAAGCCCGAAGCATCCCTCAAAGCCCGGCACGTTGATGTATTTGTATGGAGCGTTTATCTCGTTGTTTTCGAAGAAACCATCACCGGCTGACGCGTCAAGTTCGTAGTACCATTTCACGGCGTTCTTTTCGTTGAGCTCCGTTTGGGTCGGTAGGTCGACGTTGGCGGGCATTGTCTGCGAAGAGCTATCACTGAGCATTTGGCCTTTGCCGGTTAAGAGCCAATACAAACTTATACCTGTTTCGTTTGTACTAAGTCTTTGTGCAAGCCCCTCAGTCAAATATCGATTATCACCATTCTTCGCTTGACTTAGATTCGTGGGATCAAATGATATCTTATTCGCCAGTTCTTTTTGAGTTTTGGCGAACCCGCTATCAATTAGGTATTTAATCGCGGCCTCCGCGCGTTCCTTCGTAATCATAGTGGTTCTCGAGTGTTAAAATACAAACCGAATACAAACTTTTATCGCCAGAGATTTGTATGCAATACAAACTCTTTGTATCTTTGCACTGTAATCAAACGTAAGCTACAAGCGCAAGCGGCGCAACTTGTTGAAAACAACGACGAAACGCCGCAAAAGAATACGCAAATATCCGTATTTCCCGCGATTCAGCAAAGCGAAAGCCGCGGAAAAACAAGCATTCAAAAAGAAAGAAACAATGACAACCGCACTCGACTTCATCATCAAGTAAGCGATCAACCGCAAGTCAGAAGCAATGGAAGCTCTCGTTAACAACGTCAACAGAGAAGAACTTTCCGAAGAAGAGATGTTCAATCTCCGCGAAAAACTGATTGCAGCCTCAGAAGCCGGTATCCGCGTCTGGAAGAAAGTAAATGACAAGGCCGCAGTTCTTGAAGCGCTCGAATGCTTTGAAGATTATACCGCCTACGCAAACAAGATGATTGCCTTGCACGGCAAAGGAGAGGCAAAGGAAGCGGCAAAACGCTACTTCGAATACAGCGAAGGCTGGATCTAATTAGCGGTACGCGAACGCAAAACAAACATTCAACAAAACAAGACAATGGAAGAATTGATTTTAGAAAGACTGGAAGAAGGCATCGACGCACTCTTCGTGGAAGCAATGGATGAATTCCAGAAGGTGAGAGACAAGATCCACCTCGACAAAGAGAAAGCAGAGCAGCTTGAAATCAAAGAGTTCGACTGCGAGGAGGCGATTCGCGCACTGAAAAATCTTCATCACTCGGGAAGATGGGAAAAAGAACAACACAGAGTGGTCTTCTACAACAGTAAAATAGAAGAAAATAGCTGGTTTATCCAGAAGCTGCTCGTGTCGAATACACCGCAGTCGTTGAAAGACGGCGAGATCCGACGCTATGCAGAGCTCCAAACCCAACGAACTGATGCTTTGATTGAGAAGATCAGAGTGATCGATAGTTTTCGAGAGGTGAATCTCCGAATCTTTCTTCAATCGGCATTCAACCGACGCGTAGCTATCCCCGTGCTGCTTCATCTCCGCGTCGCTGTCCAAAGAAAGGATTACGATGTCGCAGAGCACTACCTCCGTCTCGCAGCTCCCGGTTTGGTCTTCTTCGAACACCTTTTCGCCGGCGAAGAAACGGAATGAACCGCTAAGAAGTGATCACGTCGCAAGACACACCTCAGCACAAACCCACACACCAGTATGAATAGTTCGTTTTACACCCCCGCCCGCTGGGCTTTCGCTCTGCTCGTGGCGATTTCGATATTCGGAGGTGGTTTTCTCCTCTTCTGCTACGTGCCCGGCCGCTTTTGGGCTTCGGTTCTCCTGAAACTCACGGGCGTTTTCGGTCTTTATCTGGGGATTTTCCTCGGAAAAGGCGGAGTAAGATACGGAATGTTCCCCACTGCGGTGCTGCGCCTCTTGGCTTTCTTGAAGTGCAACGTGAACACCGACGACGAATAGGACACCAGACACACGGCGCGCCGCCCAAATCTTTGCGTTGTTGGGTAATGGGTAGTTCCACCGGGCGGCGCGCCACTCTTTACACCTAAGCAAATTCAAGTTGTGAGTACAATCTACTTCGACTTATCGGTGGACACCGATGAAATCCTCGACAACGTGTGCTTCTCCGAAGAAGAATATTTCCTCCTTGATGTTCTCGAGAGGTTTAACGCCGAGAACATAAACGCCGCTTTGCGCGAATACTTCGAAGACAAAAACGAACGAGTGACGGAATTTCTCGGTTGTGTGAACTACTTCGAAGAAGAGCGCACCCTCCTTGACATTCTCGAGAAGTTTGACAGTTATCACGTAGCCGCAGCTTTACGCGAATACTTCGGATCACAAACTCGGGACAAACTCCCCGATTTCGTAGACGCTGAAAAGTTATGAGTACAGATAATCGACAACCCGGATTTCCGTTTCGAATGAAAGAATCCCACCGGTCATACCGATTTAATGAGGGTTCCGACACCTGGGATTTCAATGTGGCCAGTCGTAAGTTTTCCGAATGTCTTCCGACAGTGTATAACATAGAGTGCGAGTACGAAAGAATAGAAGCCTACGAACATAGCGCGATTGCAGATCGCAGAGATTTGTCTACGCTTGTTAAATGGGCTTTGTCGGCGGAATATTATTCCGAGTATGGGAACGTGGTGGAACGCTTCGTAGCTATAGTGGATTACCTCTGCTATGTAGCGGAGATTTACGAAAACAACGGGCGCGCCGCTCTCGTTACTATAGACCCTAAGCCTTACAAAATTATCGATAATGAGCTGATAGTCCCTATTACGACGCGCTGCACTACTCTTCGTTGATTGTTTTACAAATAGGCGTTCGTTTGGTACGACAGGCGGCGCGCCCCTTTTCTAACCTCAAAACATAAGAATAAAATGACAACATTAGATCTCTTCGCAACGATCGAAATCGCCGACATCGTCAACAGCGTGGAAGAGAACAAAGAAATCGACTTCCTCGGGGAGCTACTCGGCGCTTTTGACGACGCGAACGTGGAGGAAGCCTTTCGGATCTACATCGACAAACAGATAGAGAGAGGGAAGGACATCCCCGCGTTTGTGAATCCCTCGAAGCTATAACCCACAGCGCGCCGCCGATGCTTCACGTCGTGAAGGGTTGGTAGAGGCCATTCGGCGGTGCGCACACAGACAACCTCCATTGTTTTATTTCTTTTCTGACCCCGCGCCACGTCGCGACGACGCTGCAAGGGGAAACGGCGAGCCAAGGAAGAGGGCATCATCAATTTAGTGCAAGGACGTTCCTTCGCCGCGGGGTTCGACTCCCCGCCTCGCCACAACTTCTATGGTTTATGATTTATACTGATTGTTCATTAGATCCGGTTGCCTCCTGCTCGTGAGAGTCGGAACAGCCACGACCACGGAGGGTGCGCAGCGGTGCATCTTCGTCGGAAAGGGGAAGGAGGTTTATGTCCTCATCTGCGTAATAGGTTCCTCCCCTCGGCGGTTCGACTCCGCCCGTGGTCACAATAATTTCAACGTATGAAAGGAAAAAAAGAAAGAGCCCGCATCACGGCGTATCTCCGTGAACCGACCGATCTGCGACGCGTGGAAAAGGTCAGCCGCCAGATGGTACGCGACATCAAGACGGGCGAAAAAGTGAGATTCATTCTCCCCGACATTCGCGCAGTGGAAAGCGCTCGCGCCGCCATCACATTTATAACTCGCTACCAGGGCGAGCGCCTCGTTTACCAAACGGACGGAGTGAACCGCTGGGTGACCATCGCCCGCCCCGACGAGTCGTTCGACCAACAAGCCCCCTAACACACACAACAATGGAACAAGCGATCATCATCTCAGCCGCTGACCTGCAAGCGATCGTCAAGAACGCCGTGAATGAAGCCCTCGAGCAGCGCGAACAGCGCAAGGCCGCCGAATCCTCGGAGAAGGTCTTCGGGCTACAAGGTATCGCAGATTTGTTCGGGTGCTCCGTCGTAACGGCTCTCAAATACAAGAATACATTTCTCGCCCCCGCCGTTCGGCAGATCGGCCGAAAGATTGTCACCGACACCGCCAAGGCGCAGCAGCTTTTTGCTCAACACGCCGAGAAGGAAACCCGAGAACTCAGAAGCATTGTATGATCTACCCACTAATCGACACCAAGGGGAGATACCTCACCCACGCTCTGATCGTGAAACCGGCACCGCGTTTCGAGGAGCGAAAGGAATTCATCTTCAAATTCTCCCGCAACCCGCACGTCTGGTTCATCCGTTCTCACATTCGGAAAGCCAACGGAACGGCACGACTCTACTTCCGAGTTGAGAAGTCCGCCGAGGGTGCGGAGATGCTCCGCAAGATACTCCGAGAAGCACGCACCGCGTTCGCCCGCGCTATCGTCGAGCTGCTGCCCATCGCCCCGGGCGCTCTTCACGAATACGAACTCTAATCACCCCGCACCGCTATGTATTTCGAATATGAAAACGATTCCCTCGTAAAGAGTCGCATCCACGACGGCACCTCCGACGAACTTGCCGACATCGTCGAGATGCTCGAAGACGACATTTACGACGTGCTGCACACAAGCCCCGAGGAACTCGACAGCGAACGGTTCCAGCTCTGGGGCGAAACGGAAGACGAAGAAGAAGCCATCGAAGAAGGGACGCTCCTTGCCGGCCATGAAGAGGCGATGAAGCTGTATCGCTATTTGGTCGATCTGCACAAACGCGCCGAACAAGCGCTGGTCGAGCGCGAAGCCTCGGAGGAATACGACCGACAGATTCGCGCCGATCAGGTCAACGACTACTCCGATCGCTGCTGCCCACAACCCCGCTACACCCTATACCGATGACCGACGGCGAATTTTCCGCCCTGCTTGCCCATCGCGCAGACTTCAACGCCCTCTTGTTCCGCATCGCACTCCGCGAACGCAAAAGCCCCGAAGAGGTGATTCGAGAGTTTGAAGCCCTGCGACACCGAGAATTAAAAACCATCACCCATAAAAACAAATAGAACATGTCACTTATCAAACTGCAAAGTCTTACCCTCAGCAACTTCAAGGGTATAGAATCTTTGTCTGTTGACTTTGGCTCTCACACGGTCATCTCCGGAAGGAACGGCACCGGTAAGACTTCGATTTTCGATGCGTTTACATGGCTGCTCTTTGGAAAAGATCACGACGGGAACAGCAAGTTTGATTTGAAACCGTTGGACGCTAACGGGGACGAAGTCAAACACAAGGACGTACAAGTAAAAGCGAGTATCGACGTCGACGGATATACGGTTCTGTTGGAAAGAACATACAAAGAGAAGTGGAAAAAGGCACGTGGCGCTGTTGAGCCAACTCTTGCCGGGCACACCGAAGAGTTTCGCATGAACGAACAGCCATTGACTGCAAGCGCTTGGAAGAAAGCGATCGATGAGCTTTGCCCGGAATCCATTTTCCGTTCGATTACTGCCCCCGGACACTTCGCCGAGCAGAAATGGGAAGAGCAACGCAAACTTCTTTTCTCGATTGTAGACCTCTCACCCGAAGATGTCAGAGAAGAACTCAACACCATTGCACCGGCAAACGATGCGGAGCTGGTATTTGAAGCGTTCAAAGACGAAAACCTTGATGCAGCGCGCTCTTCAATTCTCGCGAAAAAGAAGGCATTGAAAGCGCCAATCGACAGCATACCGACGCGTATTGACGAACTGAAACGCTCGATTCCCGAAACCGGGAAGGATGAGAAGGAGGTTCGCGCACAGTTGGAGAGAAACGAGTCGGAGCAGGGGAATCTCTTGCGAGGGTTGGGAAGTAGCCCCGAAGCTGAAGAACGTAGACGGCTTTCAGCCAAGTTGGAAACTCTACTGTCGCAGATCAGATCGAAGGTTACGTCGGAATACAATCAAGCTGCTACGAAAAGAGCGGCGGCTGTTGGCAAACTAAATGCGGAGTTCTCCAAAATAGAGCCTATCGCCAAGCTCGTGACAGAGATTGAAGGGCAAATAAAAAGCTCTGCCAAAGAACGGGAACGCCTGATTGAAGAGTGGAGATCCATTAAGGCCGAAACTTTTAATGCAACGGCCGAGGACTTTAGATGCCCGTGTTGCGACAGACCGTTTGAACCACACCAAATTGAAGCAAAGCGTGTGGAACTGCTGGAGAAATTCAACATTGACAAAGCCGAGCGTTTGGAAGAAAACCAAAAGAAGGGAAAAGATTTGAAGAGACGACGCGAAGATTTGGAGCGTCGCCTTGAAGAATCCCGCAAGGCGAAAGAGCGAATGATTGAAATCAACGCCGAACTTTTGACACTCAAAACAAAAGAACGAACGGACACGCCGTTGGAAGATGCCATTGCGAAGGCTACCGAAGGGAACGCTGAAATCTCGGAACTCCGCCTTCTTATAGAAGCTCTCCCGGATACAGCACAACCGGAGGACAACGAAAGTGCTAACCGACGATTGGAGGAACTGCGTAGTGAACAGAAAGAGTTGCTCGAATCGCTCTCCGTCTTTGAACGCGTAGAGAAAACGAATCAGCGCATCAAAGAGTTGCGTTCCGAGTTATCGAATCTTTCACAGCAATACGCAGAAATCGAGCATAAGGAGGATATGCTGTCAACGTACATGCACGCCTTTGCCACCACTGCAGAACGAAAGATCAACGAGAAGTTCCGCATTGTCAAGTTCCGCCTTTTCGACTATCTGATTGACGGAACGCCCAAAGAAACGTGCAAGGCTACGGTTAATGGAGTCGCCTATAACTCGACGCTTAACAGCGCAGCGCGAATCAACGCAGGATTAGACATCATTCGCACCCTATGCGAACACTACAAAGTGCAAGCCCCGGTCTTCGTTGACAACGCAGAAAGCGTGAACAATCTTTTGCGCATTCCCTCTCAAACAATAGAGATGAGAGTAACAACGGAAGATTTCACTGTCACTCTACAAGACGACAACACCAAGCAATAACCAATAAAACCAGAAACAATGGCAACCCAAGTCGCAGTATTACGCACGATGCTTGAAGCAGACAGCGTGCAGAAACAATTTTACAACGCACTCAAAGAAAACAAAGATGCGTTCACGGCATCGATCATCGATGTGTACACCGGAGACCAAGCCTTACAAACTTGTGAACCGCGTTTGGTGATACAAGAAGCACTCAAAGCAGCAGTTCTCAAATTGCCCATCAACAAGGCGCTGGGATTCTCCTATATCGTTGTTTATAACAACAACAAACGAGACAGCAACGGGCAATGGGTAAAGATCCCCACTCCAACTTTTGTTGTAGGCTACAAAGGCTACATTCAAATGGCAATGCGCACGGGGCAATACCGAACAATCAACGCGGACGTGGTCTATGGAGGCGAACTCCGAGGGGTAAATAAACTAACCGGAGAAATCAAGTTCGACGGCGAAAAGACGTCTGAACGAGTGATCGGCTACTTCGCCCACTTTGAACTTCTCAATGGTTTCAGCAAAACACTCTACATGAGTGTCTGTCTCTTATCACCATCTCCG
>CAJPJR010000072.1 GCA_905369775.1 Prevotellaceae bacterium UBA1746
CGGCCATGCCCTTGGCAAAGCTCACGCCCACGAGCAAACTACCCATCAAGCCCGGGCCGAGGGTGACGGCGATGGCGGTGAGCTCCTCCTTGTTCACGCCCGCTTGCTTCAGGGCAGCATCCACCACGGGGACAATGTTTTGCTGGTGGGCGCGGCTGGCCAATTCGGGCACCACGCCGCCATATTGTTCGTGCACTGCTTGCGAAGCGGTGACGTTGCTGAGGAGGACTCCGTCGCGCATCACGGCCGCAGAAGTGTCGTCGCAGCTCGATTCGATGGCGAGAAGGATGGAGTTTTTCTTTTCTGTCATGTCGATCGGTGTGTGGAGTGGGTTAGTGAGTGAGCACTTCCACGCCGTGCTCGGTCATCAGCAGGGTGTGTTCCCATTGTGCGGAGGGTAGTTCGTCTTCGGTCACCACGGTCCATCCGTCTTCTTCGTCGATGAACACGTCGCGGGCGCCGAGATTGATCATGGGCTCGATGGTGAACACCATGCCGGGCACGAGCAGCATGCCTTTGTGGCGAGTGTCGTAGTGGTCTACGATGGGTTCTTCGTGGAAACCGTTGCCTACACCGTGGCCGGCGAGTTCGCGAACGACCGTGTAGCCGTTTTCGTGGGCGTATTTGCCGATGGCTTTGCCGATTTCTCCGACAAAATGCCAGGGTTGTGCAGCTTTCATGCCGATTTCGAGACACTCTTTGGTACATTCGACGAGGCGACGCAATTGAGGATCGACGTCACCGATCAAAAACATACGCGATGCGTCGGCGTAATAGCCGTCCTTGATGGTCGTTACGTCGACATTGATGATGTCGCCGTCAAAGAGGAGCTCTTCTTCCGAGGGTATGCCGTGGCACACGACTTCGTTGATGCTGGTGCAGCAGTGTTTGGGGAAACCTTCGTAACCGTAGGGGGCACAGATGGCACCGTGGTCGGCCGTGTATTCGGCCACGAGGCGATCGATGGCTTCGGTGCTCATGCCTTCCTTGATTTCGGAGGCTACCATGTCGAGAACGCCGGTGTTGATGACGCCGGCACGCCGAATACCTTCGATGTCTTCGGCGGTTTTGATGAGCGAATTGGTCGGCACGACGAAACCTTTGTCCTGAAATTCGAGGATACGGCGGTCGAAGTCGGTGGGAGTCTGTCCTGCCGGAACAATCCAATTCTGTTTATGTGATTTGACCATAGCGATGGGCTGAATTGAGGAGACGGAGGCGGAAATGCCTCCTTGTCATGCTGCGAAATTACAAAAAAAACGGCGAATCGTCTTTTCTCTTTCTACCTTTTACTCCATAAACGAGAATTTAGTGCCTGTCGAAGAACGCCAAGGTGGGAGCAAACGGTGGAAAACGCCCTGTTTTTCTTTCATTTCCCCCGCTTTTCTCGCTTTTCTCGCGGACTTTTCATCGAGGCGCGCGGGCTGCTGTCCTTTTTCGGGTGTGCGGGATCCGCTTCTCGGGAAGAACTGACAAGAAGTACCCCGTCGTACTCCGGTGGTGCGAGGGACGAAAAAAACGCCGCGCCCCGTCAGACGGGACACGGCGTGGTTGATTCAGACTCGTGTGCAGAGGTTTATGCTTCTGCGGGAGCTTCCGTAGCCTCTTCGGCAGCGGGAGCTTCTTCTGCTGCAGCTTCTGCCTGTGCAGCGGCCTCAGCCTCGGCAGCAGCTTGGGCAGCGGCGGCCTTCTTCTCGGCTACCTTTTCGGCGATCTTGGCGTTGGTTGCCTTTTCTGCCTCGAGGCGAGCGGCGAGAGCCTTCTGTTTGTCTTCGGCGAGTTTGCCGGTGAGCTTGGCAGTCTTGCCTTCCTTCTCCTGTTTCCAAGCGTTGAACTTGGCTTCTGCGGTAGCTTCGTCAAAAGCTCCCTTCTTCACGCCGCAACGGAGGTGCTTCATGAGCATAACGCCCTCGTCAGAGAGGATGTTGCGAACGGTGTCGGTGGGCTGTGCGCCGCATTCTACCCAGTAGAGGGCACGATCGAAGTTGAGGTCGACAGTTGCAGGGTTGGTGTTGGGGTTGTAAGTGCCGAGCTTTTCGGTGAACTTACCGTCGCGGGGGGCGCGAACGTCAGCAATTACGATGCTGTAGAAAGCATAGCCCTTGCGACCATGACGCTGCAAACGAATACGAGTTGCCATTGTGTGGTGATTTTTTTGTGGGGACACGTCCCCTGTTGCTAAATAGAGTTAGTTTCGTGCTGCCAACTCGTGACAGCGCGGCAAAAGTACGGACTTTTTGAGAATTGGCCAAGTTTTTCCCGACGAGCGAGCCGATAAGAGTCGTTTTGGACGCTATAATAAAATATAAAAGCATCGATGTCCCTCTGTTTTTTGTGTGCCGCATCGCGAAATTTTTGGCCAAACGGCAATTAGTGACTATCTTTGCGACCTAATCTGTGCCTCATGAAGAAATCTCTCCTCCTTCTCCTCGTGGCGTCGTTCGCCTTTGTGGCATGTTCTGACTATGAGAACGTGCTCAAATCCACGGACTATAATGTACGCTACGAAGCGGCCAAACAATATTACTTCGACGGCCACTACGGACAAGCCTCCACGCTGTTCATGGACCTGATTGCCGGCGCGAAAGGCACCGACCGGGCAGAAGAAGCCCTCTTCCTTTTGGGCATGTCTTCCTATAAAGATAAGGCGTACGACGCAGCGGCGGGTTATTTCAAAAAGTATTATCAGACCTATCCCAAAGGCACCTATGCCTTGGCGGCGAGATACATGAGCGGACTTTCGCTCTATGAAAATACGCCTGAGCCCCGTTTGGATCAAACGGACACTTATAAGGCGATCACTGAGTTCAAAGAGCTGGCCGACGCCTATCCGAAGACGAGCTACGCCAAGGAGGCCATGAAACGCATCTTCGAACTGCAAGATAAGCTGATCGAAAAAGAATACGCAGCGGCCAAACTCTATTATGATCTGGGCACGTATTTCGGCAATTGCACCAATGGTGGCAGCAATTACCAAGCTTGCATCGTCACCGCGCAGAATGCCATCAACGACTATCCTTATTCTCCGCGAAAAGAGGACTTCGCCATTTTGATCCTCCGATCGAAATTTGATTTGGCCAAACAGAGCGTCGAAAGTCGCAAGGCCGAACGCTATCAAGCGGCCATTGACGAGTATTATGGCTTCGTCAATGAGTTCCCGGAATCCAAGTTCATCCCGAAAGCCAATGCGCTTTGGCGAGAAGCTCGCGCACAGCTCGGCCTCCCCAAGGAGGAACAGCCCGCGGCAGCCGATTCCACCCACACCCCTTCAGAACAATAAATTGCACTATAACGATGGATTACAAAAAGTCTAAGGCGCCCACCAATACGGTGACGCACAATCTGATGGACTTCGCAGAGCCGACAGGCAATATCTATGAGAGTATTGTCATTATGAGCAAACGAGCCAACCAAATCGGTGCGAAGATGAAAGAAGATCTGAGTCGCAAATTGAAGGAATTCGCGTCGAGCACTGAAAACCTCGAAGAAACCTTTGAGAACCGCGAACAGATTGAAATTTCTCGCTACTACGAGCGCTTGCCCAAGCCGACGCTCATCGCAGCCGACGAGTTTTTGCGCGGCAATGTCTACTTCCGTAACCCGTTGAAGGAGCGTGATCAGCAACTCAACGAAGATTGAACCTCAGACAAACCAATTTTTGGCACGGGTCTCCGAGAGTCTTGCGACCCTTGGAGGCCTTTGTTGTTTATCCCTTAACCGATTTCTGTTATGATTCAACGTATTCAGAGCCTCTATCTGCTGCTCACCATCGTGCTCTTGGCGCTTGTCTTCTTCTTGCCCGTGTGGAGTTGGACGGCAATAGACGGCAATCTCTATTATAATTTCAGTCCTTTTGGCGTAGACACCAACGATACGAATTTCAGCTCGCCGCTTTGGTTTGCTTTCTTGCTGGTGGTGTCCGTCGGCGGCGCATTGATCTTGGACATCTGGGCCCTTTTCTCTTTCAAAAGGCAGGCGCGCCAAATGAGCCTCATCGTTTGCTCGCAATTGCTCGTGGTGGGCTACTACGCCGTGCTGCTTTGGCAGTGGTTCTCGCTGTCGACCGATTTGCCCAAGGGCGCTTTCAATCCCGGACTGGCCATTCTCTTCCCCGCAGTGGCCTTCGTTCTCTCGATTTTGGCTTTCCGTGGTGTGAATCGCGACCGCAAACTCTTGCGTTCGGCCGATCGCATTCGTTGAAGTCCCGCAGTGTGAGTCGAACGGCGGATAATATGGCAACCTAAACGTCTTTGATCTATGAATAAAGTGATGCTGATTGGCAATGTCGGCAAAGATCCGGAGGTGCGTTACGTCGACAACGGAGTTTGCACGGCCAAGGTTTCGCTGGCCACCTCCACTCCCGGTTACACGCTGCCCAACGGCACGCAGGTGCCCGAGCGAGCCGAGTGGCACAACCTCTTGTTTTGGCGCAGACTCGCCGAGGTGGTCGAGAAATACGTGCGCAAAGGCGACAAACTTTACGTGGAAGGCGAATTGCGCACCCGCAATTACACCGACCGACAGGGAGTGACGCGTTATGTCACAGAAGTGTGGGTCAGCAGCATGGAGATGCTCTCGCCCCGTCCGCAGCAAAACCAGCCGAGTGCCGGGCCGCAACAGTCCACGCCCCCAAGTGGGAGCGCACCGTCCGCAGCGAAGCCCGAAGCGGCGCCTTTTTAATTGCAATTCATGCCCTACTTACGTACTTTAGTTTTGGACAACGTCCACATTTCGTTTTGGAGACTCGACGAGTCGTCCGAAGAAATGTGGACGTTGTTGCGTACCCTGACCGATGTGTCGCCCTATGCCGAGCGATTTTCGCGCATCGGTTCCGAGAAACGTCGCTGCGAATGGCTGGCGGCCCGCTGTCTGGTGCACCGAAACGTCGGGGCGTCGGCGAAAGTAGCCTACCACGCCACCGGCCGTCCCTTCCTTTTCTCGACGGGAGCGGAAGCACCGGCAGAAATCAGCGTCACGCACGCGGCCAACTTGGTCGCAGTGTCCTTCTCTCCCCGTGGACATCGGGTGGGCATCGACCTGGAAGGCGATGCAAAGAAGGCATGGCGTGTGCGCGAACGTTTCCTTTCCGCCGAAGAATTGCAGCGTTTGTCCACGCCGGCCGAAGTGTTGGCCGCGTGGTGCGCGAAGGAAGCCACCTACAAACTGTGCGATGTGGAAGGATTCAGGTTCATGGGCGACATGGAATGCGGGGCTATAGAAAAAGGGCAACTCCGAATGAAGTTGCCCTCTGTGGGAAAAGACGCGGTGGTTGGTTTGTATGAAGTCGAACAATTGTGTTTCGCGCTCTCGCAATGGCGAAAGCCGTGAGTATCACTTCAGTACGAGCCGATCGCCCACAGCAAGTTCATAGTCTTTGGGGAAGAGATTCCATTTGTAGAGGTATTTCAATTGGATTCCATAGTGTTGCGCGATGGAATACATGGACTCTCCCGGTTGCACCGTGTGCAACGTCATGCGCAATGCCTCAGCCACGTGCTTTTTCTTCTCGGCAAGGTACACAATGTCGCCTTCGGCCAGCATGTATTCCTTGCCCACCTCGTTAAATTTCCGCAGTTTCGATTCGCTGATGCCCGTGTCGGCCGCAATAGTTGCGAAGCTGTCGCCGCGAGTCGCCACGACATAAACCACGTCATTGCACAAGTGTACGGGACGTTCTATGCCGCCGACGTCTTGCGGTTGGTCGGCATATTGATAAACCAGGCGCATGCGGTCGTATTTCGACAGATCATAGCGCTCGATCACGCTGATGAGCATCTCCGCATAGCGCGGATTGGTGGCATAGCCCGCGGCTTTCAGTCCCGAAGCCCAGCCGGAATAGTCGGTCGGTTGGAGAGAAAAGAGGGAAGAGTAGCGTCCGCGCGTCGAGAGGAACCGCGAGTGGTCCTCGTAGCTATCGGCTGCTGAATTGTATTTGCGGAATTGTTCGTTCGGCGCATCGTCGTTGCGCAGGATGTAAGGCCCCGACCATAGTCCGCCGGTCTTGATGCCGAAATGGTTATTGGCCACCACAGCGAGCGTAGAACGGCCTGCATCGCTTTCGAGCAGTCCTTGCGCCAAAGTAATGCTGGCCGGGATGCGGTAGCGCTGCATCTGATCTATGGCCATGACCTTATACGTTTCAATGTATTGTCGATAGGCATCCGACTGCGCAACGCCTCTTAGAGCCCACGACACGAGGCAAAGAAAGAGAACAACCGTACGATGCATATATAAGTATCTTTTTTGTTTGCGAAGATACGACTTTTGGCTGCGTCCTTCTTGCAACGTGCCCGAAAAAGATGTAAATTCGCTCAGATATTCATTGTTTTGTAATTATATGATTGATCGTTCTACTGTAGATCGCGTTTTAGCGGCGGCAGATATTGTGGATGTGGTGGGCGATTTTGTCACCCTTCGGAGGTCGGGAGCCAACTTCAAAGGCCTCTGCCCCTTCCACGATGAGAAGACGCCTTCGTTCATGGTGTCGCCCTCGAAGCAGCTGTGCAAATGTTTCAGTTGCGGCAACGGCGGCAACGTGGTTAAGTTCGTCATGCTGCACGAGCAACTCACCTTTCCCGAAGCCATCAAATGGCTCGGGCGGCGCTATGGCATCGAAGTGCGCGACAAAGAACTCAGTGATGCGGAACGTGCCACGGCCTCTGCTCGCGAAGCCATGTTTGTGGTCAACGAGTGGGCCCGCGATTACTTCGCGGAGACACTCCACAACAACGTCGACGGCGTTGCGGTGGGCATGAGCTATTTCCGACGCCGCGGCCTGCGCGACGACATCATACGAAAATTTCAGCTGGGCTATGCGCTCGAACAGCGCGATGCACTGGCACATGCGGCCAAGAAAAAGGGCTTTGAGGAAAAATACCTGGAAAGCACCGGTCTGTGCTATCGCACGGACGACGGCAAACTCCTGGACCGCTATCACGGCCGCGTCATTTTTCCGGTGCATAGTGTGTCGGGGCGCGTCGTTGCTTTCGGCGGGCGCGTGCTGAACACCGAGCAGAACAAAAATGTCGGGAAATATGTGAACTCCCCCGAGTCGGAAATCTACTCCAAGAAGCGAGAACTCTACGGCTTGTACCTGGCCAAGCAGGCCATTGTCAAGCAAGAATGTTGTTTCTTGGTGGAAGGTTACCTCGATGTCATCTCGATGCACCAGAGCGGCATCGAGAATGTGGTGGCTTCCAGCGGGACATCGCTCACAAAAGAGCAGGTGCGACTCATTCACCGGTTCACGGAAAACGTCACCGTGCTCTATGACGGCGACGCCGCGGGGATTCACGCCTCACTGCGCGGCATCGACATGCTCCTTTCCGAGGGGCTCAACATCAAAGTCCTCCTGCTTCCCGAAGGCGAGGACCCCGATAGTTTCGCACAGTCGCACACCGCCGAAGAATTTAAGACTTACATCGAGACGCATCAAACGGACTTCATGCGTTTCAAAACCGACCTCCTTATGCAGGGCGCGGCGGGCGATCCCATGAAGCGCGCCGAAGTGATTCGCGACATCGTGAGAAGCATCGCCGTCATCCCCAGCGACATCGTGAGACAGGTGTATGTGCACGAGTTGGCGGGGCGTCTGGGCATGGACGAAGCGGTGATCGTGAGCGAAGTCGGGACGGAAATCCGAAAGATGCGGGCCGATGCGCGCAATGAAGCGGAGCGGCGCCGAACCAACGCGGAAGCTGCGGCTCAAAACTCCCCCGTTTCTGAGCAAAAGCTCCCGACAAATGGCGAAAACTCCCCCGTTTTGCCGTCCAACGCCGCAAGTTCCGGTGGCCGAGACGGGGGCGGTGAGGCCACGCCCGAGGAGGAGCTCCCGATCGAAGCCCTTGCCGCAGGCGGCAGTGCCGGTTTCGCGCCGACGCCCGCCCGCCCGCTGCCGATGCCCCTCAGCGGCGTGGGGAAAGTGCAGCAACATTTTGAGGCCTGTGAGCGGGAACTCTTGGAATTGGTGTTGCGCTACGGCGAATGCCCCGTTATTGTCCCCCCCGAGCCCGTGGAACGACGATTCGGGTCGGCCACCACGCCCACCGAACAGGAGACGCAGGTGGACAGCCCCCTGGTGGCGCCGTATGTTTATGAGGAGTTGATGGCCGACGAACTGCGATTGAGCACGCCTCACTACCAGGAAATGCTGGAAGAGGCCGCGGCACAGGCCGACCGACCGGGATTTTGCGCGCGTGATTACTTTCTGGCGCACAGCAACCCCGAGATTGGGCGCATTGCCGACACATTGACCGGCGAACGCTACGAGTTGTCGACCATGCAACAGCAGCAATACGTGCCCGAACAGAAGCGGCTCGACGAAATTGTGCCGCGTGTGATCAACGATTACAAGCATGCCATCTTGCAAGTGCAGAAAGAAGAGATCCTCATCGCGCTGAGAAATCCCGATTTGATGCAGCATCCCGATCAACTCAACGAATTGATGCAACGACTTGTCGACATCAATCAGTTGGAAATGGCTTTTGCGAAGATGCTGGGCGATCGCGTTTTGTCGAAATAATCACTTCGTCGGATAGACAGATGGCGGCGTTCCTCCGGCGGATGCCGCCATTTGTTTACCCTGTCGCCCGGAGCACGCGATTTGTGCGAGAGCGAGGTTCAAAAAAGAGGGTGTGCCCGATTCGTTCATTCTGTTGCAAAAATGTTACATGAACGATTTTTACACGTGCTTGGGCGACGAAATCACAAGCGATTTGCAAAGTGGACTTATATTTGCGGCATCAAAACCCACAAGTTCCCATTCAAGCAATACACCTCATGAAGAAGACTACTTTCCTCGCCGCTCGCCTCAGCGCAGTGCTCGCTTTGGCGCTCTTTGCCTCCATCGCACATGCACAGGATGCCAAGTCTTCGCAGAAAGAAGAGAAGAATCGCAACGTGATGCTCAATGCGGCCAGCGCCAACGGCCCGCGCGAAATTCAAATCGGTTTGCCCTCGGCCGATGTCAACGTGCTCGAGAACGGACTCCCCGTCACCTACGCGACCAACCCGCACAGCGTCAACGCCAATTGGCGTTCCGATGCCAGTCTTTCGCATGTAGGTTTGCTGAAGATCTCAGAAACGGCCATTACCACGGGCAACATCGGCTATGCTGTCAACTCTTTCACCCAGCTCGGCCAAGAAGGATTTCACGGAAGGCTCGATTACAAAGCCAATCACTTTGGACTGAACGAATATTCGCTCAATCTCAACGGAGGAATGGGCAAAGGCTGGTATTACAGCGCCAACATGTACCAAGACTTCGATCCCGGCACC